>NC_008048.1:0-316666 GCF_000013985.1 Sphingopyxis alaskensis RB2256 | reverse complement strand
TGCCTCTCGCCCCCGGTGACGCCGCCACTAGGGTGATTCGATGACGGTCTGACGCCAGAGCGGTGACAGTTGCGTGACTCTTTGGAGTCGCTTTGGTGACATGCGCCGTGGCCGCGGACGCGAGGCCTTCGCACCCGCGGAAATAAAAGCGGCGAAGCTCGCTTGCATCGTCCGGCGAGCTTTGCTAGGCGCCCGCTCCTACCTGGTGCCGGACCCGATCCGGACCATCATGATGTGCGGTCGTGGCGGAACTGGTAGACGCGCAACGTTGAGGTCGTTGTGGCCGAAAGGCCGTGGAAGTTCGAGTCTTCTCGACCGCACCATCATCGCCTGATCGGGGGCGATGTCCTGCTTTATGGCTTCACGGTGACCAGCGGCTCGCCAGGGGCAGCCTCGCTGTTCGCGAGTGCCCGCATTGCCGCGCGCGTCGGCTCGTCGGCGGGGAACCACAATTCCATGCGCAGCGAGGCCAGCGTCACATCCTGCGGCAAGGCAAAGACGCTCTGGATCGTGAAAAAGCGCATCACCCCCTGCGGCGTATCAAAGACCAGGTTCAGACAGGGATCGGCCGAAGGCTTCGTCGGCTGCGGTGGGCGCGGGCCGAAGCGTTCGATCATCGACGCCTCGACCCGGTCGGCGCGCGGCTCGATCGCGGGGCGCACCCATTGTTCGCGGCGCAGCTGGTCGAGCAGCGCGCCGCCGCCGATCCACGGGTCACGCATATAGCGGAACATCCCGCCGGGATGGATCAGCGCGTCGATCATGCTGAAACCCAGCGACAGATCATCGAGCGCAGCAACGAAATCGGGCAGGTTCAGCCGCATCAGCCGCCGCGCGCTCCGGTTGGTGAGGTGCGCCTGCCAGTCGGCATCGAAAACCAGGCCGGGATAGGGTTCGTGCAGGTCCAGCGTGCGGTCGAGCGCTGCGATCGCGACCGCCAGCCGTGGATCACGCGGCGAAACATCGTGCGATGCGGGGGCGTATCCGGCCGCGAGCAGCACCGCATTGCGCAGCGAAGGCGGCGCGTCCGTTTCGCCGAGCCATGCCCCGATCAGGTCGCGGCTCGGGCGCGAGCGGCCGCTTTCGACAAAGCTGATGTGGCGCTGCGACACATTCATGCGCAGCGACAGCTCGAGCTGCGCGATGCCCGCGCGTTCGCGGATGGCCTTCAGCATGGGCCCGAGGCGGCTGGTCATGGGTGCGGCCTATGGGATGCAAAAGGCGTTCGGGTCGACTACCTCGCAGGTAGGCGTAATAATGTTTCGCATGGTGCTGGATAAATTGCCCGTCCCAAACTAGTTTGGCGAACCGCGTTCCGACCGATGATGAAGTGCAGCGCCATGGCATCCTCGCTTTCCCTTGCCGCCGACCGCCCATGCCCGACTGGCTTTCCGGCGCTGCTGCGTCAGCACCGCAAACGCGACGGCCGCTCGCAGATGAACCTTGCGCTCGACATGGGCATTTCGCCTCGCCACCTCGGCTTTCTCGAAAAGGGCCGCGCGCGTCCCAGCGCCGACATGGTGGCGCGCATCGCCGACGCGCTCGCACTGACGCCCGCGCAACGCAATGCGATGCTGCTCGCCGCAGGGTTTGCGCCAAAGATCGCCCCGGCCTCGGCGGCGGCAACGGCCGCCGAAGCGGCGTCGCTGGCCCTTGGCGCCTTCGAGACCGCGGTGGCGATTGCGGGTGCCAGCAGCGCGGCGGCGGCGGTCGACATCGCCGCGCGCTTCCTTTCGGCGCTCGGCATTGCCCATTTCATGACCGGCACGCTGCGGCGCGGCATCCATGGGTGGGAAGTGGGGCGCGATGCCGACGGGCGACCCGCGATCGGATGGCTCCGCCACAATGAAGCGAACGGCTATCGCAACCACGACTATCTGATCCGCGCCACCGCCGCCGCGTCGGCGGGTTTTTTCTGGAGCGACATTCCGCGCGCCATGCTGTCGCCGCTCCAGCGCCGCATCCTCGACGAAGCCCGCGACTTCCAGATCGCCGACGGTTTCGTCATGCCCGTGCAGATGGGCGACGGATCGGTACGCGCGCTTTCGTCCTGGGCGGGGCCGATCGACACCGACCTCGCGACGCGCACCGCCGTCGGTCTCGTTTCGACCGCCCTGCTCGACCAGCTTGCCCGGCTGGCGGCGCCGACGCTGCCGGTCAACGATCCGGTGCGGCTCGACCCCGCCGACCGCGACATGCTCGCCTTCTTCGCGGCGGGCTATTCGATTGTCGGGATCGGACAAAGGCTCGCCCTGGCCGAGAAGGAGGTCGAGCGGCGGCTGCGCGGCGTCGCGGTGCTGATGGGGTGCTCCACCCCGGCGATGGCGGCGTGCCGCGCCACCGCGCTCAACCTCATTTGACCGCGCGATGACCCGCCAGTTAGAGCGGCGTGCTGTATATCTGACTCACCGGGATTGCGTCAGAAAGGACAGACGATGACGGGGCTTCGCGCACCCCTGCGGCTGGCTTTGCTGCTCATGCTGCTCTGCGCCGCCCCGACGGTGTGGGCCGGGCCGTTCGTCGGACAACGCCTGATGACCGCCGACCACCCGCCGGCCGCCGCGCGCAACGCCGACGGCAGTACGCGGCTGCGCGTCACCGTCTGGTATCCCGCAGCAGGCGATGACGGCGCCGGCACTGCGCCGCCCGTCGTGCGCGACGCCCCCCCTGCCGCCGGGGGGCGCCGCGGCGTCATCCTCCTCTCGCACGGCTTCGGCGGCGCGGCGGTGGCGATGGGCTGGTTCGCCAGGACAATGGCCGAGGCGGGCTATGTCGTGATCGGCGTCGACCATCCGGGCAACAATGGGCTGGAGGCGATGACCAAAGCAGGCGCTGCGCTCTTCTTCGAACGCCCCGGCGATCTGCGGCGGGCCTTTGACCATGTCGCCGCCGACCCCGTGCTTGGCCCGATGCTCGACCCCGGCCGCGTCGCTGCCGCGGGTTTTTCGGCGGGCGGTTTCACTGCGCTCGCGCTGGGCGGCGCGCGCATGGAGACAGGACTGCTGCGCCGTTTCTGCACCGCCAACCCCGATGATGGCGTCTGCCGCCCGCAGCTCGAGTTTGCGGTCCCCATCGACGAGGTGCTGGCGATGCTGGACGGCGAAAGCGCCCGCGCCCGGCTGGCGGAGATCGCCGCCACGCCGCCGCGGCCGCGCATCCGCGCGCTGCTCGTCATGGCACCTGCGATCGTGCAGGCCTTCGATCCCGCCAGCCTCGCCGCGATTGATGTCGAAACGCGGCTGATCCTCGGCGGAGCGGACAGCGTGACGCCGAACGCGACCAACGGCCTCGCCGTCGCGGCATTGGTGCCCCGTGCGCATCATCAGACCATCCCCGACGCCGGTCATTATGATTTCCTGACCGCCTGCGCCGCGGACGCGCCCAACCCCCTCCCCTTTTGCGCGCACCAGCGCCAGACCGCCGCAGCGCATCGCGCCGCGATCACCGCCGCGCTCGACCTCTTCGCGCGGACGATCGGCGCGCGTACAGAATAAGGATTTCCGCCCGGCGCCCTGCAACGTAAGACCCTCCTGTCAGGAGATCGTCCGTTGAGCATCGCAAGCATCGCCCTTCCCCGCATCCTCCGCATCGGCGGCGGCGCGTCGAAACAACTCGGCGAGGTGCTGGAGACATTGGGTCTGTCGCGCCCGCTGATCGTTACCGACCCCTGGCTGCTGAACAGCGGGCGCGTCGACGAACTGGCGGGCGGGCTGGCAAGCGCCGGGATCGCCGCGCGGGTGTTCGCCGATACCGTGCCCGACCCCACCATCGCCTCGATCAACGTCGGCGTAGCCTTCCTTCAGGAAGGCGACCATGATTGCGTCGTCGGCTTCGGCGGCGGCAGCCCGCTCGACAGCGCCAAGGCGATCGCGCTGCTTGGCCACCACGGCGGCGCGATGGCCGATTACAAGGCGCCGCATGTGCAGGACACGCCCGGCTTGCCGGTGATCGCCATCCCGACGACCGCGGGCACCGGGTCGGAGGCGACGCGCTTCACGATCATCACCGACGATGCGACCGACGAAAAGATGCTCTGCCCCGGCCTTGCCTATCTGCCCGTCGCCGCGCTCGTCGATTATGAACTGACCTTTACCAAGCCCCGGCGGCTGACCGCCGATACCGGCATCGATTCGCTGACGCACGCGATCGAGGCCTATGTCTCGCGCCGCGCCAATCCGTTCAGCGACGGCATGGCAATGCTCGCGATGCGTGCGATCGCGCCCAATCTGCGCCGCGTATGCGCGGACCCGATGGACGCCGCAGCGCGCGAGGCGATGATGCTCGGCGCAACGCAGGCGGGGATTGCCTTTTCGAACAGCTCGGTCGCGCTCGTCCACGGGATGAGCCGACCGATCGGCGCGCATTTCCATGTCCCGCACGGCTTGTCGAACGCGATGCTGCTGCCCGCCGTTACCGCCTGGTCGGCGCCCGCCGCGCTTCCCCGCTACGCCGACTGCGCGCGCGCGATGGGCGTCGCCGACGATGCCGAGGGCGATCAGGCGGCGGTGGCGCGGCTGATCGACGAACTCGCGGCGCTCAACCGCGAGCTGGAGGTGCCGGGCCCCGCGGCATGGGGTATCGACGCCGCGCGCTGGGACGCGCTGATCCCGACGATGTGCGCGCAGGCGGCGGCATCGGGTTCGCCCGCCAACAATCCGCGCATCCCCGATGCCGACGAGATGGCGATGCTTTATGCAAAGATTTGGGCCGGCTAGGTCCCTTCGTTCATCGTCGGGCAATCCGCGCCCTGCTTAAGCGCGCTCGCCCCGCTTCCCGCTCTCCTGCGTCTCAATGTCGGGGGCGGGGCATCGCTTCCTAAAGCCCCAGCAGCCGTTTGGCATTGCCCGAGCGGATCTTCGCGCGTTCCTCTTCGGTCAGGTCCAGCTTGTCGAAGGCTTCGAGCGTCTTCGCGAGTGACATCTGCGGATAGTCCGATGCGATCAGCACCTGGTCGACACCGACGTTGCGGATCGTCCAGACATATTCGTCCTTGACCGGCGAATCGGCGAACAGCGTCACGCCCGAAATGTCGAAGAATATATTCTCGGCAAACAGCCCCTCGGCCGTGCGCGCGAGCGCCAATATGTTCCAGAAGCGGAACCCCATCCCGCCCATATGCGCAAAGATGAACTTCGTCTTCGGCGCCGCGAGCGCGAGGTTGAACAGCTTTTCATTGTCGGCGGGCACAATGCTGGCATTGTCGAGCAGCACGACCAGCCCCGATGCGCCCGCATGTTTGACGAGCGTCAGCACGCGCGGGTCGGCGGCGTCGAACCCCTGTGTGTGCGGATGGATTTTCAGCAGCTTGACCCCGCGCGACGCGACGCGCGTCACTTCGGCCAGCGCGGCGTCGCCGTCATAGGGGTGGACGGTCGCGATCGGAATCATGTCGGGATGTTTTTTGCCGAGCGCGATCAGCGCGTCGTTGCGCGCGCTGATGTCGGCGGGATTGCCCGCGCGCGCCTGATTGGGACCACCGAACCACATCGCGCCGAATCGCTCGACCGAAAGCCCCGCGGCTTTCAGTTTTGCGCGATATTCGGCGAGCGATGCCTCGCCGTTCCACAGATGGACGTGGGTGTCGATGACGTCGTCGTTGGCGATCGCCGACGCGAAGGGGGCAAGCAGGGCGAGTGAAAGGAGAAGGGCGCGCATCATGTCTCCGCGGGTAATGGACGGCGTTCCTCTGCCACAACCGCGCGCCGCCGCCAATTAGGGTCAGGACCCATTAATTACCCGTTCGAGGCGTCGAAATGGCGAAGATATCGGGCCTTGGCGGGTGCAGCGGGTAGCATCGCTACCCGCAAGGCCGCGAAGGTCCGAGATTGAAGCCATTTCGGCGTCCCTTCGGGATTTGACCGATTTTGCCCATGGCAGCGTCGAAAAGTCTTGAAATATGTCCATATTCCTGCGCCTTTCCTCCTCGCCCTGAGCAAAATCGCTTCAAACCTCGAACGGGGAATTAATGGGTCCTGACCCTAGCTCGCAGTGTCTTTTACCGCGATCTGCCGCCGCAACAGAAACAGCCCGATGCCGAGAATCGCGGTCGGCACGAGCATCAGCGTAAAGGCGGTGCGCCCGTCGAGATGCGCGAAGAGCTGGCCGGTGATCACCGACCCCGTCGTCCCGCCGAGCGCCGAGAAGACGACGACCAGCCCCATCAGCGGCGGGTGCTGGCGGCCCGGCATCGCGCTCAGCATCACCGAGATGATCGTCGGATAGATGGGCGCGAGCGCAAAGCCGATGAGCGGAAACAGGAAGGCCGCCACCGGCGCATCGCCCCACCCTGCGATCGGCCGCGGCGACAGCCCGTCGGCGAGCGGCAGGACGAGGATGATGAGCGCCGCGAGCAGGATCAGGCAGGCGTTCAGCACCGGATACCAGTCGAACCGCGCCATCACCGCCCCCGCGCCAAAACGGCCGAGCGCGATACACGCCGCGAACAGGCTGGCCGCCTGCACACTCATCTGCGCCGGCAGGTGCAGCACCTCGTTGTTGAAGGTCGGCAGCCAGGTGCCGATCCCCTGTTCGATGACGACGAAAACGAAAGCGCAGAGCACGAACACGAGCACCAGCGGCAGCGCCGCGAGGCGCAGCATCGCGCGGAAGGGCGCCGCCTCGGGTACCGCTGGCTCTTCGCCCGCCGGCGCCTCGTCGACGCGCGACGAGAGCAGCAACGCAAGCGCAAGCGCAACGATGCCCGCGAGCACCCAATAGGCATTCAGCCAGCGCAGCCCGGTGGGATCGATGAAGGCGCTGAACACCCAGTAGGAGGCGAGCACGCCGAGCATGAACATGCCCTCGATCAGGCTGGTCAGGCTGGCGTGCTGGCGCGGTCCGGCGGTGACGAAGCCGATCATCGAATAGACCGCGACCTTGGCGACGGCAAAGGCAGCGCCGACCATCGCGAAATGCAGCTGCGCCGCCCCGAAGCTGCCGAGCATCGGCATCACGAGACAGGCCGCGATCGCAAGCAGCAGCGCGCCGATCAGCGCCTTGCGCAGGCCGATGCGCGCGAGATAGCTGGCCGTCGCGAATGACACGAGCGCGATCGTGATGTCCTTGAACCCCTCCAGCGTGCTCGCCTGCGGCTTGGTGACGCCAAAGCTGGAAATCGACTGGAGGATCACCGTCCCGACGCTGTTGAGCAGCATCGCAAAGCCAACATAGGTCAGGATCATCGCGGCGATCAGTCGGGTGCGGGCCATGGCATGTCCTTAGGCGAGACGGAGGCGAATGTATCGGGTGCGGTAGGGCCGCCTGATCCTCCCCATCGACTTGCGATGGGGAGGATTTTGTCGGTTGCGCCTCACCTCCCCCAAAAAGAGGGGTGGCCGCAAAGAGGCTGCGGCCACCCAGGGAGGGATGAACTCAGAACCTGTACGCCGCGCTGAAGCGGAACGAGCGGCCAAGGATCGGCCGCGCGTTGACGACCTGGCTGCCGGCGCCGAGCTGGCGCGGATCGCCTTCGGTCAGCCCGACCTTGTCGGTCAGATTGTCCGCGGTCACCGCAAAGCTGAGCGCCTGGTTCACATCGACGCTGATCCCGGCGTCGATCTTGAAATAATTGGGCAGCGACTGGGTGTTCGCGGTGTCGGAGAAACGGTCGCCGACATAGGTGAAGGTCGAATAGAGCGAGACCTTGCCGTCGTTGCCGAAGGGAATGTCATAGGCCGGGGTCACGCGCCACTGCCACTTCGGCTGGCGTTGCACCCGGTTGCCCGACAGGTCGGTCGCCCCGCCATCGGCGAAGAAGTTCCGATATTTCGCATCGAGCCAGGTGCCCGAAAAGGCGATCGAGACATTGTCGATCGGGCGAATCTGTCCTTCGATCTCGACCCCGGTGCTGCGTGCCCCCCCGATCGACGCGATCGGCGCGCCATTGGTGATCACAGTCGTCGCCAGCCCGCGGAATCGCGTGTGAAACAGGGTGGCATAGAGCGAGAGCAGATCGGTGCGCACTTTCACCCCGCCTTCATAATTGTCGACGCGCGGCGACACGAAAATCCCGTCGCGCAGATTGTCGAAGAAGGGGTTGGTGTTGCCGCGATTGTAACGCGCATAGACGCCAACCGACGAGGAGATGTCGTAATTGGCGCCGACCGTCCACGACCATGAGCCCTTCTTGTACGCGATATTGCGGAAGGTGCCGTTGAGCACCGCGGTGCCATTGTCGTAGAGCGTGTCGGGATCGCCATCGACATTCACGCCAAAATCATTGTTCTCCAGCGTCCCGCTCGCCTTGTAATGCTGGTAACGGATGCCCGCGTCGAGCCGCAGCTCGGGCGTCACCTGAAACTCGTCGACCGCATAAAAGGCATATTCGCGCCCGTCATAGGCGGCGTTGACGTTGAAAAAGCTTCCCTGTGTGAAGCCGCGGTCGGTCGCGACCTGTCCGTTGGCGAGCACGAGGTTCAGAAGGCGCGCGTTCGTTTCGGCGGTGAGCAGCTGGACGTTGCCGAGGTTCCACTGGTCGTTCGACGAGAAGTCCGAATAATAGGCGCCGACGGTGAACTTGTTGTTGCCGCTGTCCCATTCGACCGCAAGGTCGTTGGTGAAATCCTCGATCTGCTTGCGCACGATCCAGGTGCCCGCGCGGATCACCGGCTGGCTGCCCGCGACCGCCTGCCCACCGTTGACATAGGTGAGGCTGCCGATCGTGCTGCCGAGCGAGGCGGCATAGGCATCGGCGCTGGTCGCGGTGCTCGCGGGCACGAGACCCGTCGTGTCGGCGTCGCCCTTGAGGTAGCTCGCGCGGTAGCGCAATTGCAGCCCGTCGCCGATCTCATAATCGAAATTGGTGCCAAGGTTGACAAGGTCGGCGCCGCGCCCGTCGGCGAGGTCGGCGCGCGTCCCGTCGGGCAGCAGGCTCAATCGCGTTTCAGGCCCCGCAAGCACGCCGGTGCCGGGGTCGATATTGCCGAACTGGCGCACCTTGTCGCCGTCGCGCACCACCGGGATCGGCAGCAGCCACTGGCCGCGATCGTTGAGGTAGCGCGCAAAGACGAGGATCGAGCCGCGGTCCATGTCGTGCCGGACATTGGCGGTGATCTGTCCACCCTTTTCGGCGGTGAAGCGCGGGTCGCGGATGCCGTTGCCGCTCGCATAATAGCCGCCGATCATGAAGCTGGTCGACTCGCCGAGCGGCCCTGACAGCAGCATGTCGCCGCGCAGGTCGCCAAAATCGGTGATGCTGGCTTTCACGAGCCCCTCGAAATCGCGCCCGCCCTCTTTCTGGACGAAGTTGACGGTCAGGCCGGGCTGGCCGTTACCGAACAATGCGCCGGTGCCGCCGCGCACAGCCTCGACGCGCTCGATCGTCTCGTCGATGCGGATCAGCTGCGTGTTTTCGAGGAAGGACAAGGTCGGCGGCGAGAAAAAGGGCACGCCCTGCACCGTCAGCGTGACGAACTCGGCGTCGCCGCCCGACGGATAGCCGCGCACGAAGATGTTGGCGCCATTCTGGCCGCCCGAACTTTCGGCCGACACACCGGGGATGACCTTGAACAGGTCGGCGGTGCTGTTCGGCGCCGCGCGCTCGATCGCCTCGGCATTGATGCTGGTGATCGCGAACGCCGCGTCCTGACGGCTGATGCCGCCGCCGGCGGTGCCGGTGACGACGATTTCCTCGTCAGCGGGCGCCGCATCGTCGAGAGGCGCTTCCTGAGCGTGCGCGGCCATCGGCAGCGCGAAAAGCGCAATCGACGACAACAGGTGGGTGGTCTTCAACATGACAAATCCTCCGCATTGACTGTTCTGCCTGTCCGGCGCCCGCGCGCGGCCGTTTCCTGTTCTGCCGACAGGATCTGACCGAGCGTGAGGTCGCCGATGGCGGGGACGTGAATGTCGGCATCGGGCAGCGCCTCTTCAGACCCGATGCCAATGGCCACCATGCCCGCCGCATGGATGGCCGTTATTCCGGCGCGCGCATCTTCGACACCGATGCACTGGTCCGGGGACAGGCCCATGCCATCGGCACAGGCCAGGAAAATGTCGGGCGCCGGCTTGGGGTGCGTCACCGCACCCGCGTCGGCGATAAAATCGAACGCATCGGCGATGCCGAGCCGCGCCACCACGTCACGCGCGTTACGGCTGGCCGAAGCCAGGCCGATTTTCAGTCCCGCGGCGCGCAGGGCAGCGAATAGCCGCTCGACGCCAGCGAACAAATTGGCGGGCGAATAGCCCCGGAGCCGCGCGACATAGGTGGCGTTTTTCTCCGCCAGCATCGCCTCGAACTTCGGCGGCTCGACTGCCTTGCCCGTTTGTTCGAGGATCAGCCGCAGCGATCCGGCGCGATCGACGCCCTTCAGCGCATGGTTCGCTTCGCGGTCGAACGTCAGCCCGTGCGCGTCGGCGAGCGCCTGCCACGCCTGATAATGATCCTCGGCGGTGTCGGTGAGCACGCCGTCGAGGTCGAAGATCACGCCCTTCAGCGCCGGGCGCGGGGCAAAGACCCGATCGGCGCCGACGGTCAGCGCGCGGCCATGGTCGGTGATGTCCAGCGGCGCGCCCGCGAGCAGGCGATAGGTCGCGCCCGCAGCGTCGACCGCTGTTTCGATCACGCTACCCCGCCATTGCAGGCGGAAGCGATACCCCGTCCATGCGGCGGGAAGCTGCGGCCGGAACGCGGGCGCCGCGCCGTCGAGGCGCAGCCCGCCCCAGCCCTCTGCCAGAACCAGCCAGCTTCCCGCGAGCGCCGCCATGTGCAGCCCGTGCGATGTGTTGCCGTGGCGATCCTCCAGGTCGACGAGCGCGCATTCGCGCATGAAGTCCAATGCTGCCGGTTCGTCGCCGAGCCGCGCCGCGGCGATCGCGAAGGACACCGACGACAGCGTCGAATCATGCGTCGTGACGCGCGTATAATAGTCGAGATTGCGCCGTTGCTGCGCGAGCGGCATGGCGACCAGATCCATCGCCATCGCCTGCACCACATTGCCCTGCTTCGCGACCCGGTGGCGAAAGAGGATCATCGGGTGATAGCGCATCAGCAGCGGGCCTTCGCCATCCCGCTGCGCCAGCCCCGGCAGTTCGGGGCGGCCGAGGAAGGCATCGTCCTGCGGGTTGATGCCCAGCTCGCTATCGACGGGCAGCCACATCGCGTCGGCGGCGCGGCGCCATTCGGCAACCTCCGCGGCGTCGAGCCCGATCCGCTGCGTCACCGCCGCCGGATCGCCGCGCGCAGCGAGCCAATCGGCGGTTTCGGCGGCGTAGGCCAGATGGCGGCGCGCAATCGCATTGGTGTAAAAATCATTGTCGACCAGCGCCGAATACTCATCGGGGCCGGTGACCCCATGGATACAGAAGGCGCCGCCGCGGCGCGGATCGAAGGCGCCGATCTCCATCCAGATGCGCGCCGTCTCGAACAGCATCTCGGCGGCTTCGGCGCGCAAAGCCTCGTCGCCCGTCGCCGCGACAGCGAGCGCGAGCGCATAGGCGATGTCGCCATTTATGTGATATTGCGCCGACCCAGTCGGATAGTGCGACGAACATTCGTCGCCGCCGATCGTCCGCCAGGGATAGAGTGCGCCGTTCCGATGGCCGATCGCGCGGGCATGGGCGCGCGCGGCGTCGAGCTTGCCGATCCGGTAGGCGATCAGCACGCGCGCCTTTTCGGGCGCCTGCAACGCGAGCACCGGCAGCATGAAGGTTTCGGCGTCCCAGAAATAATGACCCTCATAACCCTCGCCGGTCAGCCCCTTGGCGCCAATGCTGTGGTTCGGATCGCGGCTCGCCGACTGGTGGAGCTGGAACAGGTCGAAGCGCAGCGCCGCCGCCAGCGCATCGTCGCCGTCGATCGCGAGGTCGGCGGCGTCCCACAATCGCTGCACCGCTGCGCGCTGGCGCTCGGCGAGCGCATCGAAATCGGCATCGCCATCGTCCAGCGCGGCAAGATCGACCGGGCGACCGCGGGCCGCGGCCAGCGCGACCACCCGGTCGATCGTCAGAGTGCCGCCGGCGACCAGTTCGCCGCGCACGACATGGCCCGCCTCGGTCGCGGCGACGGCGGCGTCGGGACAGGCGACATGCTGGCGATAGGCAAGCTCGACGGCATCCTGCGCGAAGCGCGTAACCGACGAAGCATCGCCCGGCAGGGGGGATGTCAGGCGCCACAGGGCGCGCAGGCGCCCCGAAATGCGCGGATCGTCGGCATCGCCTTTGTGGAGCGCGGCGCTGTCGAAACCATAGGTCAGCCATGCCGCGACCGCGCCGCCGAAATCGACCGGGCGGATATGAAGGCGCGAGGCGACGAGCGCGCCGCCATCCAGCGGGACGATGCGTTCGGCGGCGATCTCGATCGTGCGCCCACCGGCAAGCCGCCAGCGCGATCGGCGCTGCACCTGCCCGCTCGCAAGGTCGAGCGCGATTTCACTGTCGAGCAGGTCGGCGGCGGCAAAATCGACCGCCCGCCCGTCGATCTCGAGCCGCAGCAGCACCGGGCTCGGACAGGCGATGCGCGTATCGGTCGCGCTCGCATAGCCGGGGAAGCTCTCGTGATAGGTGATCGGGCGGCGGATATAGGCGTCGGGCAGATAGGCGCAGGATGCGACCGCGAGCTCGTCGGCCATGCCCTCGACCCCGACGAGTCCGTTGGCGAGTGCGAACAGCGCCCGCGCGGTGGCGTCTTCGCCCGCCGCTCCGCGCCGGACGAGCCGCATCGGTTCCAGAGACTGTTCGATGGTCGCCACAATATCCTCACCCGCGGCGAAGGCTGCTCCGGCCTTCGCTCTCGATGCTGTTTCGCGCGAAATGGTATCGATGTCAAGGTATCGATACCATTTCGCGGTCAAAGGCGCGTGACCGACCGGGAAAATGTCTGAAATATCAGCTTTCGCGCTTGACCAGAACCACCGGCATCGCGCGCGACTCGACCGGCTGGCCCGCCACCTTGGCGAGCACTTTTTGTGCCAGCAGTTCGCCGCCCACCGCCCAGTCCTGCCGGATGCTGGTGAGCGACGGCGAAAAGAGCGCGGCGCCGGGCGAATCGTCGAAGCCGACGACCGACACCTCGCCCGGCACACGGTGGCCGCGCGCCTGCAACGCCTCGATCGCGCCCATCGCGATCGCATCGCTCGCCGCAAATATGCCGTCGAAATCGAGGCCGCGCGCGTCGAGCAGCGGCCCTACCGCTTCGCGCCCCGCGGGCAGGGTGAAGGCGCAGGGGATATTGCCGACGATCGCGGCGTCCGACGCCGCGACGCGCGCCTCGAACCCGCGCAGCCGGTCCTCGGCCTCGCCATGTTCGGCATCGCCGAGGAACAGGAGGCGGCGGCATCCGCGGCCGAGCAGATGGTCGGCAGCGAGCCGTCCGCCCTCGCGGTTGTCGCTGCCGACGACGATGCGCCCCGGCGGGCCATGTTCGGCACCCCAAACCACATAGGGCAGCCCGGTCGCTTCGATCACTGCGGCGGCATCGTCATGCACCCCCTGCCCCAGCAGGATGACACCATCGGCCGAGGGCGGCGCCGCGGTGAACAGGTCGATCGTCGTCAGCACCATATTCTGCCCGGCCGCGGTCAGTTCCTGCATGATGCCGCCGAGCAGCAGCAGCGGATAGGGCTCGCTCATCAAGCGTTCGTGCGACGGCGTCATTTCGATCACCACCGCGATCGTGCGCGTACGCTGTTGGCGCAGGTTGCGCGCCGATACGTTGAGCCGATATCCCATGCGCTCGGCGGTTTCACGGACCAGCCGCCGCGTGCTTTCCTTGACGCTCGACGGGTTCGACAGCGCGCGCGAGACGGTGATCTTGGCAAGACCGAGTTCGTTCGCGATGTCCGCCATCGTCGGGCGCGCGTTGCCGCCGCCATTGGACCCCGATCCCTTTGCCATCCCCGCCCCTTAACGTGCGGCGGCCTTGTTTCACAAGCGGTCAGACGCGATCAGTTGGTCCAATAGATATAATCCTGCCCGTCCTGCCACGGCGTGTTCAGCGGCACGTCGATGCGCACCGGCCCTTCGACCAACCCCGGCCAGATCGGCGTCGCCATGCCCCGGTTCTGCGCCTCGATCATCGCGCCGAGTTCGGCGACGCGCGCCGGCTCGCGCGCCGACAGGTCGGTCCGTTCGGTCGGATCGGCGGCAAGGTTATAGAGGCGCGCCTTTTCGGGTCGCTTCGTCACCTGCAATTTCCAGTCGCCCGCGCGCACCGCGCGATAATCGCCCGAGCGCCAGAACATCGCCGGACGCTTGGCGGGACCGGCCAATATATCCTCGCTGTCGATCGTCCGGTCCGCGGGCAGCGCCGCGCCCGCCGCGGCGGCAATCGTCGCGAAAAGGTCGAGATGGCCCGTCACGTCGCCGCGCTCGGTCCCCGGCGCGATGCGCGCTGGCCAGCGCATGAACAGCGGCGCCCGGATGCCGCCTTCGAAAAAGGTCGCTTTCCACCCGCGGAACGGCGCATTCAGCCCCGGCATCCCGTTGTACCAGGCGCCGCCATTGTCGCTGGTGAAGATGACGAGCGTATTGTCGTCGATCCCGGCCTCCTTCAGCTTGGCCATCACGTCGCCGATCCGCCGGTCCATCTGCGCGATCATCGCGCCATAAACGCGCGTCCTGTGATCCTTGATCGCCGCGAGCCGGTCATAATCGGCGCGCGTCGCCTGCAGCGGCGTGTGCGGCGCGGTGAAGGCAAGATAGAGGAAAAAGGGCCGGTTCCGGTTCGCTTCGATCGCCTTGATCGCCTCGTCGGCGAAATAGTCGGTCATATGCCCCTGCGCGGCAAACCGCTTGCTGCCGTTGAAGGTCACTGCGTGGCGCAGATTGGCCCAGATGAAGCGGTCGATCGGATCCCACGGCAGCTTGGCGTTGACTGCGTCGGGGTCATCCTCGGGCAGCAGCATTGCCGCGCCCGCCAGCACCGCCAGGCTTTCGTCGAAGCCCTGGGCGTGCGGCTGCAATTCGGGGGCTTCGCCCAGATGCCATTTGCCGATGTGAACCGTGTGATAGCCCGCCGCCTTCACCGCTTCGGCAATTGTCACCTCGCTCGCGGGCACCCCCATCTGGGGATAGGGCGGGATGTCGGGCGTCACCAGTTCGTCGTGAAAGATCGCGCGGTGCGGCCCGACACCCTCGCCATGCGCCAGATTTTCGGCGAACTCGATCGGCACCGCGGTGAACTCGAAGCCGAAGCGCGTCGGATAGCGCCCCGTCATCATCGCCGCGCGCGAGGGCGAGCAGGTCGCGTTGGCGGCATAGGCGGTGGTGAAATGGACCCCCTCACGCGCCAGCGCATCGATGTTCGGCGTCTTGACGATCCCCGCGACGCCGCCGCCGTTCAGGCTGATGTCGTTATAGCCCAGGTCGTCGGCGACGATCAGGATGATGTTCGGCGGCCGCGCGCCCTCCGGCGCCGCCGCCGGCCCTTGCTGCCACGCGATCGCCCGGTTCGGCTGCACCGGCTCGCGCCAGTCCTGCACGATGCCGGGGATGCGATATTTGTTCGCGTCATAGGCCCAATAGCCACCGACCGCCGCCAGCGTCATGGCACCCAGCGCCACCCATTTATTGGCCATGCCCGCTCCCTTCACCCGCCGCTTCGGCTTGCCCGAAAACTATTGGCACTATATGTGTCATTATATTCGCCGAAGTGCAAGATCGTTTGACGTCGGCGGCGTGCTGGGCCAGCGAGGATGCGATGACGACCGGGGTGACGAAATCGGAAGCGGCGCGAAGCGGCGCCGAGCGGATCGACGGCCGCCGCGCGCGCAGCCGGTCGAGCCACAAGCGCATCGTCGAGGCGATGATGGAGCTGATCGTCGCGGGCGATTTGTCGCCGAGCGCCGCGCGTGTCGCTGAGGAAGCGGGCATCGGCCTGCGTACCGTGTTCCGCCATTTCGACGATATGGACGCGCTCTATTCCGAAATCACCGCGACGGTCACCGACCGCGTGATGCCGATCGTCACGGCGCCCTATCCCGACCAGCCGTGGCGCGCCAATGTCCGCGAACTGGTGCGGCGCCGCATTCGTGTCTTTGAAACGACGCTGCCCTTTCGCCTTGCGGCGAACATCAAACGCTATCAGTCGCCCTTCCTGATGGGTCAGTACAGCCGTGTCGTGATGCTCGAACGCGAGCTGATCCTGCGCCTGCTGCCCGGTCATGTGCTCACCGACCGCATCACCGTCGAGGCGCTGTGCGCCGCGCTTTCCTTCCACACCTGGCGCACGCTGCGCCACGACCAGGGGCTGTCGGCCGAGGAAGCGGGCGAGGTGCTGGGGCAAATGGTGGCGGCGCTGCTGGCGACGGTGGCCGACGAATGATCCGCAGCGCCGCCTTGCCCGCGCTGCTTCTGATTGGCGCACTCGCAGCGTGCGGCGATGATCCCGACACTCCGCTGGCCGAAACCAAGCCCCCCGAATGCCCCGCGATGCCGGCACAGGATTATGCCTGGATCCCCGGCGCGACCTTCACCCTCGGTGCCGACGCGCAGCTGCCCGAAGAGGGGCCGCCGCGCGAAGTCACGGTCGCGGGCTTCTGGATCGCGACGCACGAGGTCACCAACGCCGAGTTCGCCGAATTCGTCCGCGCGACGGGCTATAAAACGCTCGCCGAGCAAGACCCGCCGCCGCTGCCCGGCGCGCCGCCCGACATGCTTATCCCCGGTTCGGCGGTGTTCACCGCGCCGACCGACGGCAATCCGAACTGGTGGCGCTGGGTCGTCGGCGCCGAGTGGCGTCACCCCGCCGGACCCGCGACGAACATCGACGGGCGCGGCCGCGACCCGGTGGTGCAGATCGGCTATGAGGACGCGCTCGCCTTCGCCAAATGGAAGGGCAAGACGCTGCCGAGCGAGGAGCAATGGGAACTCGCCGCGGCGAGCGGCGGCGCCGACCGCAACGTCCCCGTCGGCAAAGACGGCAAACCGCGCGCCAATTTTTATCAGGGCAGCTTTCCGCTGCGCGACCTTGGCACCGATGGCTTCACCGGCCGCGCGCCGGTCGCCTGTTTTCCCGCCGACGCGCACGGCGTCCACGACCTCATCGGCAATGTCTGGGAATGGACGACGAGCGCGGCAGGCAGCGAGCGCAATGTCATCAAGGGCGGCAGCTTCCTGTGCGCCGCCAATTATTGCGCCCGCTATCGCCCCGCCGCGCGCCAGTTCCAGGAACGCAGCCTGGGAACCGACCATATCGGCTTCCGCCTGATCGACCCGGCGCGCCCGGCGCCGGACAAACCCACGCCGTAGCGACGACGGGAACGGCGGCTTGCGACCGAAAGCAGCCGTTGGCATTTCGGGCTCTCTCCCCTTCAGGGGAGAGACACGAAGGCTTGGCAGCTTGCTGCCTAGCCGCAGTTGAGAGGGGTTTGGATGGTCCCCCTCTCCCAACCCCTCTCCCCTGAAGGGGAGAGGGGTTTATGGCAGCTCTCCACCCCAAAGCCGACAACAACCTCAACCATCCAGCCTACCGCCCAAGGCACCCCACATCCGCGCCCACATTACCCCCGCGCGCGCCGCCGCCGCCAGCTCCAGACCAGCAACGCCAGCGCCATCAACCCGCCGCCCAGCCACAGCCCGGCCTTGATCGCGCGTTTGCGCCCCTGCTGCTCCCACGCATAACGGTTGATCTGTTCGTCGGCGGTATAACCCGCCGGCATGTCGAGCACGCCGTTCGCCCTGGCATAGGCGCGGTAGTCGGACAGCATCGCGGCGAACCGATCGGGCATCGCCGCCGACAGGTCGCGGGTCTCGCCGGGGTCCGTCTTGATGTCATAGAGCCGCCACCGGCCGTCGCCGGTCGGCGGCAGGTTGCGCACCAGCTTGTAATCGCCGCGAAACAGCGCGGCATTGCCCGACAGCTCGTAACCGAGCGGCGCGTCGCCATGGACGCTGCCCGCAGCACCCTTCAGCATCGGGACGAGGCTGCGCCCCGTGATCGGCTCGACGCTCCGCCCCTGCCATGTCCCTTCGTGCAGCGGCACGTCCGCCAGTTCGGCAAGCGTCGGCAAGAGGTCGGTGACATGCGCCAGCCCGTCGTTGATCGCGCCCGCCGGGATCGCGCCATGCCCCGGCCAGGCGATGATCAGCGGGACGCGCAGCCCGCCCTCGGCGGCGCTGAACTTGTAACCTGACAAGGGCGACGCCGCGGCGCTTGCCCAGCCCGGCCCGATCGCCGAAAAACTGCCCCGCCGCCCGATGTTATCGGTCGAAAGATCATATTGCATCCGCAGGAACAGCCGGTTGCGCAGACTGGCAAAGGGATTCGTCGGCTCGGCGCCATTGTCGGACAGGAAGACGAAGATCGTGTTGTCGTAATCGCCCGTGGTCTTGAGGTGCGCGACGAGTCGCCCGATCTCGCGGTCCATCGCGGTCGCCATGCCGCCATAGGCCTGCATCACGCGCACCGCCGCCGCGCGTTCGTCGGCGTCCAGCCTCTGCCAGTCGCGCGTCGTCGGCATCGTCACCATCGGCGTGCCCGCCGGCACGATGCCGAGTGCCGCCGCACGCCGCGCGCGTGCCTCGCGCAGCGCCGTCCAGCCGTCCTGATACATCGCCGCATAGCGCGCGATGTCGCTGTCGGGCGCCTGCACCGGGATATGATTGGCGAGGAAGTTGATCGAGGCGAGGAAGGGTTTGCCGCTATCGCGATCCGCCTCGATATATTCGATCATCTTTTCGACGACGAAGGTGGATGAATAATAATCGCGGGGCAGGGTCGCGGGGCGGCCGTTCTCGGTCCAGTTCGCCTTGTCGTACAGCCCTTCGATCGGTCGCTGCTCGAAATTGTCGGCGCCCGCATCGGCGAGACTGAAGGCGCGGTCGTATCCGCGCGCTTCGGGCAGCCGCTTTGCGTCGCTGCCCAGATGCCATTTGCCGGTCAGGTAGGTGCGGTATCCCGCGGCCTTCATCAACTCTGCGATCGTCACGACGCGCAGGTTCATCACCGTGTCGTAACCGGGCTTGCCGCGATGTTCGTCGGGGATCGTCTCGGGCATGTTGCCGAGGCCGTTGCGGTGGTTCATCACCCCCGTCTGGAGCATCGCGCGCGTCGGCGAGCAGGAACCCGAGACATGGAAGTTCGCAAAGCGCATTCCGGCGCGTGCGAGCGCGTCGATATGCGGTGTCGCGATTTCGGAGCCAAAGGCACCGACGTCCGAAAACCCCCAGTCGTCGGCGAGCAGGATGACGATATTGGGCTGGCGCGGCGGCGCCGCGCGTGACTGCGCCAGGCCCGATGTGCTTCCCAACAGGCATGCGAGCGCGATGATGGCAGCACGCCGGGACGCACCTGTCCGGCCCCGCCTGGTGGTCCTCCAGCCTGCTGCCATCACTCCCACCCCCAAGGGATATGGCATTTACTATGCCAATATAATGGCAAGTCAATGGGGCGTGCGCGGCGATCCTATCGCTCGCGATATTCGGGCGCGCGCTTCTCCAGAAAAGCGGCCAGCGCCTCCTTGTGATCCTCGGTCGCCGACAGAATCACCTGCTGCCGGTCCTCGATCGCCATCGCGGCGTCCAGACTCGGCGCGTCGAGGTTGAGGTTCAGCGCCTGCTTCGACAGGCGCAGCCCGTGCGGACTCGTCGCCAGCATCTCGTCGGCGAGCGCCAGTCCGCGGTCGAGCAACGCCTCCTCCCCGACGATCTCGCTCACCAGCCCGGCGCGCAGCGCGCGCTCGGCGTCGATAAAGCGCCCGGTCAGGATCATCTCGGCGGCGAGGCTCGCGCCGACCAGCCGCGGCAGGAAATAGCTCGACGCCATGTCGCACCCGCCCAGCCCGATGCGGATATAGGCGGCATTGCAGCGCAGCGACGGCGTGGCATAGCGCACGTCCGACGCGAGCAGCAGCGACAGGCCGCCCCCGCACGCGGCGCCATGGCCCAGCGCGATGACCGGCTGCGGACAGGCGCGCATCTTGCGATAGATGTTGCCGATGCGCGTCTGCGTGCGCAGCGTGCGAAGCACCGGCGTCTCGTCGCCCGCCCGGTCCTCCTGAATATCGAGTCCCGCGCAGAAACCGCGCCCCGCGCCGCGCAGGATCACGACGCGCACGTCGGGCCGCTCCACGAGCCCGCCGAAATAGGCGTTGAGTTCGTCGACCAGCTCCTCGTTCAGCGCATTCAGCCGTTCGGGCCGGTTCAGCGTCGCGATCTCGACCGCACCGCGCGCCTCGATCAGCAGCGCGCTCACAAAGTCTGCCCGTCGTCGATCGTGAACACGCTTCCCGTGACGCCCGCCGCGGCGTCGGAGCAAAGCAACAGCAGCGGCGCGTGCAGGTCGGTCGCGGGGCGCATCCGCTGGCGCGGAAAGCTTTTGACCATCGCCGCCCCCGCGTCGCTTTCGAGCAGTTCGGCGGTCATTTCGGATTCGAAATAGCCCGGCTGGATGACATTGACGCATATCCCGCGCCGCGCCCATTCGCGCGCCAGCGCCTTGCCCAGATGGCGCACCGCCGCCTTGGTCGCGCCATAGACCGAGGTGGCCGGAAAGACCTTCTCCGCAGTGATCGACCCGATCAGCACGATGCGCCCATGCTGCTTCTCGCGGCTCCCCGCCTGGTCGAGCCGTTTCGCGCCTTCGTTTGCGGTCAGGAACACGCCGCGCACATTGGCGGCGAGCAGGAAATCGACATCCTCGACCGACAGGCTCATCGCCATCTTCTCGGTCGCGACCCCGGCGTTGGCGACAATCGTGTCGACGGTGCCAAAGGCGGCTTCGGCGGCGTCATAGGCCGCCTTGGTCGATGCTTCGTCGGTGACATCCATGCTCACCGCGACCGCCTGCCCGCCCGCCGCCTCGATCGCCGCCACCTGCTCCGCCAGCTTGTCGGCGCGCCGCGCAGCGAGCACGACCTTGGCCCCCGCCGCGGCCAGCGCCTTGGCAAACCCCGCGCCCAGCCCCGACGACGCCCCCGTAACCAGCGCCACACGCCCCGTCAGATCGAACTTCGGTTGCTCGGCCATGCGTCTCCCTTTCCTTGGCTGGCCCGGCCCTGGCGCCGATTGACGTTTACGTCAACCGCCCGGAGTGATCGACGGAAAAAGCGGACGGCCGGGTTGACTCGTGCATTTTGTTCCCTTAATGTTCTCTTTGTGCACAACGAACCTCATCCCCCGTTGCGGCTGCCAAGCGCGGCGGACGGGGGATAAAGGCGCCCCTCCCCACCTTCATATCATTTCGGGTTGGGCCGCATGATAAAGCGGTCGCGCTTTCCGATGCAAGGCAAGCGGCGATCGCAATCAGCGGCGATCGCCTCCACGGCGACGGAACCCCGGCGTTGACCCGCCGCGCGCACGCCCGGCAAGGCAAGCTGCGGCCCAGCTTGAACGCCGCCGTTATATAGGTTAGGGGGGTATATTATGTCGCATCTCGCCGCCCGCCCCGACCTCATCGCGCGCGTCCGCCGCATCGCGGGCCAGGTCGCCGCGGTTGAAAAGGCGCTTGCCGCCGATGCCCCGTGCGCGACGGTGCTGCACCGCGTCGCCGCGGTGCGCGGCGCGGTGAACGGCCTGCTCGCCGAGGTGATCGCCGAACATCTGAAGGATCATGTCGCGCTGCCGGGGCTCAGCGATGCGGAGCGCGCGACCGGGGCAGAGGATCTGCTCGCGGTGATCCGCCGCTACGCGAAATAGGGCGCCGCCATGTCGGACACCGCTCCCGCCCGGCATCGCCATGATTTTCTGGCCGCCGCGCACGACGACAATGCGCGGCGGACCCGATGGGTCGTCGCGCTCACCGCCGCAATGATGGTCGGCGAGATCGCCGCGGGTTACTGGACCGGGTCGATGGCGCTGCTCGCCGATGGCTTTCACATGGCGACTCATGCCGGCGCGCTCGGACTCGCGGCGCTCGCCTATCGCTATGCGAGGAAACACCGGAACGATCCGCGTTTCAGCTTCGGCACGGGCAAGATCGGCGATCTTGCCGGTTTCGCCTCGGCGCTGATCCTCGGCGTCTTTGCGATCGGTATCGCGGTCGAATCGACGCTGCGGCTGATCGATCCGGTGCGCGTGGATTTTGCGAGTGCAACGCTCGTCGCAGTGCTGGGACTCGCGGTCAATATCGTCAGCGCGCTGCTGCTGATGGGCGGGCATCACGACCATCATCTTCACGACCATGGGCACGACCACGCCCATGGCCATGACAATAATCTGCGGTCGGCCTATTTCCACGTCCTCGCCGATGCGCTGACCTCGCTGCTCGCGATCGTTGCGCTGCTCGCCGGGCGCTATCTGGGGCTTGGCTGGATGGATCCCGCAATGGGCATCGTCGGGGCGATCGTCATCGCGCGCTGGGCGTGGAGCCTGATGCGCGACACCGCGGCGATCCTGCTTGACACCCACGATGCGCCGGCCGCAGCGGCGATCCGCGCGCGCGTCGAGGCGGCGGGCGCCGAAATCACCGACCTTCACGTCTGGCGCGTCGGCCCCGGCGCGCGCGCCGCGATCGTCGAGGTCGCGGGGTCCGCTTGCTCCGCCGCGCTGCGCGAGCAGCTGGAGGGTGCGCCCGCCATCGCGCATCTGACGATCGGGGTGCGTTGATCCCGCCGCCTTATTGGCGGTCCGATACAATCGTCTTGCACCGACAGGCGATAGACGGGCATCGACGTTGCAAGGGCAGCGGCGTCAAAGGGGGCAGCGACGATGACGGCAACATTCAGTCCGGGGCAGCTCAAGTTCCTGAAGGCGCTGACCGAGGCCTTGTTCGACGGCGCGGCGATGGCGATCACGCCCGATCAGGTCGTCGCCAATATCGCCGAGCTGTTCGGCAAGGTCGGCGGCACCAAATTGGACGAGATGCGCGTCTCGCTCATCGCCACCGAAATCGCGCTCGGACCGCTGTTCGCCGAGGTCGATGTCGCGGCGCGCGTCGAGCGGATCGCCGACCGGCTGCGCGACAGCCGCATCGACCTGTTCCAGGACATGGGGCGGCTGCGCGGCATCGTCTATGCCTGCTATTACGGCCACTGGCTGCCGGGCGATCAGGACGCCAACGTCGCCAACCCGGTCCACCGCCAGATCGGTTTCGCGCTCCCCCGGTTCCGCGCGCGCGGGCCGGGCGACGTCCCCATCACGCCCGTGCAGGGCCGCGAGATCGACCCCGCGCATATAT
Source organism: Sphingopyxis alaskensis RB2256 (assembly GCF_000013985.1). Lineage (GTDB taxonomy): Bacteria > Pseudomonadota > Alphaproteobacteria > Sphingomonadales > Sphingomonadaceae > Sphingopyxis > Sphingopyxis alaskensis. The sequence continues at coordinate 293,616 of NC_008048.1, read as the reverse complement.
TGACCGCCGATAGTCTCGACGATGAATATGACGTGATTGTCGTCGGTTCGGGCGCGGGCGGCGCGGTCGCGGGCTATAATATCGCGGCGCAGGGCTATCGGGTGCTGATCGTCGAGGCGGGGCCCTTCTACCCCAGCCACGCGATCACCCACCACGAACTCGACATGATCGCGAATCTTTACAAGCATGGCGCGGTGCAGACGACGACCAACCGCGATTTCGTCGTTTTCCAGGGGCGGTGCGTCGGCGGATCGTCGACGATCAACAACGGCATCTGCCTGCGCGTCAACGAGCCCGGCCGCACCCACCCCGACGCAGAGGATGTGCTCGCCAAATGGGCGACCATCGGCGCGCCGATCGACCCCGCGGCCTTTCACGCCAGCTATGACGCGGTGCAGGCGATGCTCGGCATCGCGCGCATCGAATCCCGCAGCGGACGGCACAACGGCCCGCACCTCATCAATGGCTGGCGCGCCTATGCCAACGCCTCGTCCGATCCCAAAGACAAGCGCGCGATCGCCGACTGGTTCGACAAGAATTTCGGCCCGCCGAACACCCCGAATGCCTGCGCCTATTGCGGCTATTGCAATTCGGGCTGCGCCTATGGCCGCCGCATGGGCGTCGCGCAGACCTATCTGCCCCAGGCGTGCCGCGATCATGGCGCGCGCATCCTGCCGCGCACCAAGGTCCAGCAGATCCTCTGGCAGACCGCGATCGACGGGCGACGCGAGGCCGAGGCGGTCAGGCTCGTCCTGCCCGACGGAGCGAACCGCCTCGTCCGCGCGCGCGTCGGCGTCGTTGTCGCCGCGGGCACGATCGCCTCGTCGAAACTGCTGGCACGCAGCGACATTGACGGCACGGGTTATCAGGTGTCGCTGAACGTCGCCTCGCCCGTCGTCGCGCTGATGCCGCCGGGCGTCGGCGGCGATGCGTGGGACGAGGACCAGATGTCGAGCTATGTCGATTGCGGCGACTTTCTGCTCGAAAGCCATTTCCAGCCGCCGATGTCGATGGCCTCGCTGATGCCCGGCTGGTTCGCCGATCACGCCGACCGCATGAAGAATTACGGTCGCGTCCATTCGGCGGGCATTCTTTTTCCCGCCGACCGGCGTGGGCAGATCGTCGACGGCAAGCTCCGGTTCCGGCTCGATTCAACCGACGACCTGCCGCTGCTCCGCCGCGCGATGGCGACGCTGACCAAGGTGCATTTCGCCGCCGGGGCGATCGAATGCTATCCCGCGCTGGCGAAAGGACAGACGGTGACGCCGGATATGGACATCGACGCCTTTTTCGAGGCGGCGATTCGCGAACAGGACGATGTAACTCTGTCGAGCAGCCACCCGCACGGCGGCAATGCGATGAACGAGGATTCGCAGCACGGCGTCGTCGACCTGGATTGCCGCGTCCACGGCACCACAAATGTGCTCGTCACCGACGCCAGCGTCTTTCCCAGCTGCATCCGCGTCAACGCCCAATGGACCACGATGGCAATGGCGCATTATGCGACGGCGCGCGGCGATCCCTTCCGGTGAAGCAGGCCATCGGCGCCAGGCTGTATCATCAGGATTGAAGCGCGAGACGGAGCCGACCTGTCGCGAGGCGGGGCGCGAGGAGGGAGCGATGCTTTTCCATCGTCACCGATGTCGTCCAGCGCGCCGCGCCCGGCGCGTCGCGTCGCGTCGCTTCTCGATCAAACATCTGTCCCCCGGCAAAAGCCGGGAGGCAGCTTTGCCTTGTCCCGAAGGGATAAGCGCCGATCTGATCCGAGGTCCATGACTGCGGCGCCGCCATGGATCCCGGATCAAGTCCGGGATGACGATGAAGCAAAGGCGGGGTTCAACACTCCACCACGCTGACCGCCAGCCCGCCCTTCGACGTTTCCTTATATTTGTCGCGCATGTCGCGGCCCGTTTGCAGCATCGTCGCGATCACCGTGTCGAGGCTGACGACATGCGTGCCGTCGCCGATCATCGCGATGCGGCTGGCGTCGATCGCCTTGATCGCGCCCATCGCGTTGCGCTCGATGCAAGGGATCTGGACGAGGCCGCCGATGGGATCGCAGGTGAGGCCGAGGTTATGTTCCATGCCGATCTCGGCAGCATTTTCGACCTGCGCGTTGGTGCCGCCCAAGGCCGCCGTCAGCCCCGCCGCCGCCATCGAGCAGGCGACGCCGACCTCACCCTGACAGCCGACCTCGGCGCCCGAGATGCTGGCGTTGCGTTTATAGAGCGCGCCGACCGCGCCCGCGGCGAGCAGGAAAGTGCGTACGCCCGCGGCGTCGCCGCGATAACTGCGTTTATAGTAGCGGATCACCGCGGGGATGATCCCCGCCGCGCCGTTGGTGGGCGCAGTGACGACCTTGCCGCCCGCGGCATTTTCCTCATTCACCGCCATCGCCCACAGGTTGATCCAGTCCATCATCGCCATCGGGTCCGACAAATTGGCCTCATGCCGTTCGCGGATGTCGGCGGCGATCTGCGGCGCGCGGCGCTTGACCTTGAGCCCGCCGGGCAAGGTGCCAGTGCTGCAACATCCGGCGTCGATCGAGGCGTCCATCGCGGCGGCGATGGCGTCGAGTCCGGCATTCACCTCGTCCAGGCTGCGATGCACCAGTTCATTTTCGAGCATCATCTCGGCAAAGCTCTTGCCCGACACGGCGCCCATGGCGAGCAGGTCGGCGCCCGAGGTGAAGGCGTAAGGCAGTTCCACCTCATCCTCGGCGCCGCGGCTGTTGCGTCCCGCCTCGTCCTCGTCGACGACAAAGCCGCCGCCGATCGAGAAATACATGCGCTTGGCCAGGATTTCGCCATCGCCGTCGCGCGCGGTGAAGCTGACGGCATTGCTGTGGAACGGCTGGCGCTGCTTCATCTGGAAATGAAGGTCGCGTTGCGGCTGGAAGCGAACGCGCTGACGACCGAGCAGATAGATGAAACCCTCGCTGGCCGCGCGCTCCCAATGCGCCTTGATCGCGGCGAGGCTGGTCGAGGCGGGGATTTCGCCCGCAAGCCCCGCGACGATCGCGGTGTCGGCGGCGTGGCCCTTCCCCGTCAGCGCAAGCGAGCCGTAGAGATCAGCCTCGACATGCACGGTCCTGACGAGCAGCGCCTGCTCGTCGAGCCAGACGGTGAAGCGCCGCGCCGCGACCATCGGGCCGACGGTATGCGAGCTGGAGGGACCGACACCGATTTTGAACAGTTCGAACAGGCTGATCGTCATGGCAGCGCCTATAGGGGGATCGCGGTCATCGGGATAGGGCTGCCGTTCGGGGCCGACGGCTTCCGTCGCCGTCATCGCGAGGAGCGAAGCGACGTGGCAATCTCCTGCTTTGTGCCTTTCGCGGGGCTTCGAGCTGGAGATTGCTTCGCTTCGCTCGCGACGCCGCTCGTTACGACGGATAGGTCCAGCTGCCCTCGCGGGCGTAATTTTCCGCAGCGAAATCCCAGTTGAGCAGTTCGTCGACCACCGCGTCGACATAGGCGGGGCGCAGATTTTTGCGATCGATGTAATAGGCATGTTCCCACACGTCGATCACCAGCAGCGGCTTGATGCCCGCGACCAGTTCGGTGCCCGCGTCGTGCGTGTCGGTGACCGACAGCGTGCCGTCACGGGCGATGAGCCACGCCCAGCCCGACGCGAAATGGTTGACCGCGGTGTCCTTCAGTTTTTTCTTGAGTTCGCCCAGCGAACCGAAATCGCGTTCGATCGCGGCGAGCAGGTCGCCCGCCGGTTCGGTCTTCGTCGGGTTCAAGCTGTTCCAGTAAAAGGCGTGGTTCCACGACTGCGCGCTGTTGTTGAACAGGCCCTTGTTGCCCGACCCTTCGGCATGGTGGATGATTTCCTCGAGGCTCTTGTCCGCAAGCTCGGTGCCTTCGATGGCGGCGTTGACCTTGTCGACATAGGCCTTGTGATGCTTGCCATGGTGCGTCGCCAGCGTGTCGGCCGAGATATGCGGCGCGAGCGCGTCCTGGGCGTATGGGAGGGGAGGATGGGCGATCGTCATGGCAGTCTCCATTTTGTTTTGAGGGGTTTGCGGCCTCTAACTCGGTATCGGGACACGGGGTTGCAACCCCGTGACGGGGAAATTTCCGCAAGTCCCGTCATTGCGAGGAGCAAAGCGACGAAGCAATCTCCAGCCATCGACGCCGCGCCACAACGGTGGCTGGGGATTGCTTCGCTCCGCTCGCAATGACGAAGGGCAATCAGGTCACCATCGCCCGCAAGGTCGCGATCCGGTCGGCCTCTTCCGCGGGCTTGTCGCGGCGGATGCGCGAAATGCGCGGGAAACGCATGGCGAGCCCTGATTTGTGGCGCTTGCTGCTGTGGATCGAATCGAAGGCGACTTCGAGCACGAGCGACTTTTCGACTTCGCGCACCGGCCCGAAACGGTTCAGCGTGTGTTCGCGCACGAACTTGTCGAGCCATTTCAGCTCTTCGTCGGTAAAGCCCGAATAGGCCTTGCCCACCGGCAGCAATTCGCCCGCGTCGGACCAGCAGCCGAAGGTATAGTCCGAATAGAAGCTCGCGCGCCGCCCGTTACCGCGCTGCGCATACATCATCACGCAATCGGCGGTGAGCGGGTCGCGTTTCCATTTATACCAGAGTCCCGCGCGGCGGCCCGCGACATAGGGTGCGTCGCGGCGCTTGAGCATCACCCCCTCGATCGCGGCATCGCGCGCGCCCGCGCGGCGTTCGGCGAGGTCGTCGAAATCGGCCGCCTCGATCAGTTGCGACAGGTCGAAATGGCTGCTGGCGAGGCGCGGCACGAACGCCTCCAGCCGCCGCCGTCGTTCGGTCCATGGCAGAGGGCGCAGGTCGTCGCCATCAACCGCCAACAGGTCATAGACGCGCACGAAGGCCGGATAGTCGGCGAGCATCTTCTTCGAAACGGTCTTGCGGCCGAGGCGTTGTTGCAACGCGTTGAAGCTTGCCGCTTCCCCGCCCTGCACCTCGCCACGCACGAGCAATTCGCCATCGATCACCGCATCCTGATCGAACGCCGCGATCAGTTCGGGGAAAGCGGCGCCGATTTCCTCACCGCCGCGGCTGTAGATGCGCGTTTCGCCGCCGCCGCGCACGATCTGGACGCGGATGCCGTCCCATTTCCATTCGGCGGCATAGTCGGCAAGATCGACGCTTTCCTCCTCCAGCGGATGCGCGAGCATGAAGGGGCGGAAAAAGGCGACATCGGCAAGGTCGGGGCGCTCAGCGCGCCCCTCGCCCCATGCAAAGAGTGGCGCATAGGGCGGCGGGATCGCGTGCCACAGCTCCTCGACATCGTCGACAGGCACGTCGAAGGCCTGCGCAAACGCCTGTTTGGCGAGCCGCGCCGACACGCCGACGCGCATCCCGCCGAGCGCGAGCTTGAGCAGCGCATAACGCCCATCGGCGTCGAGCCGGTCGAGCAGATCGGCGAGGATAGCGGGCGCATCGCTGCGGCTTGCCGCCGCCAGCGCGTCGACGGCTTGGGTGACAGTTAAGCCCCTCCCCTTCAGGGGAGGGGTTTGGGGTGGGGGCTCGACACCTTGTGCAAGGCCGATGGCCCCCACCCCCAGCCCCTCCCCTGAAGGGGAGGGCTGAAAAGGTTCAGGCCACAGCAGCGCTGCCGTCTCGGCCGTGTCGCCCACAAAATGGCGCGACAGCCGGAACAATTGCTCATCGACCCGCGTCGCCAGCAATGCACGCACCATCCCCGCCTTCACCGCCGGAAAGTCGAGGCTCTCGGTCAGCGCCGCGATCGCCCAGCCACGATCGGGGTCGGGCGTGCACCTCAGATAATCGGCAATCAGCGCCAGCTTGCTGTTGCGCGAGCGCGTGTAGATCAGCCGGTCGATCAGGGCGGCAAGCGCCTTCACGCCTCTTCCTCCAGATCGCGACCGACGAGGTGCAGCGCGCGCGCCTGACGCTGATGCAATTCGCACCAGCGCAGCAAACCGTCCTCGCTGCCGTGGGTGATCCATGTCTCCTTGGGGTTCACCTCAGCAATCGTCGTCGTCAGTTCGTCCCAGTCGGCGTGGTCCGAGATGACGAGCGGCAGTTCGACCATCCGCTGCCGCGCGCGCTGGCGCACGCGCATCCAGCCCGACGCCATCGCGGTCAACGGATCGGGCAAGCGCCGCGACCAGCGGTCGTTGAGGGCGGCGGGCGGCGCGACGACGATCTGCCCCGCCATGTCGGCCCTGTCGGTTTCCGAGACGAGCCGAAGTTCGCCGAGATCGACGCCGTGCACCGCATAAAGCGTGCACATCTTCTCGAGCGCGCCGTGGATATAGATGGGCGCATCCCATCCCGCGCCGCGCAGTTCGGCGATCAGGCGCTGTGCCTTGCCGAGCGCATAGGCGCCGACGAGGACGCAGCGGTCGGGTTCGGCGCGCACCGCGTCGATCAGCTTGGCGATCTCGCCCTGTGTCGGCGGATGGCGGAACACCGGCAGGCCGAAGGTCGCCTCGGTGATGAAGATGTCGCACGGCACCACCTCGAACGCCGCGCAGGTGGGGTCGGCGCGGCGCTTGTAATCGCCGGTGACGACGATCCGTTCGCCCCGATATTCCATCAATATCTGTGCGCTGCCGAGCACATGCCCCGCGGGATGGAAGGAAAAACGCACGCCGCCGCGCTCGAACCCCTCGCCATAGGCGAACCCCCGGTTATGGCTCGCCGCAACGTCGACGCCATAGCGCAGCGCCATGATCGCCAACGTCTCGGGGGTCGCGAACACCGCACCGTGGCCGCTGCGCGCATGATCGGCATGACCGTGCGTCACCGCGGCGCGGGGGACAGGGCGCGACGGGTCAATCCACAGGTCGGCGGGCTTCACATAGATGCCGCCCGGATGCGGCTCGATCCACGTCGTCGCCCTTGCCATCGGCCGCCGCGCTCAGGCCTCGCGCCACCGTGCGGGGAGCGTGATGTCGACGATCAGGCCACCCGGCTCCCAGCGCCGCGCGATCGTTCCGCCAAGGTTGTTCCTGACGCTGCGCTCCATGAGCAAGGTGCCAAAGCTCGTTCGTTCGGGCGGCGTGATTTCGCGGTCGGCGCCGCTTTCGGCCCAGGTCAGGCGAAAGCGGCGATCGTCGGCGCCTTCGTCGTCCTGCGTCCAGCGGACCTCGACCTGCCCGCGTTCACCCGACAGCGCGCCGTGCTTGGCGGCATTGGTCGCCAGCTCGTTGAACAGCAGCGCCATCGCCACCAGCGCATTTTCGGGAAGCAACAGATCGGGCCCCGACCAGTGAATGCGCGGAAAGCTCGCCTCCACCTCGCGCAGGAGGGCGTGCATCGACCCGGTCATGAAATTGGCGCCGAGCAGGACATTCTGGGCGCGGTTCAGCGCGTCGAGGCGGCTGCTGATCCGTTCGACATAATCGTCGACGTCGCGCGCGGCGTGGCGGGTGAGCGAGATGATCGCGCCGACCGTCGCGAACAGGTTGCGCATCCGGTGATGCAGCTCGCGCATCAGCAGATTGGCATTTTCCTGGCGGCTTTTCTGTTCGGTGATGTCCATGCTGACCCCGGTCAGGATCGCGTCGTCGGTCCTGACGTCCCAGTCGGCGTGAACCGCGATCCAGCGGACGCCGCGTTCGGGATGCTGGATGCGATATTCGGTCGCATAATGCCCGCCATGCGCGACCGATTCGCCCAGCACGCCGCGCACGGCCTCGCGGTCGTCGGGGTGGAGGCGGTCGAAAAAGCCGTCGATATGCGCCAGCGCGGTCGCATAATCGGCGCCCCACAGCTCGGCCACCGCACCGCTCCAGTGGATCGCGCCGGTGCGCGCGTCGTAGCGCCAGGTCGCGATGCCCGAAAAATCGAGCGCCTGCTCCAGCATTCGCCGCGCCTCGTCGCGCTCGCCGACGATCCGGCGCAGATCGGCCTCCGCCATCACCAGCGCGGCGAAATCCTGAAGCCGCTCGACCTCGCGAAAGCTGAGCGCCGGGCGCGGCTTGCGGTCGATGATGCAGAGCGTCCCGAGGATCGCGCCATTATAGGCGAAGAGCGGCACGCCGCCATAAAAGCGGATGTACGGCTCGCCCGTGACGAGCGGGTTGTCCTGAAAACGCGGGTCGCTGGCGGCATCGCCGACAATGAGCGGCTGTTCGTCCTCGACGACATGTTTGCAAAAGCTGATGTCGCGCGGCGTTTCCGGAACGTCGAGCCCGTGCGCCGACTTGAACCATTGGCGGCAGTCATCGACGAGCGAAATGAGCGCGATCGGCGCGTCGAACAGGTCGGCGACCAGCTTGGTCACGCGATCGAATGCCGCTTCGGCACCGGTATCGAGCAGATGATATTCGCGCAGCGTTTCAACGCGTCGCCGTTCGCGCTCCGTCCGTCCGTCCCTGGTCAGCGGCAAATCCCGTCCCCCGCGCGTCGCCGATGTGGCCCGCGCCGCATCGTTCATTTCCCCAGGGGGCCGCTCTGCCATGAACTTGGTCCTAAAAAAACAATCTTGCCGCCCGGCGTGCGAAACAGCGCCATTTCACCGGCTTGCCCACCGTAACGGCGCGTCCCGGCTGACTCTACGCATCACTATGCGACGGGTTGCACCTTCGGCCAGGGAACCGAACGGCGGCGAGGGCGTATCCCTGTCTCGAAGGGAGGCGATTTGATGGCATTGGGCGACGAAATCCGCGGGCATCTTCCCTATCTGCGCCGCTATGCGCGCGCGCTGACGGGCAGCCAGCAGCATGGCGACAATTTCGTCCACGCACTGCTGGAGGTGATCGTCGCGGCACCCGACGAGTTCCGCAGCGGCGCCGGCAGCCGCATCGACCTTTATCGCGGTTTTCACCGCATCTGGGAAAGCGCCTATATCGACGATGGCGAAGGCAGCGACGACGCCGAAAACCCGCTCGTCCGCGCGGCGCACCAGCGACTTCGGCAGATGACGCCGCTCGGTCGCCAGATATTGCTGCTCACCGCGCTCGAAGGCTTTTCGGTCGAGGAAGCGGGACAGATCACGGGCACCGACACGGCGACGGTCGAAACGCTGCTTGCCGACGCGGTCGCCGACCTCGACCGCGAATCGCGCACCTCGGTGCTCATCATCGAGGACGAGCCGCTGATCGCGATGGAACTCGAACAGATCGTCCGCAGCCTGGGGCACGAGATCGCGGGAATCGCGACGACGCACGAGGATGCGGTTGCGGCGTTCGAGGACACCGATGCCGGGCTGGTGCTTGCCGACATCCAGCTCGCCGACGGATCATCGGGGATCGACGCGGTGCAGGACATATTGGCGCGCGCGCCGGTTCCCGCCATCTTCATCACCGCCTTTCCCGAACGGCTGCTCACCGGCGGACGGGTCGAGCCGACCTTCCTCATCTCCAAGCCATTCCGCGAAAATACGGTGCGCGCGGCGATCAGCCAGAGCCTGCTCTTCACGCCGCAGCTCGCGGCATAGACAGTGCTTTAATCAGGGGTCGACGCGCCGCCGGTCAGTTCATCGACATGGTCCATGATCGCGCGGAAGGCTTCGTGCGACGGCTGTTCATCGGTGCTTCGCCGCGGCATCTCGCCGCTTTCCAATATCGTTTGCAAGGCCGCGCGCCCGCGCGAGACGCGGCTTTTCATCGTGCCGATCGCGCAGCCGCAGATCGCCGCGGCTTCCTCGTAGCTAAGCTGTCCCGCGCCGATCAGGATCAGCGCCTCACGCTGGTCGACGGGCAGCATGAGCAACGCGCGCTGGACATCGGCGAGGTGCAGGCTGTCGTCCTGATCGTCGGGAGCGACGAGCAGGCGTTCGGCGGCGAGTTCATCATATTCGGCGGTGAACTTCTTGCGCCGCATCTGCGACAGGAAACAGTTGCGAAGGATGACGAAGGCCCAGCTTTTCATGCTCGACGGCCCCGGCACATATTGCGCGCGCGCCTTCCACGCCTTCAGCATCGTTTCCTGCACCAGATCGTCGGCCAGGTCGGCGTTGCCGCACAGGCTGCGGCCAAAGGCGCGCAGGTGCGGCAGCATCGCCGCCAGTTCCTGCTTGAAGCTGGCGTCGTCGAGCGGTTGGGGCGTTACGGTGCTGATAACAAGGCCTTTGTCTGGCAACCCGGTCCTCGCGGGCGCACGACCGGCTTAGCGCGCTGGCGCGTCATTGCAAGGGCGCCTGACCGCCTGCCGACGGCGATCGCCGACCGAGCGCGACGAAATTGCCGAGCATCCGCTCGAACTCGGGATCGAGCCGACCGTTCGCCGCCAGCCGCGCAAACTCCACCTCTTGCCCCTGGAAACCGGGTTCATAGAGCATCGTCCAGTCGGCAAATTCGCGCCTCTCGATCGCGCGGCGCCGGATTTCGATCATGCCGCTGTGCCGCCTGTCCTCACGGATCGCGGCGAGGCACGCATCGACGCGATCGGCAGGCCCTTCGAGCAGCTGCATGAAATTATGCCCGTTATAGATGAGCGCGCCGGTCAGCGCGTCGCGCGCGTTGTTGCGGCGCGCGGTCACCAATATGGCGTCGATGTCGGCGGGGGAAAGCAGCGGGTCGGCGACGCTGACATAGATTACGGAAAGCAAGTGGTCACGCTCCAGTCGTGCGGTCGCAAGGACCGCTACCGTATGACCCCTCACATCCGCCTGATTAGGGCCGGTGTGGCTTCTTGGCAACGCATTCGTCGCAAAAAACAACTTTGCGGGGAACCCGGCGCGCTTTTCCTCGTTGCTCTCGCATGGCTACGCAAGGCAACAAAGGAACGAATGGCACGGGGCCCCCGCCGCCGCCCGATGCCGATGCTCCGCGCCGTGCGCAGGGAAGCTTCCCCGGCACGCACGGCGACGAATGGCATCGCACGCTGACCGGGCGACAGGCGCCCGAGCCGGTGAGCGCCAAGCTGCGCATGATCTATGGCAATATCGTCGCCGAACAATTGCCCGACCGGATGCTCGACCTGCTCGCGCAGCTCGATCAGACCAGCCCGAAATCATAATGACCGCCCCCACCGCCGCTGCCTCGCAGCCGCAGGCCGACGCGCTCTCGGACAGCGAATTCAAGGCTTTGCTTGCCGGGGTCATTCCCCATCTGCGCGCCTATGGCCGCAGCCTGTCGGGAAACCCCGACCTCGCCGACGATCTGACGCAGGACACGATGGTCAAGGCCTGGGCGTCGCGCGACCGGTTCGAGCGCGGAACGTCGATCAAGGCGTGGACCTTCGTGATCCTGCGCAACACCTTTCTGTCGCAGATGCGCCGCAACAAGTTCGTCGGCGAATATGACGAAACCGCGGTCGAGCGCACCATATCGACCCCCGCAAGCCAGGAAGAGAGCGGCGAGATGGCCGACGTGCAACGCGGCCTGATGGAATTGCCACAGGATCAGCGCGAGGCGCTGATCCTCGTCGGCGCGGGCGGCATGTCGTACGAGGAGGCTGCGAGCATCTGTGATTGCGCGCTCGGCACGATGAAAAGCCGCGTGTCACGCGCCCGCGCCGCGCTCGAGGAGATCATGGCGCGTGGCCGGTTCAGCCAGAAGCGCGCCGACGCGCCCCCGGCGAGCGAAGCCGTCGATGCCATCATGGACAGCGTCGAGGAAATCGCCGCGCGGCGCGAGGCGGCGAACCGTTGAAATTGTCGTCGCCCCCGCGAAGACGGGGGCGACGGATGGTTTCACGCCCCTCGACAACCGACACCGCCCGCGTCACAACAACACCTCTTCCCCAGCCAAGCGAGATTTTCCGATGAAAAATCTTCCCCCCTTCGCTCTCGCCGCCGCGCTCGCCGTGGCCGCCTGTTCGGCGCCCGCGGCCACCGAAGCCGCCCCCGCCGACACCGCCGCGCTCGACGCGTCCGGGGAACATCCCGCCGTCCCGCTCGCCGACGCACCTTTCAGGGTGCAGGAGATCGCGAGCTTCGACGAGCCCTGGGCGATGACCTTCCTTCCCGGCACACGCGCCGCGCTCGTCACGGAAAAGGCCGGCAAGCTCAAACTGTGGCAAGAGAGTGGCCCGACGCTCGACGTCACGGGCGTTCCCGCGGTCGCCTATGGCGGCCAGGGCGGCCTCGGCGACGTCATCGTCGCGCCCGATTTCGCGACCAGTGGCACGATTTACCTGAGCTGGGCGGAGGCGGGCAGCGGGGGCACCTTCGGCGCCGTCGTCGGCCGCGCCAAGCTGGTCCAGGGCGCCGCGCCGCGCCTTGAGGGGCTGGAGGTCATCTGGAAACAGACGCCCAAGGTGACAGGCCGCGGTCATTATTCGCACCGCCTCGCCTTCTCTCCCGACGGCAGATATCTTTTCATCGGCTCGGGCGAACGCCAGAAGTTCGACCCGGCGCAGGACATGACGGGCAATCTCGGGAAGATCGTCCGCCTGAACCCCGACGGCAGCATTCCCGCCGACAACCCCTTTGCCGGTGAAGGCGGCGTCACCGCGCAAATCTGGTCGCTCGGCCACCGTAACATCCTGGGCCTCGCCTTCGACGATTCCGGGCGGCTGTGGAACCAGGAAATGGGCCCGCGCCACGGCGACGAGGTCAATCTGGTCGAGGCAAAGGCCAATTACGGCTATCCGATCGTGTCGAACGGCGACCATTATGACGGCCGCGACATCCCCGACCACCCGACGCGCCCGGAGTTTGCGGCGCCAAAGCTGTGGTGGAACCCCGCCGTGTCCCCCGCCGGCCTCGCCTATTATGGCGGCGACCTTTATCCCGGCTGGAAGAACAGCCTGTTGATGGGCGCGCTGTCGGGCGAGGGGCTGGTGCAGATGCGGATCGACGGCACGGCGCTGCACAAGGCGGGGCGCTGGGACTTCGGCACGCGCATCCGCGAGGTCGAGGTGCGCGAGGACGGCACCGTCTGGCTGCTCACCGACGGCGACGACGGCAGGCTGGTGAAGCTGGTTCCGAAACGATAAGAGCCGCCGCATGATCCGCGGTTTCCTTACCCGGCGCGCCGAATGGCCCGCGCATGTCCCCGATCCCGACGCGCCGCCGCCGCTCATGCTGCTGTGGCGCGAGATGGGATCGCTCGCGCGCGCAATCGGCGGGCGCATCCGCCCGCTGCCCCCCGAACCCAACCCCGACAGCGACTATCCGCCGGTGATGGTGCTCCCCGGTTTCCTGTCGGGTGACTGGGCGACCAAGGCCCTGCGCGCCGACCTCCGCCGCGCGGGCTTCCGCTGTTATGCGTGGGGCCTCGGCTTCAACCGCGGCGCGACCCCCGACATCATCGAACGGATCGACGGGCGCGTGCAATGGATCATCGACCGCACCGGCTTCGCCCCCGCGCTGGTGGGGTGGAGCCTTGGCGGCATTTACGCGCGCGAATATGCCAAGCGCCACCCCGACAAGGTCGCGCGCGTCGTCACGCTGGGTTCGCCTTTCTCGGGCAGCCGACGCGCCAACCGCGCGTGGCGGCTCTATCACCTCATCGCGCGCCACCCGGTCGACAATCCGCCGATCGACTTTCACCCGGCGCCGCGTCCCGAAATGCCGACCTTCGCGCTCTGGTCAAAGCATGACGGCGTCGTCGCGGTGAACAGCGCGCGCGGGCTGCCGCACGAGAGCGATCGCGCGGTCGAGGTCGATTGCAGCCATATGGGCTTTGCCTATGCCCCCAATTCGGTCGCCGCGATCGTCCGGGCGCTGACCGAAGAGGTGGCGCCGTCGGAGTGATCGCCGTGCCGCCGCGGGCAGCGGAGACGTTGGCAGCGGCGGAAACGACGGGCGGCGCCGGGACATCGTTCCAGATCCGCCTCGCCGCAGTCATGTGAAACCTGGAGCGGCGTGCCCCGCCGGCAAACCGGTCACGCTTCACCCGTCGGAGCATTCGCGACGACTGCTTCCCACCGCAGGCCGCCGCGAAGGAGACGATCAGTCGATCGCCTTGACGATCAGGCTGGCGTTGGTGCCGCCGAAACCAAAGCTGTTGTTGAGCGCCGCGCGCACCTTGCGCCTTTTCGCGACCTTGGGAACCAGGTCGGCACCCTCGGTCCCTTCGTCGGGGTTGTCGAGGTTGAGCGTCGGGGGCACGATCTGGTCGCGGATCGCGAGGATGCAGAAGATCGTCTCGACCGCGCCCGCGCCGCCGAGCAGGTGGCCGATCGCCGATTTGGTGGAACTCATCGACACATTGGCCATCGCATCGCCGAACAGCCGCTTCACCGCGCCAAGCTCGATCGTGTCAGCCATCGTCGAGGTGCCGTGCGCGTTGATATAGTCGATGTCGGCGGGGGTCATGCCCGCCTTTTTGAGCGCCGCCTGCATCGAGCGGAAGGCGCCGTCCATTTCGGGATCGGGCGCGGTGACGTGATAGGCGTCGCCCGACAGGCCGTAACCGACGACTTCGGCGTAGATTTTGGCGCCCCGCGCCTTGGCATGTTCATATTCCTCGAGCACGACGACGCCGGCGCCCTCGCCCATCACGAAACCGTCGCGGTCCCTGTCATAGGGGCGGCTCGCCTGTTCGGGGCGGTCGTTGAAGCGCATGTTGAGCGCGCGCGCCTGTGCGAAGCCGGCGATGCCGATCGGGCAGATCGTCGCCTCGGCGCCGCCCGCGAGCATGATGTCGGCATCGTCGTCCTTGATCATCCGCGCCGCGTCGCCGATCGAATGCGCGCCGGTCGAACAGGCGGTGACGACCGCGTGGTTGGGGCCCTTGAGCCCATATTTGATGCTGACCTGGCCCGAAATCAGGTTGATCAGGCGACCGTGGACGAAGTGTGGACTGACGCGGCCCGGCCCCTTTTCGGCGAGCAGCAGGCTTTCGCTCTCGATGCCCGGCAGCCCGCCGATGCCCGAACCGATCGAGCAGCCCGCGCGCACCTTCTGTTCCTCGGTCAGCTCGGTCAGCCCCGCATCCTCGAGCGCCTGGCCCGCCGCATCGATGCCATAGATGATGAAGGGATCGACCTGCCGCTGCACCTTGTGATCGACGCGCTTCATCGGGTCGAAGCCATATTCATGGTCGGCGGGCTTCACCTCGCACGCGATGGTGCATTTCTGGTCCGATGCGTCGAATTTCGTGATCGGACCCGCACCCGATTTGCCCGCGATCAGATTTTTCCAGCTGGTTTCGACGTCGCCGCCCAGCGGCGTCACCAAACCCAAACCCGTCACCACAACCCGGCGCATAATCTTTCCTTTCGTCGACCCTGCCCCCGCAGGTGTCCGCATTCATCCATCAATCGCCTGCCCAAGAAAAAGGCTTCCCGGTCACAGGGCGCGGGGCCATGGACCGGGAAGCCGGAAACGCTTGGACGGCGTCGCCGCCGCATCCGGCCATGCCGGATCGGACCGCCTTAGCCCTTGTTCGCTTCGATATAGTCGATCGCATCCTTGACGGTGGCGATCTTTTCCGCCGCATCGTCGGGGATTTCGACGCCGAACTCTTCCTCGAACGCCATCACCAGTTCGACGATGTCGAGGCTGTCGGCGCCCAGATCGTCGATGAAGCTCGCTTCCTCGGTGACCTTGTCGGCTTCGACGCCCAGATGTTCGACGACGATCTTTTTAACCTTTTCGGCCGAATCGCTCATGCACAGTTCCTTTTTCTGACCTGTTCGTGAATGTTGGAGATTGCCCTAGTGTCCATGGGCGGGGCTGGCAAGAGGGCTGGCATGAGCCATGCGCCGAAGCGTCCTGTCGTCCCTGTTCGCACTGCCCGAAAGCCGGGCGCGCCCCTTTCTGCCCCTCTGGCGCCCGTCGCAAAAATAGGCGCCGCCGCCCCGGCGCGCAAGACCGGGCACCGCGAATAATCGGCGCGCGGCGGTTCAGCCCGCCGGAGGGCCGACGACGCCGGATTCGCGCAGCGCCGCCGACGCACGCGCGATCACCGCCGGAGTGATCAGGAAACGGCCGAGCACCTGTTCGGGCGGCGCATCGGCGGGCTGGCGCGTATAGGCGAGCAGGCGGCGCCACAATGCGCGCGCCGCGTCGACCTCGCCCTGTCGCGCCAGCACGACCGACCGCACCATCAGATATTGCGGCTCGAGGTTGGTCGGCGACGGCATTCGATCGAGGATCGCCTGCGCCTGCGCCTGTTCGCCGCGCTGCGACAGGATGAAAGCCAGCGTCACCGCAGGCACGCCGGGATTGGAAGGGTCGAGCGCCAGCGAACGGCGCAGCAGTTCCTCGCCCTCATCCGCATGGTCGCACGCCAGCTTGAACAGACCGAGGAAGCCGGCCATGTCGGCATCATAGGGGTTGAGCGCTCGCGCGCTGTCGCCCATCGCAATGCCCGCCGCACAGTCGCCCGCGTAAAAGTTCGCGCGCGCCATCGCGAACTGCCCGACCGAGGAATCGGGATCTTCGCGATAGGCACGCAGCGCCAGCGCGCGCGCCTCGGCAAAGGCTTCGCGGCCTGCGGGCGTCCCGCGCTGCGGCTGCCAGTCGCCGAACCGCACGAGCGACAGCGCGGCAAGCGCGACCGGATCGCGCGGGTCGGCCTTGATCATCGCGCGCAGACAGCTGACGACCCGCTTGGCCGTGGCCGCGTCGCGCATCTGGCGCAACCGGTTGAACTGCGCGAGGCAGGGATAGCCCGGCGCATAATTATCGGGCTGGCGCCGGATCTGGTCGCGCACGATCACGCCATAATCGCCCGCAAGCTGCGCGATGACGGGCTCGACAGCGGTGAACTCCGGCGTGTCGAAATGGTCCAGCCGCAATTGCTGCGACCAGATCGCGCGCTGGTCGGCGACGCGGTTGAGCACCAGCGTCACGTCGACGACCCCGTCGACCGTGCGGACGAGCGAGGTGTCGAGCCGGTAGTCGGCAGGGCGTGGAGCTGCGCCGCCCGCCGTGTGCGCGGCGAGCAGTTCGATCAGGTCAAAGCGCCGCAGCCCGTCGCGCAGTCTGCCGTCGAGCGCGCGCGCGAGCGCGCGCGATTCAGGCAGATTGCCTGAATCCGGGGCGCTGATCTCGAGCAAGGGTTCGGGAACGGCATCGCGCGCGAGCAGGCGCGGCGCTTCGCCGCGCAGCGCCCAGAGCGCGAGCAACGCGAGCGCCAGAAGCAGCAGGGCGACGATCCACCGGCCGAACCGGCCGCCGCCCGGCCTGGCGACCGCCGGCGGCACCGCATCGCCGCCAGCCGCTGCGGCTGCGGCCTTGACGTCATCGTCGCCGTCCGGTCCCTCGGCCGCGCGCGCGGCGGGAGGTGACGAGCGATGCTGGACGACCACCTCGTAGCTGCCCTGCGGCACGCGCAGCCGGTGGACCCACGCGGTTTCGGAATAATAGCGGTCGAGCAGCGTCCGCAGCCGGCCGACCATCACGCGCGGATAGCTGTCGACCGCGGGGTCGAAATCCTCGCTCCGCCCCAGCGCCTCGGTCGCGATCGCATAGGCCTTGGGCGCGCTGCGCCCGCCGCGCAGCCGGTGTTCGACAAGGAATTGCAGCAACCGCGACAACACCGGCGAGCGCGTGAACATGGGCGATTCGAGCAGGCGCTGAAGCTCATCGGCGATGATCCGGTCGACCTCGTCGGGGTCCATTTCGTTCGTTTTCGCCTGGTCCATGCTACCCTCAAATGCCCGCGGCGGGCGATACGGTAGATACGCCAATCGTCCGGCGCGCCCACCCATTGTAACGCCTTCGTAACGGTAACAAGCCGGCCAATCGTCATATCAGATGTCGAACGCCGCGCCAATGCGCGACCGAAAAAGGCGAAAGCGGGTTAAGAAAGGGTTATCAAAAGGCGACACGCCGACATGTGACCCCTTGTAACTGCCCCGAAACGGGATTTCTGTCATTCTTTGCACCGCTGCATCGCGCTTTTGCCGATGCGCTGTGAGGCCCAAGGCGAATGGTGCGAGCTGGTCCCTGGCACCCTTCGACACCCCTCGGACCTCATTCCAAGACTTCGCCGGGCGGCTCGACAGCCCCACCTGTTCTCCGCCCGGCAAGTCGATCCTTTTCATCGCAATCGAACGGCGCACAGCGAAGCGTGTCCGCGACACGCCACCGCGGAACGGATCGGACTTGTCCTGCGCAATCCCTTTCGCGGTCCCCTCACGCCGCGCCGCCGCCGGCCCGGCCCGCCGCGGTCAGGCGGGCCCGATCCGGAAGGCGCAAAGCTTGTTGCCGTCGAGGTCGCGGAAATAGGCGCCGTAAAACGCCTGCTCGCCCTCGTCGCCGCGCACGCCCGGCGCGCCTTCGCATGTACCGCCCAGTTCGAGCGCCTTGGCGTGAAGCGAATCGACCTTGGCACGGCTATCGACGACAATCGCCGCCATATGCCCGTTGCCGCGATGCGCGGGCTGGCCGTCATATGGCCGCGTCACCGCGATCCCCGGCTGTCCCCAGCCGGTCGCATAGAGGGTAAACCCGTTGTCTTCGTCCGACATGCGCATCAATTCGCTGGCGCCGATCGTCCCGAGCAGCGCGGCGTAAAATTCGCGCGCACGGTCAAGATCGTTGGTGCCCATCGTCACATAGCCCAGCATTACACGCTCCCTTCTCATCCAACCGACAAGGGCGCCAGCATGGCTGACGCCCCCATCATCCGGCAATTACCCGGGGTTTCAGGTTGTAGCCGGTGCCTTGCACGGGCCGGTGTGCGTGCTCGTCATCTGCATCACCATTTCCATGTCGCCGCCGGTCGGCACCTTGCCCCTGGTCGTGATCGTCACGTCGGACCTTTTCGCTTCCATCGTGCCGTTCATCGCCATTTCGACCGTCTGGCCGTTGGCGGTGCAGGTGCCCGCGACGTCGATCTTGCCGCCCGCGACATCCTTTTTCGACCAGGTGCATTCGCCGCCATTGCCCGGCCCCTTGGCGAGTTCGGCGGCGATATCTTCCTTGTCGACCTGTTCCTGCGTGAAGCACTGGTCCATGCCGCTGGCACCCTCGACCATCCTGGTCATGCCATCCTTCATTTCGGGCGGCATCCCCGGAATCTCGAACTTCACCAGCTTGACCTCGGTTTTCCAGTTGCCCGCCTCGCGCTTCACCGTGCCGCCGGCATTCTCCGCCTTGCCGCAACCCGACAGCGCCAGAAGCGTGCCGAGGGCCGCAATCGTCATCACCTTCTTCATCGCCTGTCTCCTCAAGACTCGCCGCTTCCGCTTTCTCGTCATTGCGATTGTGGACCCGCTCCATCGATACCATATTGGCGGCAATGGCAATCCAGATTCGCACCTCGCTCGACGAAATCGACACCGCCGAAGGCTATGTGCCGCACCGCCCCGCCCGGCCCGACAAGGTCGAAGGCGGCAAGCGATTCGAACTGGTTAGCGACTATGAACCTGCGGGCGATCAGCCGACAGCGATCAGGGAACTGGTCGAAACCGCGCGCACGGGCGAACGCGACCAGGTGCTGCTCGGTGTCACCGGATCGGGCAAGACCTTCACCATGGCCAAGGTGATCGAGGAGTTGCAGCGCCCCGCGCTGATCCTCGCGCCCAACAAGATCCTTGCTGCGCAGCTCTATGGCGAGTTCAAGAGCTTCTTTCCGAACAATGCCGTCGAGTATTTCGTCAGCTATTACGACTATTACCAGCCCGAAGCCTATGTGCCGCGTTCGGACACCTATATCGAGAAGGAGTCGAGCGTAAACGAGGCGATCGACCGGATGCGCCATTCGGCGACGCGCGCGCTGCTCGAACGCGACGATGTCATCATCGTCGCCTCGGTGAGCTGCCTCTATGGCATCGGGTCGGTCGAAACCTACTCCGCGATGATCTTCGACCTCAAGAAAGGCCAGGTCGCCGACAACCGTGAGATCATCCGCAAGCTCGTCGCGCTCCAGTACAAACGCAACGATCAGGCCTTCGCGCGCGGCAATTTCCGCGTGCGCGGCGACAGCCTCGAAATCTTCCCGTCGCACTATGAGGATATGGCGTGGCGCGTCAGCTTTTTCGGCGACGAGATCGAGGAGATCACCGAGTTCGACCCGCTGACCGGCAAGAAGATCGCGAGCCTGAACAGCATCCGCATCTATGCCAACAGCCACTATGTCACGCCCGGCCCGACGCTCAAGCAGGCAACCGAAGCGATCCGCCACGAACTTGCGGAACGGCTCAAGGAGCTGGAGGCCGAGGGGCGCCTGCTCGAAGCGCAGCGGCTCGAACAGCGCACCAATTTCGACCTCGAAATGATCGCCGCGACGGGCAGTTGCGCCGGGATCGAGAATTACAGCCGCTTTCTCACCGGCCGCCTGCCCGGCGAGCCGCCGCCGACCCTGTTCGAATATCTGCCCGACAATGCGCTGCTCTTCGTCGACGAAAGCCACCAGACGATCCCGCAGATCGGCGCAATGTCAAAGGGCGACCATCGCCGCAAGATCACCCTCGCCGAATATGGCTTCCGCCTGCCGAGCTGCATCGACAATAGGCCCTTGCGCTTCGCCGAATGGGACATGATGCGCCCGCAGACGATCAGCGTCTCGGCGACCCCCGGCACCTGGGAGATGGAGCGCACGCAGGGCGTCTTCGCCGAACAGGTGATCCGCCCCACCGGCCTCATCGACCCGCCGGTCGAGATCAGGCCGGTCGAGGAACAGGTCGACGACCTGATCGCCGAAGCGAAAAAGACCGCGGCAGCGGGATACCGCACGCTGGTGACGACTCTGACCAAGCGCATGGCCGAGGATTTGACCGAGTTTCTGCACGAAGCGGGGCTCAAGGTCCGCTACATGCACTCGGACGTCGAAACGCTCGAACGCATCGAGATTATCCGCGACCTCCGGCTCGGCGTGTTCGACGTGCTCGTCGGCATCAACCTGCTCCGCGAAGGGCTCGACATTCCCGAATGCGGGCTCGTCGCGATCCTCGACGCCGACAAGGAGGGCTTTTTGCGCAGCGAAACCAGCCTCGTCCAGACGATCGGCCGCGCCGCGCGCAACGTCGACGGGCGCGTCATCCTCTACGCCGACCGCATCACCGGCAGCATGGAACGCGCGCTGCGCGAAACCGACCGCCGCCGCGAAAAGCAGAAGGCGTATAACGAAGCGCACGGCATCACCCCGACGACGATCAAGCGCAACATCGGCGACATCATCGCGCATGTCGCGTCGAAGGACGGCGTCGTCATCGACATCGGCGAAGACAAGCCCGCGCACATGGTCGGCCACAACCTCCGCGCCTATATCCAGGAACTCGAAAAGAAGATGCGCGATGCCGCCGCCGACCTGGAGTTCGAGGAAGCCGGGCGCCTGCGCGACGAAATCCGCAAGCTGGAGGCCGACGAACTGGGCCTGCCCCCCGACCAACAGGTCGCGCCGCGCGTGGGCCGCAGCAACGAGGGCAAGCCGGGGACGCGCAAGGGCCGCTTCGGGAAGCAGAGCAAGACGAAGTGGGGGCGGTGAAGGATTTTCAATTCTGCGTTCAGTTTTGACGTAGATGAACGTTAAACTTTTTGTTGACGGCGTCCGCCGAATCGCCTATCGCGGCGATCGGAGGTAGACCAATGTCGCAGAACCGTAGCAGAGATGATTTCATTCGTTTCCTTGACTACCTAGGTGAAAAGGGACTTATAGCTCGGGCAACTGCTTCGGCTCGGCGGACGGCCGTGGCAAAGGTGCTGGCGGTGCTGTCTGACGACGAAGCCGAGGACGTCACGAACCTAGACATCGATCACGTGATGGGGCGCTTTGATAATCTCAACCCGCATCAATACACGCCTGACAGTCTTCAAACCTACCGTAGCAGATTAAAGACGGCGCTAGAGGATTTTCGTTCGTATAGCGAGAATCCGGTTAGCTTTCGTCCGAGCGGACAATCTCGGATGCGCCAAAAGGCGAATGGAAACAACGCGAAACCGCAGAAGTCGAAAGCGCCGACCACTCAGACGTCGGCCTCTCCCCCGACAACCTCGTCACTTCCAATGGTCGATCTGCCGAACGTAAATCAGTTGCCTGTGCAGTTGAGACAGAATCTGACGGTCCGGATTTTTGGCCTGCCTTTCGATCTTACGATGCAAGAGGCCCAAAAAATCGCAAACATCGTTTTGGCTCACGCATCGCCGGAATAGTATGCAATGATCCGCTCCTTCGCAGAACCAGAAACGGAGCACGTCTGGCGCGGTGAACGCAGCCGCAAGCTGCCAGGGGACATTCAATCAACTGCGCGGCGGAAATTACGTCAACTCAATCGCACCACAAAACTTCAGGATCTGCGCGTTCCCGCAGGCAATCGACTGGAACAGTTGAAAGGCTTCACACCTTTACGATATAGTCTGCGGATCAACGACCAGTGGCGGATCACCTTCCATTGGTCGAACGGAGGCGCTGACGATGTCCGGATCGAGGACTATCACCGAGGATGACGACCGGCTGGACAATGTCCATCCCGGCGACATTCTGCGCCACGATTTCCTGATCGGCAGCGACATCGCCATTTCTGAGGTTGCTGATGGAGCCGGAATCGCCGTTGAACATCTCGAAGCCATTCTGGATGCCCGGCAAGCAATCGACGCCAATGTTGATCTGCGACTGGCGCGCTACTTCGGAATGAGCGAGGGTTTTTTTCTCGGCCTTCAGATCGACTATGATCTGGAGGAAGAACGCCGGGAACACGGGGCTGACTTGGACAAGATCGTCCGTCGTGCCGCCTGATGCAGCCCCGCTATCACATTAATGTTTTCTGGTATCCCGACGACAATTGCTGGATAGCTGATGTTCCCGACTTGCGCCCTTGCTCGGCGCATGGCGAGACGCCAATTGAAGCCGTTGCGGAAGCTGAAATCGCGATCGAAAGCTGGCTTGAGGTTGCGCGGGAGAAAGGCTTTCCGATCCCCGAACCCCGTTATCGCCCGGCGATCTACGCTGTGAGGTAGGCGATAGGCGTCATCCGCCTGACCCCTTCGAACAAAACCCCACTGCAACCGACCAGCACCCTTGCCCCCTCCCCGCGCGCGGCTTAGCGTCCGTGCGTCAAACGGGGAGACAAGTGTATGAAATCGGGTCTGTCGCTGATCGCGCTGGCGCTTGCCGTCGCGGTTCCTGCCATCGTCCATGCCGAGGACAAGAATGACAAGGCGAAGGCCGAAAAGCCCGCCGACTACGAACCGCAAATCCGCACCACCAAACTCAGCGGCACCTTTGGCGGCCAGCGGATCAATTACGCCGCGACGATTGGTGAGACGATCATCAGGAACAAGGACGGCGTGCCCGAAGTCGCCGTCGTCACCACATCCTATGTCAAGGAACCGCGCGACACCAGCCGTCCGGTGACCTTCCTGTTCAACGGCGGCCCCGGTTCGGGCACCGTCTGGTTGATGATGGGCGCGTTCGGGCCGAAGCGCGTTGCGATCCCCGGCACCGGGGTTGATGACGGCGCGCCGCCCTGGCCCATCGTCGACAATCCCGACGCGCTGCTCGACGTCACCGACATCGTGTTCATCGACCCGCCGGGCACGGGCTTTTCGCACCTGATCGGCAAGGCCGACCCCAAGGATTATTACGGCGTGACGCAGGATGCGAAGCTGGTCGCCGAAGTGATCCGCCGCTGGCTCGCCGACAATGGCCGCTGGAACAGCCCCAAATATCTCGGCGGCGAAAGCTATGGCACCACCCGCACCGCCGCGGTCGCGCACCAGCTGATGAACGCGACTTACAATGATGTCGCGTTCAACGGGCTGATCCTGATTTCGACCGTGCTCGATTTTGCGGCGGGCGCCGACACGCCGGGCAACGAGCTGTCGCCGGTCACCAACCTGCCGTCGATGGCGGTCACCGCGCTCTATCACGGCAAGGCGAGCGCGTCGTCGGTCGAGGCTTTTGCAGAGGAAGCGCGGCAATGGGCGATCGGCCCCTATGCGACCGCGCTGCTCAAAGGGCAGAAATTGCAGGGCGAGGAGCGCGCCGCGATCCGCCGCGAGCTTGCGCGCTTCACCGGCCTGTCCGAAACCTGGCTCGAACAGGCGGACCTGCGCGTCACGCCCGCGCGCTTCTACAAGGAGCTGCTGCGCGACCGCGGCCTCACCGTCGGGCGCCTCGACAGCCGCTATACGGGCAAGGATTATGACCACGCCGGCGAAACCCCCGACAACGATCCCAGCTTTTACGGGATCGACGCCAGCTATACCGCGGCGATCAACAGCTGGCTGCGCGACGGATTGGGGTTCAGGACGGACCGCGAATATCAGTCGATCAGCGGCATCGGCGGGCAATGGGACTGGCGCATCGGCGGGCGCGACACCAACGCCTATCTGAACGTCGCGCCGTACATCGGACAGGCGATGCGCGAGAACAGCGGGTTGCGCGTGCTCGTCGCGCAGGGCTGGTATGATTTCGCAACGCCCTTTTTCGCCGCCGAATATGCGCTGTCACGCACCGGCATCCCGCAGGATCGCATCACCTTTACCTATTATGACGCAGGCCACATGATGTACATCCGCGACGAAGACCGGCGGAAACTGTCGGAGGATGTGCGGGCGTTTATCCGGGCGCGGTAGGAAGGCTGCGAACGACCGGAAGCTGCCACAAAGCCCTCTCCCCTTGGGAGAGGGTTGGGTGAGGGTGCCTGAGGTTAGATTTCAGGGTGGACAGGTGATCCCCTCACCCAACTTCGGCTAGGTTGCTACGCAACCTAGCCTGCGTATCCCTCTCCCGACGGGAGAGGGGAAAGAGGAAAGGCCGCTCACCACCCCAAAGCGGTCATGGTCAGCGCAGAACACCCTTCGCCTTCATCGCGCGCGCGTAGAAGAACAGCGCCAGCATGATGACCCAGATGACCGCCGTTACGATCATTGCGACATTCTGGAACAGCGCGCGCGTTGTTTCGCCGTTCAGTATATGCTGGTAGAGGGTCGATCCAGCGAGACCGGCGATCGACACGATATAAGCGGTCACCGCATGACGCGAACGCAGGAGCAGCAGCACCGATCCGATGAAGGCGCCAAAACCGCCGAGCGCCCAGCAGACGTCCGCCCACAAAGGCGCGCCGAGGATGAAAACGCGCTGGTCGCTCGTCAGCGGCGACAGCCAGAATTCATTCTCCACATTGGTCAGCGTGAAGTCGACCACGGGAAAGGCATTCACCAGCACGGCAAGAACGCCGACCACCCACAGATGCCACGGCGTTTTTCCAACTTCGGTCATTGCACCCTCCCCCTCCGAAAAGTCACGCTAGGCTATCATTCTTTGCGCTCGCCAGCAATATAGTGATATAGTCGCGCAATACAGCGATGTTGCGGTCGAAATAGCCGATGTCGCGATAGGTGCGCGCCTGCATCACCGCACCTTCCATCACCGTCAGCACGAATTCGCCGAGCGCCTGCGCGTCGGTGCCCGGCGGCAGGCGGTCGGCGGCCGCGTCGAAACAGCGCGCGATTGCCGTGGACCAATTGGTGAAGTTCGCCGCCATCAGCTCGCGCACCACCGGGTCGGGCTCGTGGATTTCGAGTGCGAGGCTGCCGATCGGACAGCCATAGGTGCAATCGGTGACAATGAGGTGCGTGCGATAGCCGCCAAGCAACGCAAAGACGCGCTCGACCGGATCCTCGACCCCCTGCCAGTTGGGCGCGAGCAGCATCTCCTCGATCCCGTCGCGATAGAGTTCGAGCACGCCGATCAGCACGTCCTGCTTGCCGGGAAAGAAATGATAGAGGCTGCCCGAATGCACCTGGCTGCGCGAAAGAATGTCCGACACCGAGGTCGAGAGATACCCCTTCTCCCAGAACAGCTCCATCGCGGTCATCAGGATGCGCTGGCGCGTGTCGGCGGCGTTCATCGTGACCCCCTTCAGCCCGCACGGTCATAGGCGGCACGGAGCCAGCCGGTCACATCGTCGCCCGGCTCCTCGCCCGCGTTGATGCGGATGCGGTGCGAGACCATGGCATTCCAGCTCCCCGCCAGCTCCAGCTTTCCGGTCGGCGCCTCGCCCTTGAGCGCCAGGCCGATGTCGAAACGGTCCTTGGTCGAGGGCATCAGCAGCGCAAACTGCTTCTTGCGGCGAAAGCTGACATAGCCCTTCTTCGGCGCCAGCTCGACGTCGTTGCCGAAGCCCTGCACCAGCGCTGCGAACCGGTCGTAGAGCGGCCGCCAATGCGCTTTCGCTCCGTCGAATGCCGCTTGCACCAGCGCGTCGTCGTCCTGCGACAGCGACGACGAGGCATTGGCGGCATGGACGATCATATTGGCATAGCCGTGGCCCAGCCCATGTTCGGATTTGAGGTGGTTCACCAGCGCCATATGGCCGGCGATCCCGGCCCTGCGCGCGGTGGCAACCCATTCGTCGAGCCCCTTGCCCGTTTTGGCGCGCAGGCTCTCCCCCATCTTCGCGAACTCGTCGGCCATGATGTCCTCCCGCCGATAGCGATGTTGATTGAACATTCAACCAAGGAACTTGTCAAGAGGCTTGGCAAGGCCGCCGAACGCCCCGATATGGGCGCGCATGTGCGTCGTCGCCCTTGCCCACCGCGTCCATCCCGACTGGCCGCTCATCCTCATCGGCAATCGTGACGAGTTTCACGCGCGCCCCGCCGCCCCGCTCCACCAATGGGCGGATGGCAGCGGGATCGTCGCCGGGCGCGACCTTCAGGCGGGCGGGACGTGGCTGGGCGTCCACGCGCCAAGCGGGCGCGCCGTCGTCGTGACCAATGTGCGCGGCGCGATGCCCGATCCGGCGAAGGACTCGCGCGGCGCGCTCGTCACCGACCTGCTGCGTGGACAGGGGCGTTTCGCCGACCCGGCCGTGGCCGACCTCGACCGCTTCAACGCCTTCAACCTGTTCGCAATCGACGGCAGCGGCCCGCGGCTCCTGACCAACCGGCCGCGGCCGCAGATTTCAAGCCTCGGGCCCGGCGTCCATGCGCTCGCGAACGAGCCCGTCGACCGCCCCTGCCCGCGCGCCGAGCGGCTGCGCGCCACGCTGGCGGCGCTCGTCGGGTCGCGCAGCGACCCTGAGGGTCTGCTCGACACGCTGACGGCGGAAGGCGACCCGGCGCTGTTCCTGACGGGCGAAGTCTATGGCACGCGCGCCTCGACCCTCGCCGCGGTGGCGGCGGACGGTACCGTCAGGATGGTCGAGCGCCGATACGAAGCGGGCGGCCGCCCCGGTGGAACGACCGCCCTAGATTTTCGGATTGGCTGAGATAATCTCGTCGCCCCAGCGAAGGCGGGGCAGCTGGCAGCCTTTTCCCGCGGTGCTGCATAAACCGATGGCGGCCCCCCGCCTTCGCGGCGGCGACGGTCCTTGGTTCGCCTGGCTCCTATTTCGGCGCCAGCACCATCAGCATCTGGCGGCCTTCGGTGCGCGGGTGCGCCTCGACCTTCGCGACCTCCGCGGTCAGCTCGGCGACGCGCTGGAGCACGTTGAGGCCAAGCTGCGTGTGGCTCATCTCGCGACCGCGGAAACGCATGGTCATCTTGACCTTGTCGCCTTCCTCGAGGAAGTCGAAGACCTTCTTCATCTTCACATCGAAATCATGGTCGTCGATGTTCGGACGCATCTTGATCTCCTTGATCTCCTGCGTCTTCTGGCTCTTGCGGGCCAGGTTCGCCTTTTTCTGCGCCTCATATTTATATTTGCCGACGTCGAGGAACTTGCACACCGGCGGGTCGGCATTGGGGGACACTTCGACAAGGTCAAGCCCCACCTCGGCCGCCTGTTCGATCGCTTCGGCCGTCAGCATCACGCCCAGATTTTCGCCTTCCTCGTCGATCACGCGGACTTTGGGGGAGGCAATGAATTCATTGTATCGCGGGCCGTTCTTGGGCGGCAGCGGCGCCATCGGGCGACGGGTCATGGGCGGGCGTATAGCTGTATCTCCTCACTCGTTTCGATATGGGCACGCGGCATCGACGCGCGGAGCGCCCGACGATCATATAGTGATCGCGGCGCCGCCGTAAAGGTGGCGACGGCGACCTGGCGCTGCTTTTCGGCCGACTGTGGCCGCGCGGCCACTACCGGCGTGGGCTCACCATTTGGTCGGCGCGGGGTCGATGACGCGAAAGCCGCCGGCGCCGATTTCGCTCACCTCGAGCGCGCGCTCGGCAATGCCCCGGTTGTTGAAGCGGAAAATGCCGTCGATGCCGCCAAAGCCGTCAGTCGCGAGCAGCCGGTTCACCGGAAAATTGGTACCGGGTTTCCAGTCGCGCGCGATCCGCACGGTCAGCAGCACCGAGTCATAGCCCAGGCTCGCGAGCCGGTACGGCGCGCGGCCGAAGCGCGTGCGATATTTGGTCGCGAGCTGGCCATACAGCCCGTCCGAAACGCTCGCGAACCACGCCCCGCGCATCGCCGCGCTGCCCGCCAGCACCGCGTCGGTGTTCCACAGCTCGGTACCGAGGATCTGGCGATCGCCCGCCGATTTTATGACCGGAACCGCGCGAATGGCGTTGCCGCCGCTGTCGGCGATCAGCACCGCGTCAATATCGCCCGCGTTCGCGACCCGCCGCGCCGCGCCGGTCAGCGCGGTCGCGCTGCGGTCATAGCTTTCGAGCGCGACGAGCGTTCCGCCCGCCTCGGCCACCGCGGCGCGGAACGCCGCTGCCGAACGGTCGCCATAGACATTCTTGGGTACCAGCGCGCCGAACCGCTGATGTCCCTTCGCGCGCGAAAAGGCGACGATCCGTTCGACCGACTGGCCGGGGACGAAGCCCATGATGAAGACGCCATTGCCCGCGACGCTGCTGTCGTTCGAAAAACTCAGCACCGGGATTTTCGCGCCGCGCGCGATCGGCGCGACCGCGGCGACATCTTCGCTGAGCAACGGCCCCAGGATCAGCTTGTTGCCGTCGGCGACCGCCTGCCGCGCCGCCGCTGCGGCACCCAGCGCGGTGTCATAGGTGGTGATGCGCAGCCGTTCGGTGCGCGTGTCGAGCAGCGCCATCGTCGTCGCATTGGCGATCGCGGTGCCGACATCGGCGTTGGGGCCCGTCTGCGGCACGAGCAGCGCAACGCGGTGGCGGTCGGTGTCGGTGGGCAGGCCGGGGCCGACGGTTTCGCCCGGATCGCTCGGTGGCGGCGGCGTTGCAGGTCCGCCGGTCCTGGGCACGACCTGGCACGCGGCAAGCACCCCCGCCAGCGCCACCGCGCCGAGTCCGCGCAGCAATTGCCGCCGCGGCGACGCATTATTCTGGCGCAAGCCATCATAGCAGTTTGAGGCAGTTTCTGCCATTTTCGGCGTCATGCCAGATTCGACCATCCCAGATTCTCCCTTGCCCGGTCTCTATATCGTCGCGACCCCCATCGGCAACCTCGGCGACATCGGCGTGCGCGCCGCGGCGACGCTGGCGTCGGCTGACCTGATCGCGGCGGAGGATACGCGCGTCACCGCCAAGCTGCTCGCGCACCTGGGTCTGCGCGTGCCGATGACCCCCTATCACGACCACAGCGACGAACGCACCCGCGCCGCGCTGGTTGCGCGAATGGCAAGCGAGGTCGTCGTGCTGGTGTCGGACGCCGGAACCCCGCTGATTTCGGATCCCGGTTACAAGCTGGTGCGCGACGCGCGCGCGGCGGGGCGCCACATCACCACCCTGCCCGGCCCCTGCGCCGCAATCGCCGCGATCACGCTGTCGGGGCTGCCGAGCGACCGCTTCCTCTTCGCGGGCTTCCTGCCCAACAAGGCCAAGGCGCGCGCTGACACGATCGCCGAGTTCGCGGGCCTGCGCGCCAGCCTCGTCTTTTACGAAAGCGGCCCGCGCCTCGCCGCCGCACTTGCGGCGCTGGCGGAGGGACTTGGCAACCGCGAGGCGGCGGTCGCGCGCGAAATTACCAAGCTTTACGAGGAATGCGTCACCGGCCCGCTCGCCGACCTCGCCGCGCGCTATGAACAGGCACCACCGAAGGGCGAGATCGTCATCGTCGTCGGCCCGCCCGGCGAAGCCGCGGCCGAGGAAGCCGACGATGCGATGCTCGACGCGGCGCTCCGCGACGCGATGGCCGACAAGCCCGTCGCACAGGCGGCGAAAGCGGTCGCCAAACGCTTCGGCCGCGACCGCCACGCCATCTACGCCCGCGCGCTGGCGCTCAAGGGCCAGGCTTGACCCGCGCCGCCGCCGAAGCGCGCGGCCGCCGCGCCGAGCGCCGTGCCGCCTGGTGGCTGCGCCTCCATGGCTGGCGCATCGTGGGGCAGCGGCTGCGCGTCCCCGTCGGCGAGGTCGATCTGGTCGCGCGGCGCGGGCGCACCGTCGCCTTTATCGAGGTCAAATGGCGCGACCGCGCCGCCGACCTTGACCTGGCCATCGACCCTTATCGCCTGCGCCGCGTCGCTGCGGCGGCGGAAATGCTCGCCCCGCGCTTCGCCCGGCCGTACGACGACATACGCATCGACG
The DNA here is from genome assembly GCF_000013985.1 of Sphingopyxis alaskensis RB2256. Lineage (GTDB taxonomy): Bacteria > Pseudomonadota > Alphaproteobacteria > Sphingomonadales > Sphingomonadaceae > Sphingopyxis > Sphingopyxis alaskensis. The sequence goes on along the minus strand of NC_008048.1, from coordinate 263,467 downwards.
TGATGCTGCTTGCACCGCGGCGCCTGCCACGCCATCTGGTCCACGTCTGGCAGCCGTGACGGGCTGCAGCAACAACGCTCCATTCCGTCATCCCGGCGAAGGCCGGGATCTCGCCGGTGCGTCCGATTGCGACGACGAGATCCCGGCCTTCGCCGGGATGACGAATCAGGATAGGCGTGCAGCCTAATGGCGCGCGCTGTGAGGAGAAAAAAATGACCCTGCGCGCCGCGGTGCAAATGGATCCGATGGACGGTATCAACATCGCGGGCGACAGCAGCTTCGCCCTGATGCTGAAGGGGCTCGAACGCGGTTACACCCTCTATCATTACGACGTCCGCGGCCTGACGTGGGAGGCCGGGCGGCTGACGACCAAGGCGCACGGCGTGGTGGCGGCGCAGCGCGTCGCGGGCGATCATTACCGCTTCGGCGACGAAGTCACGCTCGACCTCGGCCGCGACGTCGACGTCGTACTGATGCGGCAGGACCCGCCCTTCGACCTCGGCTATCTCACCGGCACCTGGCTGCTCGAACGCATCCAGGGCGAAACCCTGGTGGTCAACGACCCCGTGTCGGTGCGCAACGCGCCCGAAAAGGTCTTCGTGCTCGATTTCCCCGAATATATGCCGCCGACGATGGTGACGCGCGATCTCGACGCAGTAAAGGATTTCCAGGCGCGCCACGGCGCCGTCGTCATCAAGCCGCTCCACGGCAACGGCGGCAAGGCGGTGTTCCGCATCGACGCCGACGGCGGCAACCTCGGCGCGCTCGTCGAACTGTTCGGACAGGTGTGGCCCGAACCCTTCATGGTCCAGCAGTTCCTGCCCAGCGTTGCCCAGGGCGACAAGCGCATCGTGCTTGTCGACGGCGAAGTCGCAGGCGCAATCAACCGCAAGCCCGGCGAGGGCGAATTCCGCTCGAACCTTGCGGTCGGCGGTTATGCGGAAGCTGCCGAGCTCACCCCGCGCGAACAGGAAATCTGCGCCGCGCTCGCTCCCGCGCTCAAGGAACGCGGGCTGATCTTTGTCGGCATCGACGTCATCGGCGGCGAATGGCTGACCGAAATCAACGTCACCTCGCCCACCGGCATTGTCGCGATCGACCGTTTCAACAACAGCGACACCGCGGGAATGATCTGGGACGCGATCGCGCGGCGGATCGGCAGGTGAACAATTGCTTCGTCATTGCGAGGACCCCGGACTTGATCCGGGGGACGAAGCAATCTCCAGCCATCGTCCGAGTGCTACGCAAGCTGGAGATTGCTTCGCTTCGCTCGCAATGACGGCTAGAAGTCGGCCAAACCCAACAAGGAAACCCCATCTCCCATGACCGAATTCATCCTCGATCTCATCCATTCGTGGGGCTATTTCGGCATCGCGGTCCTGATGTTCCTCGAAAATGTGTTCCCGCCGATTCCGTCGGAGGTGATCATGAGCCTCGGCGGCGTGATGGTCGGACAGGGGCGCTTCGATTACTGGACACTGGTTGCCTTCGCGGTCGCGGGCACCACGCTGGGCAATTGGGTGTGGTACTGGATCGGCCGCTGGTACGGTTATGAACGGCTGAAACCGCTCGTCGACCGCTATGGCCGCTGGCTGACGCTCGACTGGGACGAGGTCGAAAAGCTGCACGACTGGTTCATCCGTTATGGTTCGGGCATCGTTTTCGTGATGCGCTTCATGCCGATCGCGCGGACGATGGTGTCGCTGCCCGCGGGGATGGTCGCGATGAACCAGGCCAAGTTCCTGATCTGGACCGCCGCCGGCTCGACGATCTGGATCGCTGCGCTTGCCGGTGCCGGAAGCTGGTTCGGCCGCCAGTTCGCGGAGGTCGAGCGCTTCATCGGCCCCGTCGCGCTGGTCGCGATCGGTTCGATCATCCTCCTCTATATCTATCGCGTCGTGACGTGGAAGCCGAAGGTGCGCGAGGATTGAACGGCCGCGCGTGCGGTAAGGACGCGAATCGCAAAGCGGGGAAACGGCCGCTTCACGCCCCCGGACCGCTATTCGACGTTTACCCCGCCCGTGGATGCGCGCTCCGGTAAATGTCGAGCAGATGCGCGGCATCGACCGCAGTATAGATCTGCGTCGATGCGAGGCTCGCATGGCCGAGCAGTTCCTGCAAGGATCGCAGGTCGGCGCCGCCCGCCAGCAAATGCGTCGCGAAACTGTGGCGCAGCGCGTGCGGCGTCGTCCGATCGGACAACCCCAGCGCGCGCCGCGCCGACCGGACGCTCACGCGCACCACGCCGGGATGGAGCGGCCCGCCGCGCACGCCGAGAAACAGCGGCGTTTCCCTGGCGATCGGCCAGGGGCACGCGGCGACATAACGCGCCACCGCCTTCGCCACCGCGGGCAGGATCGGGACGATCCGCGTCTTGTTCCGCTTGCCCGTGACGCGCAGCGTGTCACCGAGCGGCATCGCCGCACCGGTGAGCGCCAGCGCCTCCCCGATGCGCAGGCCCGCGCCATAGAGCAGCAGCAGCAGCGCGAAATCGCGCGCGCCGACCCAGCCCTCGCGCGCATTGTCCTCGACATTCTGCGCCAACTGCATCGCCTCGGCGGGCGAAACGGGACGCGGCAACCCCTTTTTGACGCGCGGTCCGCGCATCTGCGGGACGCTGGCGTTCGATCCGCCGACAAAGCGCAGGAAGGCGCGCAGCGCCGAAAGCTCGCGCGCCGCCGACGCATTGCCCAGCCCCTCGGCGCGGCGGTCGGCGAGATATGCGCGCAGGTCGTTGGGGGTCAGCGCCGTCAGCATCGCCGCATCGACCGCGCCGCCGCGGTGCAGCGACAGGAATGCGCAGAAACGCTCCGCCGTCGCGATATAGGCGCGGCGCGTATGCTCCGACCGGCGCTTTTCGTGCGCCAGATGGGCATCCCAGTCGCGGATCAAATCTGAAGCCAAAAACCGCCCTTTAATTCCGTTCGTGTCGAGCGAAGTCGAGACATGTTGGCGCCATGCCGCGCGTCCCTCGACCTCGCTCGGAACGAACGGTGCGGGGAGACTACCGAGTTTCGACCACCTCGGAAAGGATCGAGTCGAGCAGCAAAATCCCCGCCCCGGTCACTGCCAGCCGGTCTCCGTCCGCGACCAGCAGCCCCTGCCCGGCAAGCCGCGCCACCGCGTCGGCATCGACAAAATCCGCGCGCGGCAACCCGCTCCGCGCCTCGACCCGCGCCAGATCGACGCCTTCGGTCAGCCGCAGCCCCATCAGCATCGCCTCGGTCGCGCGCTCGCGGCCGGACAAGTCGGTTTCGACCTTCAGCCCATGGCCGTTGCGCGTCACCGCGGCGATGAAATTTTCGGGTTTCCTGTGCCGCTCGGTCGCCTGCCGCAGCCGCCGCCCGTGCGCGCCCGGCCCGACCCCCGCATAATCGGCATAGCGCCAATAGGCGAGATTGTGGCGGCTCTCCTCGCCCGGTCGCGCGTGGTTCGACACTTCGTAGCGCGGCAGGCCCGCGGCGCGCGTCATCGCCTGCGTCGCGTCGAACAGGTCGGCCGCGGCGTCGCCATCGGGAATGGTGAGTTCACCCTTCGCCGCGAGCGCCCAAAAGCGCGTCCCCGGCTCGATGGTGAGCTGATAGAGCGACAGATGGCCGGTGCCGAAGCCCAGCGCGTCCGCCAGTTCGCCTTCCCATGCTGCCAGCGTCTGTCCCGGCCGCGCATAGATCAGGTCGAAACTGACGCGCGCAAAATGCTCCTGCGCCATCGCAATCGCTCGCCGCGCCTCATCCTCGCTGTGCGCGCGGCCCAGAAACGCAAGCGCTTGCGCGTCAAAGCTCTGGACGCCGATCGACACGCGGTTGACCCCGGCGGCGGCGAGATCGGCGAAGGCGGCGACTTCGGCCGAATTGGGATTCGCTTCGAGCGTGATTTCGCAATCGTCGGTCAGTCCCCACAACGCGGCTGCCTCGGCAATCACCGCCGCCACCGTCGCGGCCGGCATCAGGCTGGGCGTCCCGCCACCGAAAAAGATGGACGCCACGCGCCGCCCAGGCAGCACCGCCGCCTCATGCCGCAAATCCGCGAGCAGGGCTGCGCGCCAGACCTCCTGTTCGACGCTGTCGCGCACATGGCTGTTGAAGTCACAATAAGGACATTTGCTGACGCAAAACGGCCAATGAACATAAAGGGCGAGAGGTTCGAACATGGGCGGCGTCAGAACACCCCTGCCACCAGTTTCGCGAACGCATCGGCGCGGTGGCTGATCGCGTGCTTTTCCGCGGGTTCGATCTCGGCAAACGTCAACGTCTTTCCTGCCGGAACGAACACCGGATCATAGCCGAAACCCAGCTTGCCCCGCGGCGGCCAGGTCAGGCCGCCCTCGACCCTGCCCTCGAAAACCTCCGCATGGCCGTCGGGCCAGGCGAGGGCCAACGTGCAAACGAAGCGTGCGCTGCGGTCGACGTCCGGCCCCTGCTCGGCAAGCAGCCCCTCGACCTTGCCCATCGCGAGATACCAGTCGCGGCCCGGATTGCCCTCGAACCACTGCCGCTCGGCCCAGTCGGCGGTATAGACGCCGGGCCGCCCGCCCAGCGCATCGACGCAAAGCCCGCTGTCGTCGGCGAGCGCGGGCAGCCCCGACGCCGCCGCGCTCGCATGCGCCTTCAGCAGCGCATTGTCGCGAAAGCTCGTCCCCGTCTCCTCGGGTTCGGGAAGGCCGAGGTCGGCCGCCGATACCGGATCGACCCCGTAAGGCGCGAGCAGCGCGCGGATTTCGCGCACCTTGCCCGCATTATGGCTGGCGATCACCAGTTTGCCGGGAGCGAGTTTTCGATGAGGAGCAGCCATTGTCCCCGTCACAAGTCGCCTCGAATCGAATCGAGTTTCCTGATCAGCGAACGGAACATACGATCCTTGCGTGCAGCGTAGGCGATGCGGCGCGCTTGAACGAGAGCATAGCCGATCGGCACAGCCGCCGCCCCCACGGCGCCGGCGGTCACCGGCTCAATCAGCGCCGCAATCTTCCACGCCTTGATCAATGCCGGCGCGAGATAGCCGGCAAATCCGGTTCCGATCGCGACCCCAACGGCTTCACCCGAGCTGATGGGCTGTGCCTTGACTGCCTCCAGAATATGGGATCGCGCCACAATCAATATCTCGCGAATACGCGCATGATCGCCGAGCTGAGACGGGGGACTGTCGGGACGGGACGAAAGCCAGTCGGACAATGCCGCGTGACCCTTGTTTCCGCTCAGGTCCAATCGCAGATCTGGAAAGCGGGTCAGCCACTTGCGCCAGTGCTCGTCTTCGACACGGCGCACCGAGGGATCGATCAAGTCAGATAGCCTTCGCCCCTTTCGAGCAAAGCCTCCGTGTGGGAGCCGGTATCGCGGGCGGTGGTTTCTGGTCTGCTTCCATTGTCCTGCTCTTCGAGCAACAGCATCCGGGTTTTCAGTATTTCCTCATCATAGCGGAGTTGGCGCCACCGATCGAACAGCCAAAAAGCCAGAATCAGAAGCCCCGCGAAGACGGAAATCAGCTGGAGCATTTCCAACGCGCCCGAAGGCAGCAGCGCGGCCAGGCCCGCCGCGCCCGACAGACGTAACATCTGGTCGATCAGGACTGCCACGAGGACAATTCCGCCTGCCGCGACTGCCGCCACCACGGTCCTGTAGCCACGCTGACGCTGTTCGAGCCGTTCACGCTCGCGTTCCAGCATGTGGTGCCGCCACAGCCGTAGCTCGGCCACATTGGCCACGTCCATGAACGAGAGATCATTCATAAATCCAGCCTATCAACTGCGGCGGAACTTTTCCAACGCTTTTGCTACCGCCCCACTGCTTTCGCCTGCGCTGCGAAAATCTCGCCGCAGCCGATGCGCGCGAGGCGGAGCAGACGGAGCAGGCCCTCCTCGTCATAGGTCGCGCCCTCGGCGCTCGCCTGCACCTCTACGATCTGTCCCTTGCCCGTCAGCACGAAATTGCCGTCGGCCTCGGCCACCGAATCCTCGTCATAATCGAGGTCGAGCACCGGCGTTCCCTTGTAAATGCCGCACGAGATCGCCGCGACGCTGTCGACGATCGGGTCTTCGGTCAACTGCTTCGCCTCGATCAGCTTGTCGACCGCAAGGCGCAGCGCAACCCACGCGCCGCTGATCGATGCGGTACGTGTGCCGCCGTCGGCCTGGATCACGTCACAGTCGATGACGATCTGCCGCTCGCCGAGCTTTTGCATGTCGACGACGGCGCGCAAGCTGCGGCCGATGAGCCGCTGGATTTCCTGCGTCCGCCCCGACTGTTTGCCCTTCGCCGCCTCGCGGCTGCCGCGCGTATGCGTGGCGCGGGGCAGCATCCCATATTCGGCGGTCACCCAGCCCTGCCCCTTGCCGCGCAGGAAGGGCGGCACCTTTTCCTCGACGCTCGCCGTCACCAGCACCCTGGTGTTGCCGAAGCTGACCAGCACGCTTCCCTCGGCATGGATGGTGAAATTGGTTTCGATGGCGATGGGACGCATCTGGTCTGCCGCGCGGCCGGAGGGGCGCATGAATCTTTCTCCTCGTGAAGCTGTGCCGCGGCGCTTAGCCGCGCGCAGGGGGATTGGCCAGAGCATAGCTTGCTCTTGCCGCACCCGCTCCCTAAATCCTCCCCATGACAACGCCCCCGATCACCGAACTTACCACGCGCGCGCGCGACGTGTTCCGGCTGGTCGTCGACGCCTATCTGGAGACGGGGCAGCCGGTGGGGTCGCGCACGCTGTCGAAACTTGCCACGCTCAACCTCTCGCCCGCGTCGATCCGCAACGTCATGCAGGATCTGGAGGAATATGGCCTGCTCGCCAGCCCGCATACCAGCGCGGGGCGGATGCCGACCGAACAGGGACTGCGTCTGTTCGTCGACGGGATGATGCAGGTTGCCGAACCCAGCGCCGAGGACCGTGCGCAGATCGAAGCGAGCCTGTCCGAAGGCGGGCCGATCGAAAGCGCGCTGGCACAGGCGACCGCCGCGCTGTCGGGCCTGTCGGCGTGCGCGGGACTGGTGCTCGTCCCAAAGCATGAGCGCGTGCTGAAACAGGTCGCCTTCGTCCCGATGTCGGAGCGGCAGGCGCTCGTCGTGCTCGTCGCGGGCGACGGCACGGTCGAGAACCGGATCATCGACGTACCCGCGGGGCTCGACCCCTCGGCGCTGGTCGAGGCGGGCAATTTCATTTCGGCGACGCTGTCGGGCCTGACGCTGACCGAAGCGATGGCGCGCGTGCGCCGCGAGATCGAAGCCGAGCGCATCGCGATCGACCGCGCCGCGCAGGATCTGGTCAGCCGCGGGCTCGCCATATGGTCGTCCGACGGCGCCGATCGGCCGGTGCTGATCGTGCGCGGACAGGCCAATTTGCTCGACGACAGCGCGGTCGGCGACCTCGACCGCGTGCGGCAATTGCTCGACGAACTCGAAACGAAACAGGACATTGCGCAATTGCTCGACAGCGCGCGCGAGGGCAGCGCGACGCGCATTTTCATCGGTTCCGAAAACAAGCTCTTTTCGCTGTCGGGCTCGTCGGTTATCGCCGCGCCCTATCGCGGGGCGGACGGGCGCGTCGTCGGCGTGGTGGGCGTGATCGGCCCGACGCGCTTGAACTATGCCCGCATCGTTCCCATGGTGGATTTCACCGCCCAATCGCTCTCCAGACTGATACGATAGGTTTATGACGAACATGGAAAATGACACGCCGGTCGACGACGGCCAGACCGACGACGCCGCAACCGAAACCGAAACCGCGGCGACCGAACCGCAGGACGAGGCGGCGAAGCTCGCCGAACAGCTCGCCGCGGTGCAGCAGGATTTGCTCTATGCGCGCGCCGAGACGCAGAATGTCCGCCGCCGCGCCGAGAAGGAAGTCGCCGACGCGCACGCCTATGCCGCGACCAGGTTCGCGCGCGATATCCTCTCGGTCGCCGACAATCTGGGCCGCGCACTCGCTGCGCTGAGCGACGAACAGCGCGCGGACGAGGCGATCAAGCCGCTGGTGACGGGGCTGGAAGCGACCGAGCGCGAACTGATGGCGGTGTTCGAACGCCATGGCATCACGCGCATCGCCGCGATCGGCCTGCCGCTCGACCCCAACCAGCATCAGGCGATGCTCGAAATCCCCAGCGACAAGGAACCCGGCACGATCGTGCAGGAAATGCAGGCGGGCTATATGATGAAGGACCGGCTGCTGCGGCCCGCCATGGTGGCGGTGGCGAAGAAGGCGGAGTAGCCAAATGCTCCCCTCCCTTTACGGGAGGGGATACAGGGGTGGGTGCCGCGGCGCGTCTGCGCCGCATAAAATCCCGAGACATTGAGGTTCGGAAAACAGTCTCTTGGCGCACAAGCGCGCGAGACCCCTCTCCCGCTGCGACTAGCCAGCAAGCTGGCAAGTCTCGCCGCCCTCTCCCGCAAGGGGAGAGGGAAGAACCAATCACGCCGCCTTGCGCAGCTTTGCGAGCTTTTTCAGCACCATCTCGCGCTTCAGCCGCGACAGATGGTCGATGAACAAAATACCTTCCAGATGGTCATGCTCGTGCTGGATGCACGTCGCCATCAGGCCGGTCATGCGTTCCTGGTGATGCTTGCCGTCCTCGTCCTGCCAGTCGACGGTGACTTCGGCGGGGCGCGTCACATCGGCATATTGTTCGGGGACCGACAGGCAGCCTTCCTGATAGACGCTATGCTCGTCCGAAAAGTCCGAAAAGACGGGGTTGATGAAGACGCGAGGGGTTCGGATCACCTTCTTGCCCTCGGGGTCTTCGGGATCGGCTTCCTGCAGGTCGATCACCAGGATGCGCTTCGGCACCCCGACCTGGATCGCGGCGAGCCCGATGCCTGGGGCGTCGTACATCGTCTCGAACATGTCGGCGACAAGCTGCTTCAGCTCGGCGTCGAAGGTCTCGACGGGCTTGGAAATGACGCGCAGCCGGGGGTCCGGCGTCTCGATGATGGGTAGGATGGCCATGGATGCCATTTAGGTATGCGCGGCCGGGCGGTCAATGATCGGCACGATGCAGGCTCAGCCCACTGGCCTTCTTGCCCGCAGCGCCTGCGCCAGCGTCCCCTCATCGAGATAATCGAGCTCGCCGCCCACCGGCAAACCATGCGCCAGCTGCGTCAGCCGCACCGGATAGCCCTCCAGCCGCTCGGCGAGATAATGGGCGGTCGTCTGGCCCTCCAGCGTCGCATTCATTGCGAGCACGACCTCGTCGATGCCGCCCGCCGCGACGCGCGTGACCAGCGCGTCGATGCTGAGATCCTGCGGCCGCACGCCCTCCAGCGCCGACAGCCGCCCGCCGAGCACATGATATTTGCCGGGGAAGAGCCGCGACTTGTCGAGCGCCCACAGGTCCGACACCTCCTCGACGACGCACAGGCTGCGCGCATCGCGGCGCGGGTCGGCGCAGATCGCGCAGGGGTCGTGCGTGTCGATATTGCCGCAGGTCGTGCAGGTGACGAGCCGTTCGGACACGGTTTGCAGCGCGGCGAGCAGCGGTGCGAACGCACTTTCGCGCTTTTTCATCAGGTGCAGCACCGCGCGCCGCGCCGAGCGCGGGCCGAGGCCGGGGAGCCGGGCGAGTTGCTGGACGAGGGCTTCGATTTCGGTTGAGACCATGCACAGCACCTATCGCGGCCTGCGCGGACGCACAACAATCCTCTCCCCTTGCGGGAGAGGATGCCGCAGCTTGGCGGAAAGCGCCTAGCGGAGGCTGGAGAGGGGTTGCGACGGTGCGGCCCCCTCACCCGCTGCGACTAAGCCAGCAAGCTGGCAAGTCTCGCTGCCCTCTCCCTAAATGGGAGAGGGTTGAACTCTACGCCCGCCTCCGCCAAAGCCCGCACCCATGCGTATCGCTTTCATGGGAACGCCGCCCTTCGCGGTGCCGACGCTCGCCGCGCTCCATACGGCGGGACATGATATTGCGGCTGTCTATAGCCAGCCCCCGCGACCCGCGCAGCGCGGCAAGAAATTGCAGAAAAGCCCGGTGCAGCTGTGGGCCGAGGAGCATGGCCTGCCCGTTCGGACGCCCAAAAGCCTGAAAAGCGACGAGGCGCAGGCGGAGTTTGCCGCATTGGACCTCGATGTCGCGGTGGTCGCGGCCTATGGGCTGATCCTGCCGCAGGCGGTGCTCGACGCACCGCGCGAAGGGTGCCTCAACGTCCATGGATCGATCCTGCCGCGCTGGCGCGGCGCGGCGCCGGTGCAGCGTGCGATCCTGGCGGGCGATGCCGAAACGGGCGTGACGATCATGCAGATGGATGCGGGGCTCGACACCGGCGCGATGCGGCTCATTGAAACGACGCCGGTCGCGCGCAAGAGCGCGGGATTGCTGACGCACGAGCTGGCCGAAATGGGCGCGCTGATGATGCGCCGCGTGCTGAGCGAACTTCACGCCTTTCCGCCCGTGCCGCAGCCGGACGAAGGCGTCACCTATGCGGCGAAGATCGACAAGAGCGAGGCGCGGCTCGATTTCCTGGTGAGCGCGGTGCAGGTCGAGCGGCAGGTGCGCGCGTTCAATCCGGCGCCGGGAGCGTTTTTCGAGCTGGAGGGTGAACGCTACAAGGTGCTGGCTGCGGAGGTCGTGCATCCTGCGGAGACGGTGGCGGGTGCGGCCCCCGGCGTCACGATCGACGATAGGCTCGCCATCGCCTGCAACCCCGGCGCGATCCGCGTGACGCGCATCCAGCGCGCGGGGAAACCCGCGATGGAGGCGGGCGAGATGTTGCGCGGGCGGGGAATCGCCAAGGGGACACGGCTGGCATGAGCCGCCCCTCTCCCCTTCAGGGGAGAGGATAGCGCAGCTTGCTCCGCAAGGAGCTAGCGAAGCTTGGAGAGGGGCCTGCCCCTTCCCCCTCTCCCAACCCTCTCCCCTGAAGGGGAGAGGGCTTACCACTCTCGACTTGGCGCCATAGTCGCGGCTAAGGCCCCGCCCATGACCCGCTTCGCGCTCACCATCGAATATGACGGCCGGCCCTATATGGGCTGGCAGCGGCAGGCGCACGGCCCCAGCGTCCAGCAGGCGATCGAGGAAGCGATCCATCGCTTCACCGCCGAGGAAGTGCAGGTGCTGAGCGCCGGGCGCACCGACGCGGGGGTCCATGCGATCGCGATGCGCGCGCATGTCGATATTGAAAAGCCGCTGACCCCGTTCAAGCTGACCGAGGCATTGAACGCGCAGCTCCGCCCCGCGCCGATCGCGGTCATCGGATGCGAGGTGGTGCCGGACGACTGGCACGCGCGCTTTGCCTGCATCGGGCGATCCTATGAATATCGCATCGTCAACCGCCGCGCGCCGCTGACGTGGGACAAGGGACTGGCGTGGCAGGTCGCGCGCCCGCTCGACGTCGACGCGATGCACGAAGCGGCGCAGCAACTCATTGGCCTTCACGATTTCACGACCTTTCGCTCGGCGCACTGCCAGTCGCAAAGCCCGGTCAAGACGCTCGATAGGCTGACCGTCAGCCGCCACGGCGAGGAGGTCATCATCGAGGCCGCGGCGCGCAGCTTCCTGCACCATCAGGTGCGCTCGATGGTCGGCTCGCTCGCGCTTGTCGGCCATGGCAAATGGTCGGCGCGCGATCTGAAGGCGGCGCTGGAGGCGGCGGACCGGCAGGCGCTGGGGCTCAATGCACCGCCCGACGGGCTGTATTTCGTGGGGGCGGTTTATCCGTAAACCTCCTCTCCCATCGGGAGAGGATAGCAAGCCTTGGCGGCGCAGCCGTCCAGGCGCGCTTGGTGAGGGGATCAGCCCTTACGAAAGCCCGCGACGTCATATCCCCTCACCCAGCTTCGCCTAGGCAGCAAGCTGCCAAGGCTGCGCAACCCTCTCCCGATGGGAGAGGGACAAGAAAAAGGGCGGCCCTTTCGGACCGCCCTTTTCCTTTATCGTTACCCCGCGCCCTTACACCTTTTCGGCGTAATAGAGCGGCGCATGTTCGTTGAGGATCTGAAGGATCTTCGCCTGTGCGGTCTTTTCGTCGCTTTCCTCCATCGCGGCGAGTTCGCGCGCGAGGCGGCTCGACGCCGCTTCGAAGATCTGGCGCTCCGAATAGCTCTGTTCGGGCTGGTCGTCGGCGCGGAACAGGTCGCGCGTCACTTCGGCGATCGACACGAGGTCGCCCGAATTGATCTTCGCTTCATATTCCTGCGCGCGGCGCGACCACATGGTGCGCTTGACCTTCGGCTTGGTGGTCAGCACCTGCAACGCTTCCTTCAGCGTCTTGTCCGACGACAGCTTGCGCATCCCCACGCCCTCGGCCTTGTTGGTCGGGACGCGAAGGGTCATTTTTTCCTTTTCGAAGCGCAGGACATAAAGTTCGAGCTGCATTCCGGCGATTTCGGATTTCTGCAATTCGATGACGCGCCCCACGCCATGTTTCGGATAAACGACATAGTCACCGACTTCGAAGACGAGCGTGCTTGCGGACATTCAAGTTCCTTTCATTGGCCTTGTCGAACGGGGCGGCGCGTCAACAGCGGTATATCCGGCCCTCGGATCGAGGGGGACAAGGGCGGTCAGGGCGGCGCTCGCCGGTCAGAGTGACAAGGGATGTGGCTCCATCGGAAACGCCGAACATGCCCCAGCCCGGCGGCGGGAAGAGGCACAATGTCGGCGCGTTGATATTAATTATAACAGATTCGCAACAAAATTGCCACCCCCGCACGGAAATGTGCGGGTCGGCGCCTTGACGGCTCCTCGCACCCGTTTCACCTTGCAACGAAAGTGAAGATAGGGAGCGGATATGAAAGATCAAATCTGGTGGGTCACGGGCGCTTCCTCGGGGATCGGCGCGGCGCTGGCACGGGCGCTGACAGCGCGCGGGGCAAAGCTGATCCTGTCGGGCCGCAATATCGCCGCGCTGGAGGCGGTGGCGAAGGATTGCGGCGCGGGCACGATGATCCTGCCGTTCGAGGCGACCGACTATGCCGCGCTGCCCGCGATCGTCCGGCAGGCGTGGGACTGGCAGGGGCGGATCGACGGGCTGGTCAACAATGCCGGCATTTCGCAGCGCAGCCTGGCGATTGAGACCGACTTTTCGGTCTATCAGCGCATCATCGGCGTCGACCTGCTCGCCCCGATCGCGCTTACCCAGCAGCTTTTGCCGCGCATGATCGAAGCGGGCGGCGGGCAGATCATCGCCATATCGAGCGTCGCGGGCATCGCCGGCGTGCCGCTGCGCAGCGCCTATTCGGCGGCGAAGCACGGCCTCATCGGCTATCACGACGCGGTGCGCGCCGAAAATGAGCATCTGGGGCTGAAGGTGCTGGTCGTCGCGCCGGGGTCGGTGCGCACCAATGTCAGCCGCAACGCGCTGAACGCCGACGGCAGCGTGCGGGGGGAAAGCGACACGGCGATCGACAACGGCCTGTCGCCGGACGATGCGGCGGCGCAGATGCTCGCCGCGGTCGATGCAGGCAAGCGCGAGATCGTCGTCGCCGAAGGCATGGAGGCCGCGATCGCCGACCTGCGCCGCAGCGATCCCGACGCATTGTTCGACCGGATGAGTGTGATGGTGCAGGCGGGCTATGCGCAGCAGATGAAGGCGGGCGGCACGGCCTGAGCGCCAGCCCCACGAAAAAGGGCGGCCCGTTGCCGGACCGCCCTCCTCTTCTCCACCCGTCGGTGGAAAAAGCTCTTAACGCTTCGAGAACTGGAAGCTGCGGCGGGCCTTCGCCTTGCCGTACTTCTTGCGCTCGACGGCGCGGCTGTCGCGGGTCAGGAAGCCGGCCGCCTTGACCGGGCCGCGCAGCGCCGGTTCGAAACGGGTCAGCGCCTGCGCGATGCCGTGCAGCACCGCGCCCGCCTGGCCCGACAGGCCGCCGCCCTTGACGGTTGCGATCACGTCATACTGGCCAACGCGTTCGGTCAGGCCGAAGGGCTGGTTGATGACGAGGCGCAGCGTCGGGCGCGCGAAATAGGATTCCTGATCGCGGCCGTTGACGGTGATCTTGCCCGTGCCGGGCTTGAGCCACACGCGCGCAACGGCGTCCTTGCGGCGACCGGTCGCATAGGCGCGGCCCTGCTTGTCGACGATCTTCTCGCGCAGCGGCGTGGTCGAAACCGGGGCTGCCACACTGCCTTCGACGGCGCCGCCGAGGTCCTTGAGATCGGTCATGGTCTGTTCGTCGGCCATTATGCACCCACCTTGTTCTTGCGGTTCATCGACGCGACGTCGATCACTTCGGGGTTCTGCCCTTCGTGCGGATGTTCGCTGCCGGCAAAGATGCGCAGGTTGCGCATCTGCTGGCGGCCGAGGGGCCCGCGCGGGATCATGCGTTCGACGGCCTTTTCGAGCACGCGCTCGGGGAAACGGCCTTCGAGGATCTTCGCCGGGCTGGTTTCCTTGATGCCGCCGGCATAGCCGGTGTGCTTGTAATAGCGTTTGTCCTGCATCTTCTTGCCGGTGAACGCCACCTTCTCCGCATTGATGACGATGACATTGTCACCGCAATCGACGTGCGGGGTGAACGACGGCTTGTGCTTGCCGCGCAGGATGTTGGCGATGATCGACGCGACGCGGCCCACAACGAGACCCTCGGCGTCGATCAGCACCCATTTCTTTTCGACCGTGGCGGCGTTCGCCGAAACGGTCGTCTTGGTCAGCGCCTTCATGGCACGCTCCTTGACAGATATGGACTGGAGCGCCCGGCGTGATACCGACCTGCCCCGAAACAAACCGCGCCGCCTGTTCCGAACGGACTCAGCGGCGCTTCGACGCGGGCCAATGACGCCGGACGCGCGGAAAGTCAAGTATCGTGCGGCTTTGCTGACGGGTATTATGATACCTCGGTGATCGCTGACCGGCGGCCGAGCCGATGCAATGCCGCCGCCGTGACGGCGACGAGGATTGCCCCGACGACCTGGTGCATCACCGCGACCCACATCGACACCCCCGACACAATGGTCCAGATGCCGAGCAGCATCTGCGCCGCGACGACGATGACGAGCGCGCAGGCTTCGGCGCGCGCGCCGCGTCGCGCCAGCGTCCGGGCGAGCAGCAGCAGCGCGCCCGCCGCGGCCCACGACCACCAACGGTGGAGGAAATGGATGAGGAAGGGATCGTTGGTGAGGGCAAGCCACGCGCCGCCGCTCCAGTCGATCCCTTCGGGCACGAAATGATCGTTCATCAGCGGCCAGCTGCTCGAAACATAGCCGGCATTGAGCCCGGCGACCCACGCACCGAGCAGCAACTGGACGAACAGGATCGCGATGACGCCGATCGCGGCGCCCGTCAGCCGCGCCGGCGGCGCACCGGGATCGCGCGCAAGCGCCCCCAGATCACGCGCGGTCCACACCAGCCCGGCGAGCAGGAACAGCGCGGTGAGCAGATGCGCCGCAAGGCGGTAATGGCTGACGTCGGTGCGATATTCCAGCCCCGACGCCACCATCCACCAGCCGATCGCGCCCTGCAAGCCGACGAGCGCGGTCAGCGCGAACAGCCGCCAGCCGTAACCCGCGGGGATGGCGCGGCGCCACGCATACCAGACGAACGGGACGACCAGCGCCATGCCGACGACGCGGCCGAGAATGCGGTGCAGCCATTCCCAGAAAAAAATCGCCTTGAACCCCGCCAGCGTCATGCCGAGGTTGATCTCCTTATATTCAGGGATCTGCTTGTATTTCTCGAACTCCCTGACCCAGTCGGCTTCGTTGAGCGGCGGCAGCACCCCCGACACGGGGCGCCATTCGGTGATCGACAGCCCCGATTCGGTGAGGCGCGTGATGCCGCCCACACCCACGACGATGATCACGAGCAGGGCGACCGCCCACAGCCAGCGCGCCAGCGCGCCGGGGCGCGGCGCCACTGCGGAGGACGATGGAGAAAGGGCCGAGCTATTGGTCATGGCCGCCCTATCGTCGCTTGCCGGGCGATAGGCAAGAGGCGGACAGCCGACAAGAGAGGAGCCCGATCCCGATATTCATGGCGACGACAGATGCAGCTTGATAAGCGGGCGCCATGCCGCGCCGCGTCCGACCGATCCTTGCCGCCTTATCGCTTCTCGTCGCACCGCTGGCGCTCGCCGCGCCGAGCGCCGCGCCCTCCCCCTACGCCCTGCTCGCGGCAACCGAGGCCCGCGTTGCCGCCATCGGATTTCGCCTGACGACCGCCAACGCGGCATGGTGCCCCGTGCGACAGCCGCAGTTCGGGTGGATGTGGGGCGATCCCCGGCTGTACGAGGCCGACCGGCGCGTCGAGGCGCTGGCCGCCTATCGCGCCGACGATGCGAACCACGCCTTCGTCGCCGCCATCGCGCCCGGCTCGCCCGCGGCCGGCGCCGGGCTGCGCGTCGGCGATCCGGTCAAGGCGATCGACCTCGCCCCCGTCCCCGACGGCGAAGGCGACCATCCTTTCGCACGGATCACGGCAATCGAAGCGAAAATCGCGGCGCGGCCCGCCAACGCGCCGCTCGACCTGCATGTCGGTGGGGGCCAGCTCATCCGCCTGACCCCCGTGCCCGGCTGCGCCAGCGATTTCCGCGTCGAGGCGAAGGACAAGCCCGGCGCGGTGGCCGACGGGCGGCTGGTGCTCGTCAATCAGGGGCTCGCCGATTTTACCGCCGACGATGCCGAACTTGCCGCGGCGATCGCGCACGAACTCGCCCACAATATCCTCCGCCACCGCGCGCGGCTCGACGCGGCGGGGGTCGATCGCGGGCTGGGCAAGCAATTCGGACGCAGCGCCCGGCTGTTCCGCCAGACCGAGGTCGAGGCCGACCGCCTGTCGGTGTGGCTGCTCGCGGGCGCGGGCTATGACCCCGGCGCGGCGGCGCGCTTCTGGTCGAACTTCGGCCAGCGCAAGGGGCGGCCGCTGTTTCAGGCGGGCACGCATCCGGGCTGGCGCGACCGCGTCGCGGCGCTGGAAGCCGAAGCCGCGACGATCGCGGCGGCGCGCGCGGCGGGCCAGCCGCTGCACCCACCGCTCGTCGATGCACCGCCGCCCTTGGAATAAGCGCGCGCGCATCCTATTTCGGCGGCATCCCACCCCTCCCCGACAAGGATCGACGCCATGACCCGTGAGACCGCCATTTTTGCCGGAGGCTGCTTCTGGTGCACCGAGGCTGTCTTCCAGTCGCTCGCGGGCGTCGAGCGCGTCGAAAGCGGCTATATCGGCGGCACCGTCGCCAATCCGACCTACAAGCAGGTGTGCGGCGGCGACACCGGCCATGCCGAGGCGATCCGCATCACCTTCGATCCGGCGGTGATCGGCTATGACGATCTGCTCGACGTGTTTTTCGCAACGCACGATCCGACGCAGCTCAACCGCCAGGGCAATGACGTCGGCACGCAATATCGCAGCGCGATCTTCCCGCTCGACGACGCGCAGGCGGCGGCCGCGCGCAGAGGCATCGAGCGCGCCGCGCCCGACTGGCCGGCGCCGATCGTCACGACGATCGAAAACGCATCCGAATGGTATCCGGCCGAGGATTATCACCAGGCCTATTGGGAGGGCGAAGGGCAGCGCAACCCCTATTGCATGGCGGTGATCCCCCCCAAGCTCGCCAAGCTGCGCAAGGGGTTCGCGGAGCGGCTTCGCAACTGATTTCATTGGACCGTCATCCCGGCGAAGGCCGGGATCTCGCCGTTGCGTGGTGATGCAAGGTCGAGATCCCGGCCTTCGCCGGGATGACGAATCATGTGCGTGAGTGCCTGGCATCCGGGTTCGGATCGCTGTTGCCATATGGCCGCATGACGTCAGTTTTCATTGACTTTCCAGTCATTTTGACTAGCGGACGCGCCTTCGCTGGGGCAGGATGACCTCGAAACGCTGTGGGGGCACTGTCCGGTGCTGGCATCATTGTTGCTGATCGGCGCGGTTTCGACCACGCCCCAGATGTCGGTTCAGGCCGCGGCGCAGTCGGTCGTCGAGGACGGCGGGATGACGCAGGCGGTCAATCGCATGGTCGGCGGCATCGCCAGCTATGTCCGCTGGCCGAGCGGGACGCCCGCGACAAACCGCCACATGTGCGTCGTCGGAACGCCCCGGCTGGCTCCGCGAATGGCCCCCGACACGCCGGGCCGCGGTTCGATTTCGGTGCGCTATATCGCGGCATCCGCGGTCAATGCCGATTGCGACATATTGTTCCTCGGCCGGATGCCCGCGACCGACCGGCGGCAGCTCATCGCCTGGGTGCGCGGGCGCCCTGTCCTCACCATCACCGATGACGATGCGGCGTGCCTCTATGGCGCGATGTTCTGCCTCAGCAGCCGCGCAGCAAGCCTCAGCTTCTCGGTCAATCTCGACGCCATAGCGCGCGGTCCGCTCAAGATCGATCCGCGCGTGCTGCGCATCGGGGCTGGCGATGGAGGCGCCGGATGAGCGGCCCCGACCTGCCCCGCCCGGTCGAACGGATCGGCGCGCGCACGACGCTGCAAAAGCTGCTGTCGCGCTTCCATTTCGGCATCACCCTGTTCGCGGTCGCGCTGTCGGGGCTGACGATCCTGCTCGCCGGCGTCACGGCGCTGCGCGGCTATGCCGACCGCAACATGGAACTCGCGGCGCAGCTTGGCGCCTATGGCGTCGAACCCGCGCTGGTCTTCAACGACCCCGTCGCCGCGCGCGAAGGGATCGAGCCGCTGACGCGCATTCCCGGCATCACGCGGCTGCGCGTCATCGACGATGTCGGCAGACCAGTCATCGAATGGAAATCGCCTGCCGGAGATCCGGCGCCGCTGCTCAGCCGCACCTTCTTCCCGCGCCCCTTTGCGGTCACTGTCCGGCGCAACGGATCGGCGATCGGCACGGTCGAGGTCTGGGGCGACAGTTCGACCCTGATCGACTATGTGCGGCTCGGCCTGCTCGCCGGACTGGCCTGCCTCCTCGTCACCGCATTGGGGACGATCTTCCTCGCCCGCCGGTTCGAATATGAACTGGTCAAGCCGCTGAACGAGATCGCGACGGTCGCGCACGACGTGCGCCTCCACCGCCGCTTCGACAAGCGCGTGAAGCCGCTCGGCATTGCCGAACTCGACCGGCTCGGCGGCGACATCAATGCGCTGCTCGACGAGCTTCAGGGCTGGCAGGGGCATATGGAAAGCGAACGCGCGCTGCTCGCGCACCGCGCGTCGCACGACACGCTGACCGCGCTGCCCAACCGTGCGGCTTTCGACGAACAGCTTGCGCTGCGGATCGCTGCGGCAAAGGCGCGCGATGGCCGGTTCGCGCTGCTGTTCATCGATGCCGACAATTTCAAGGCGGCGAACGACAATTTCGGCCATGCCGCAGGCGACGCCGTGCTTGTCGCGATATCGGCCTGCATCCGGAATACGCTGCGTAAGGATGATTTCGCCGCGCGGATCGGCGGCGACGAGTTCGTCGTCATCATCGATCCCTTCGACGTCGGCGTCGTCCCGGCCGATCTGGCGAACCGCCTGCGCGCCTGCATTGCCGACCCCATCACCCTGCCCGACGGCGAATCCTATCGTGCGTCGGTCAGCGTCGGCGTCGCGGTCTTTCCCGACGATGGCGGCGACGCCACCGCGCTGCTCACCGCCGCCGATGCGGCGATGTATAGCGAAAAGATGACTCATCGTTCCCGATAGACCAGCGGAGAGAAGCCATGACCATCCCACTCGTCCGACCGTTATGTACGCTGTTCCTGACCGCTTTCGCCGCGCTGCTGGCGGCGTGCCAGAGCCTGCCCGCCCCCGGCGGATTCTCTCCCGAACAGGTCGCGGTGCTCAAAAGCGAGGGTTTTGTCGAAACCGCGCTCGGCTGGGAACTCAGCATGCCCGAACGCCTGCTGTTCCCCACCAACGAAAGCGCCGTGCCCGCCGAACAGCAGGAACGGATGCGGGCGATCGCGATGCGGCTCGTGTCGGTCGGCATCACGACCGCGCGGGTCGAAGGCCACACCGATTCGACGGGAAGCTCGGCCTATAATCTGACGCTGTCGCGGGCGCGCGCGGAGGCGGTCGCGGCTCCGATGCGCGCGGGCGGCATGACGTTCACCGCCGATCAGATCGTCGGCCGCGGCGAAACGCTGCCGCTGTCGGGCAACGACACGGCCGAAGGGCGGCAGGATAACCGGCGCGTGGTGGTGATTGTCACGCCGGCGCTTGCGTCGCAATAGGCACCCGGCCCGTCCGCCGCCCCTTTTCCTCCGCGGCGTTCGTCGCTAGGTCCGGCAACCATGAAACCGATCCGCAAAGCCGTTTTTCCCGTCGCCGGCCTCGGCACCCGCTTCCTGCCGGCGACCAAGGCGATTCCGAAGGAGATGCTGCCCGTCGTCGACCGGCCGCTCATCCAATATGCGGTCGACGAAGCGCGCGAGGCGGGGATCGAGCAGATGATCTTCGTCACCGGCCGCGGCAAGAGCGCGATCGAGGATCATTTCGACATCGCCTTCGAACTGGAAAAGACGATGTCGGAGCGCGGCAAGGATCTGTCGGTGCTGACGCCCACGCGCCTCGGCCCCGGCGCCTGCGCCTATGTCCGCCAGCAGGAACCGATGGGGCTGGGTCACGCCATCTGGTGCGCGCGCGACATCGTCGGTGACGAGCCCTTTGCCATCTTCCTGCCCGACGAGTTCATGCACGGCATCCCCGGCTGCATGAAGCAGATGGTCGATGCCTATGCGCGCGTCGGCGGCAATCTGATCTCGGTCCTCGAAGTGCCGCACGAACAGGTGTCGAGCTATGGCGTGATCGCCCCCGGCGCGCGCGACGGCGCGCTTACCGAGGTCAAGGGGCTGGTCGAGAAGCCACCGGTTGCCGAAGCGCCGTCCAATCTCATCATCTCGGGCCGCTACATCCTGCAACCCGAAGTCATGCGCGTGCTCGAACGCCAGGAGAAGGGCGCCGGCGGCGAAATCCAGCTCACCGACGCCATGGCGACGATGATCGGCGCGCAGCCCTTCCACGCCGTGACCTTCGCCGGCGCGCGCTACGATTGCGGGTCGAAGGCAGGCTATATCCAGGCCAATCTGGCGGTCGCGCTCGAACGCCCCGACATTGCGGCCGACGTCCGCGCCTTCGCCATCGACCTGCTCAAATAGGACCGGCGGAGGCGGGGCGCTTCCACCGGCCGATACGTCATTCGCCCTCGATATTCGGTTTCGGGAAGCTGTCGGCGCCCAGCGTCTTGTAAAGCACGCCGCCGATAATCCCGCCGACGATCGGCGCGACCCAGAACAGCCAGAGCTGCTGGATCGCGAGCCCGCCGACGACGAGCGCCGGGCCGGTGCTGCGTGCCGGATTGACCGAGGTATTGGTGACCGGGATCGAAATCAGATGGATCAGCGTCAGCGCAAGGCCGATCGCGATCGGCGCAAAACCGGCGGGCGCGCGCCCGTCGGTCGACCCCATGATGATCCACAGGAAGAAGGCCGTCAGCACGATCTCGATCAGCAGCGCCGACCAGATGTCATAACCGCCGGGCGATCCTTCGCCGAAGCCGTTGGCGGCGAGGCCGTTGGTGGCAAGGTCATAGGTCGGACTGCCACTCGCGATATAAAAGAGCAGGAAGGCGGCGACGATCGCGCCCAGCAGCTGCGCAACGACATAGAGCGGAATGTCGCGCGCCCCGAAGCGCCCGCCGGCCCACAGCCCGACCGTCACCGCGGGGTTGAGGTGGCATCCTGAAATATGGCCGATCGCATAGGCCATCGTGATCACGGTCAGGCCAAAAGCGAGCGACACGCCGAGCAGGCCGATCCCGACGTCGGGGAAACCCGCCGCGAGCACCGCGCTGCCGCAGCCGCCGAACACGAGCCAGAATGTGCCGATGAACTCGGCCAAACCCTTTTGGATATTCGTCATGATGACCCTCCTCCCCGCCGACGGCCTCAGACGCCTCCGGCGCGATGTCATCCTACCAGCGCCGGGTCATGGAGCAAGACCTTGCGAAACGCGGCAAAATCACGCGGCGGCGACCGCCCGGACAAAATATCGCGCGCGCTGGTCGAGCGACAGCGCCGCCGCCGATAGTCCCGCGGACAATTGGCCGAGCGCCTGCGCGCCGTCGCCCACCGCACTCGCACCGCGGCCGATGTCCTGCACCCGCATGTCGATCTCGCGCCCGGCGAAGACCGCCTGCTCGACATAGGATGCGATCGTCAGCGTTGTCGCACTCTGCCCGTCGACCGCGCGGTCGATCGCGTCGGAAAAGCCGTTGTTCGCGTCGATCGCCCGTTCGACCTCAACAAAGCCCGCCGACACCTCGCCGACGATGTCGCGGATATGGTCGACATAGCGCGTGATGTCGCCCGCGGCGGCGCGCGTCTGGCGCGCGAGCGCCTTCACCTCGGCAGCAACGACGGCGAAGCCGCGTCCCGCATCGCCCGCGCGCGCGGCCTCGATCCCCGCGTTGAGCGCGAGCATGTTGGTGCGGCTTGCCATGTCGATGACCAGCGCAAGCATCTGCTCGATCGACTGACTCGCCGCCTTGAGCGCGCTTGCGCGTTCGCTCGCCTGCCTGATCTTGGCGTGCGCGTCGCCGCGCACCGTGCGCGCCAGCCTGCTGTCCTCGACGATCCGCGCCATCGTCGCGGCAAGCGCGTGGCCGCGATCACCCAGATCCTGAAGGCCGGCGAGCGTCTGCGCCGTGGCGCCCGCGACCGTTACCGCATCGCGCCCGGTCTGGTGCGCACGGTGCGACAATTCGCCCGCCACCGCCTCGACCTGCCCCGCCATGTCGGACAGGCTGGCGGTCAGCGCCGCAATGTCGCGCTGGAAGGCGCGCCCCGCCGCGTCGATATGCGTCGCGCGCGCCGCGCGTTCCTGCGCCAGCTCGACCTCGCGCTGCATCGCCAGTCTGGCGAGCTGGCTGCCGTCGAGCGTCTCGACGAAGCGCCCGCCCTGCACGAGGATCAAATCCCGCCCATCGGGCGCGCTTGCCGCGATCCGCAGCAGTTCGGTCGTCGACCGTTCGACGTCGGCGGTCGGGCAATCCTCGATCATCGACGCGATCGATCCGCCGATCGTCGGATTCTGCATCAGCGAAAACCAGAAGGGACAGAAGAGCAGTTCGCGCACGCGCTGTTCACGAATCACCCCGACGGGCCGTTCTTCCGCATCGACCACCGCGAGCGTGCGAAGGCCGGGGTTGGCGCGGAACTGGTCGATCACCTCCGACATATGCGCGCGAACCCCGATCGCCGCCGCATGGCCCGTCGTTGGCGAAAGGGCGTCGGCTATGGCGTTCATGGGATCTCGCTGGGCTCTGTCCAATGGGTATAAGCGCGTCCTACGCCATCGCAGTAAAGATGAAATTAACCATTTGTTTCAGTGATGTGACATCCCGACCGTGGCGCGCGCCGCTCCGTCGCAAGATACTGTTCAGCTTATGCCGATTATGCGATGGGCAACCACCGCGAGGAGAAAGATGATGCGCGCCCTGATATTGCCCCTGATGGCCGCTCCCCTGCTCGCGGGCTGCGTCAGCACGGTGAAGTCGGTCGTCACCGCACCCGTCAAGGCGGTCGGCCAGGTCGCCGACTGGTCGACGACGAGCCAGGACGAGGCCGACCGCAACCGCGGCCGCGAACTGCGCAAGCGCGAGGAGGAGATGGGCAAGCTGGCGCGCCAGCGCGACCAGGCGGCCGAAAAATGCCGCGACGGCGACGCCGACCAATGCCGCCGCGCCGAAGTGCTCGACCATGAAATCGAAGCCCTGATGGCCGCGCCTTACTGAGGCGTCCTTACCGGACCCGCCGCCCCGTCCACACCACGCGCCCGACGAGCCGGATCGCCGACAAAGGCAGGTCGTCCCAGCTGCGGTAATGCGGATTGTCGCTGATGACCGACACGCGCCCCGGCCCCGGCGCGCGCGCGATGCGCTTGACCATCAGCACATCGTCCATGCGCAGCACATAGATGCCGTCGCGCAGCCGCGCCGCCGCATCGCTGCCATCGACGAGGATATCGTCGCCATCGTCGAGCGTCGGCGCCATCGAATCGCCCTCAACGCGGATGATGCTGAGCGCGCGCGGATCGGCGCCAAGGTCGCGCAGCCATTTGGGGTTGAAGGCGACCTCACCCTCGACCGGCTCGCCATCGACGCTGGCACCCGCGCCCGCCGACGCCCCGATCGCGAGCTTGGGCACCAGGATCATCCCCGCCCCGCGGCTCCGCGCCGGGGTGGCGACGCGCGCCACCGGCCCGCCCAGCATCGCCTCCGACACCCCCAGATAGGCGGCGATGCGCGCGCGATCCTGTTCGGCCAGCCGCCGCGGCGAGCCCCGCTTGATATATTGCTGAATATAGGCGGGATTGCGCCCGATCACCTGTGACAGGCGTGCATAATCGACGCCCTTTTCGGACAATAGCCGGTCGAGCGCGGCGCGCGGGTCGTGAACTGGGTCGATCATCGCCGTCTGGTCCCGTCCTTCCTGTTTCTTCCTAGCAAGCGGATTTTTCCTAGACAAGTAGGAAAATGGATACCAGATAGGAAATATCCTATCGGACGAATCGACCGATTTCCTTACGACTCATCAGGGAGGACAAGATGGAGCGCAGCCTGTTGCAGCGGATCGAGGCATTTCTGAAGGAAACGGCGATGCCGCCGACGGCCTTCGGTCGCGCAGCGGTGCGCGACCCGCGCCTTGTCAGCGACCTGCGCGGCGGACGCGAACCGGGCGCGCGGCTGAAAAACCGTGTAGAACATTTCATGAACATGTGGCGCGCCGACCAGGCGAGAGAGGACGCCAGAACGGGAGTTGCGGCATGATGCGCTGGTCGCCCGCGCGCCCGCCGCGCCCCCGATGCCCGCACCGCCGCCAGCGTCATCTGCTGATCCGCGAGTTGCCGCCCGGACTTGCCCCCGGCGCCTCTACCCTCCGGGCATGGGCCAGCGCGAGCTTCGTCGGCGCGCGCCATATCTTTCCGTGCGCCCTTGCCGCAGGCGAGGCTGAGCCGATGCGCCGCGCGCTACAGGAGCGGCTGGGCGCGCTCGAATGGCGGCTGCCCGGCCATATCGTCGCCGACGTCCTGGTCGAGTGCGGGCGCGATCCGCGAACGCTGCGGATCGAGATATTGACCGTGGAAGATTAGAGCGGCATGCGCCAGACTGGGAACGCCTTGATTCCGCTCGTGGCGAGCGGGAAGCGCGATCACGTCGTCTAGCCCGTCGATTGCCGCGTCATGCGCTGCAGGGTGCCGAGCGCGGCTTCGAGCGCGAAGTCGACCTCGGGTTCTTCGGCGGGTGCCATCGCCTCTGCCGCCGGAACCGCCGTGCGCCCGGTCGCAACCCGCCGACGCCGCGCAAGCCCTGCCTCGAAGCGCGCGACCATCGCGCCGAGCGACTTGTCACCGGGATCGGATGCGGGCACCGAACTCGTCATTTCGGCGGGCTGGAGCCAGGGCGCGTCGGCGCCAAAATCGTCGTCGCTCGCCAGGTCGGCAAGGATCAGCTCATCGTCGCCATCCTCCTCGTGCCCCGGAACGGCGGCCGCTGCGCGACCGGGTGTCTCGAAACCATCGAGCCCCCCCACGGGCAGATCGCGCCCCGCGCGAAGCGGCGGGCGCGGCGGGTCGTCGGGGTGCAGGTCGATGCGGCGGCGCGTCAGCACCGGCGTATCATCGTCGCTTGTTTCGGTTTCGCGACGGAACGGATCGCGCAGCCGCGACAGCCCCGCCGCCTCGGGTCTGGCGATGAGCAACGCGACAAAACCGGCGATCAGCGCCGCGGCCGCAGCCATGCCAAAGGCAAGCGCAAGGCGCCCGCCATTGCCGATCGGCGGCACGAACAGGTCCGACAGGCGATCGAGATACAGATTCCAGCTGATCGCGCTGACCCAGGCGAACGGCATCAGCGCGGCGAAAAGGAAGGTCAGCGCCGCGGCGCCGATCACCGCCGGGATCGCAGGCCGAAGCGCGCGCAGCAGCGCGCCCGCCCTGATCTTCACCCGCTTGTCGCTCGTCTCGTCCATATCTTCCCAAATCCATGGCCCGCCGGGCCCGCATCGCGTCGTGCCGACGGCGTCAGCTGCCGCGCAGCAGTCGCTGGTAAACCGGTTCGTAACGTAAAATGTTTGATGACCAGTTACGATGACTTTCGACAAAAATACGTGCGGCCCGCCGCCGTTGGGGCCACATGTCGCGATTTTTCAGCAGCTTGTCGAGCGCGTCCACAATCGCCGCGGGCTCGTCGGGCGCGAACAGCGTGCCCGTCGCGCCATCCTCGATCAGTTCGCGGTGCCCGCCGACATCCGACGCCGCGACCAGCTTGCCCTGCGCCATCGCTTCGAGCGGTTTCAGCGGCGTCACAAGATCGGTCAGGCGCATCTTCTTGCGTGGATAGGCGAGGATGTCGATCAGCGAATAATAGCGTTCGACTTCGCCATGCGGCACGCGACCGACGAAATGAATCTGCGCCGACGCCGGCGACGCGGCGGCTTGGCGCTTGAGCGCCGCCTCCATCGGCCCGCCGCCAACGAGCAGCAGCCGCGCCTTCGGCTGCGCCGCAACGAGCGCGGGCATCGCGGCGATCAGGTCGTCGATCCCCTCATAATCGTAAAAGCTGCCGATATAGCCGATCACCGAATCATCCGAAGCGAGGCCCAGTTCGGACGCGAGCGCATCGTCGCGCGGCGGCGGGTCGCCGAACAGGGCCAGATCGACGCCGTTGGGCGACACGGTGATCTTTGCCGGATCGACCCCGCGCGCGATCAGGTCGCCGCGCAACCCCTCGCAAATCACCGCGACCGCGTCGGCCGATTTCACGGCGTAGGTTTCGACCATTTTGGTGAGCCGGTAACGCAAACTGCCCTCGCGCCCCGTGCCGTTGCCGACCGCCGCATCCTCCCAGAAAGCCCGGATTTCATAAATCACCGGAATGCCCAGCCGCTTGCCTACGCGCAGCGCCGCGAGCCCGCCCAGCACCGGCGAGTGGGCGTGGAGCACATCGGGTTTCCAGTCGCGCGCCAGCGATTCGACGCGCCGCGCCAGCGCGCCGATCTCACGCCATTCGTACAGCGGCGAGCGCGCGGGCGCGATCGGCGGGGTGCGATAGAAGGTCAGCCCGTCGATCGTTTCACCGTCCGGCCCGGCGTCGGGATGCCGCACGCCGGTAACCCCGGCGACCTCCCACCCCTTTGCGACCTGCGCCTTCATCAGCGCGCGGGTGCGAAAGGTGTAGCCGCTGTGCGTGGGCAGGCTATGATCAAGAACATGCAATATGCGGGTCATCGTGCGGGGCTTTGACAGACAAGGCTTAACGCGGCGTCAACCCCGATAGCCTAGGCGGCGTCCTCTATGGTCGACAATTTTTCCATTGGCCTGACGCACTTGCTGATGGCGATCGCGCTGTGGCGTCTGCTGTATCGCGACGATCTCGACCGCGAGGTGAGCCCGCGGATGCTGTGGCAGCAGCGCCGCGACGCCGAACGCGCCACCGGGGACGCGCCGACCGATGCGTGACCTGGTCTTCGTCGCCTTTCTGTTCGCTTTCATCGGGACCGGCTTTCGCAAGCCGTTCCTGTTCATCCTCTGCTTCTGCTACATCGACATCGTCGCGCCGCAGCGGCTGAGCTATTTCCTCATCAATTCGATCCCCGTCTCGCTGATCGTGTTCGGCCTCGCCATCGTCGGCTGGCTTGTCGCCGACGACAAGCGCGACACCAGATGGTCGGGGCGGCAGACCCTGCTCGTACTCATCCTCGGCTATTGCTGGATGACGACGATCCAGGCCGATTTCCCGGTCGAGGCGGCGGACAAATGGAGCTGGGTTTGGAAGGCGCTGCTCTGGGCGATCTTCCTGCCGCTCACCCTGCGCACCAGGCTGCGCATCGAGGCGCTTGCGCTCATCATGTTGCTGTCCGCCGCGTCGATCGCGATCGCGGGCGGCATCAAGACCGCGGCGGGCGGCGGCGGTTACGGGACGCTCCAGCTGCTGCTCAACGAAAATTACGGGCTCTACGAAGGGTCGATCATGTCGACGGTCGGCATCGCGATCATCCCTCTCATCCTCTGGTACCGACGCCACGGGACGATCTTTCCGCCCGACTGGCGCGTGTCGCTCTTCGCTTTCGCGCTTTGTTTCGCGTGCATGTTGCTCCCCGTGGGGACGCAGGCGCGCACCGGGCTCGTCTGTCTCGCGGTGCTCGCGGTGCTGTCGCTGCGCGCGGTCAGGCACCGCTTTCTCTATATCACCGGGGCGGGGCTGCTCGCCATCGCCGCCATTCCCTTCCTGCCGCAAAGCTTTACCGAGCGCATGGAAACGATCCGCAACCACCGCGCGGACCAGTCGGCTTCCACCCGCGTCGCGGTGTGGCAGTGGACATGGGACTATGCCAAGGAAAACCCCTTCGGCGGCGGTTTCGAGGCCTATATCCAGAACCGCGTGCGCGTCGAAAAGGCGGCGAGCGATTATGACCCCGATGCCCCGCAGAACGCCGAACCGACGGTGTATGAAGAACAGTCGCGCGCCTATCATTCGAGCTATTTCGAGATGCTCGGCGAACAGGGTTATCCGGGCCTCGCGCTCTGGCTGCTCCTCCACGCGATCGGTCTCGCCCGCATGGAACAGCTCCGACGCCGCTACCTCAGGACGCGCCGCGCCGAAGAGCAGTGGATTGCACCGCTGGCGACCGCGCTTCAGCACGGCCATATCATCTATATGGTCGGATCTCTTTTCGTCGGCATCGCCTTCCAGCCGTTCATCTACATGATGCTCGCGCTCGAAATCGGGCTGACAACCTATTGCCGCCGCCGCGAACGGGAAGCGGGATGGCGCCCGCTGATGGCGCGTCCGGCGCAGGTCCCGGCACGCCATACACAACCTGCAAACCCCTAGAGCGCGATGACCTGATATTGACCCACCGTGACGGAGGCGATTCTGGTCGAGTGCGAGGGGCGAGGAGCGGCGCGATGCGGGACATCGCGCCCGACGAGCAACGTGGCAATCGGCCAGAATCGGCCCGCCGGAGGGGTTGCCCCCTGAAGCCCGCCGGACAGCGGCGCGTCTCTGGTCCGGGCAACCAGCCCGTCCTGCGAGACGCTTCTTGCCGACGAACTTCAGGGGGCAATCACGGTGGGTCAATATCAGGTCATCGCGCTCTAGGCTGTAGTGACAATTTAGGGATTCCCAACTGACGCGAGTTCTGATTCAACACTGGCTTTTGGAGGCTGGTGTGGAAGGCGAGGTTCTCAGGGACGATCAGTGGGAGCGGCTTCGGGAGTTTGTGCCCGGTGGCCGCAAGGGCAAGCGCGGACCGCGCAGCGATGGTCGGCGGTTTCTGGATGCTTTGCTGTGGCTGGCGCATTCGGGTGGGCGGTGGCGTGATCTGCCCGAGCGATTTGGCCCCTACCAGACTGTAAAGCGGCGCTATTATCGTTGGATCGAACAGGGGGTGATCGACCGGATATTCGCAGCCGTGTCCGATGACCCCGACATCGAATGGCTGGCGATCGACGCCACCGTAATCCGTGCCCAAGCCCAGGCCGCCGGGGCCAGGGTAAAAAGGGGGGCGTTCAAGCCCAGGCTCTGGGCCGCTCAAGAGGCGGGTTCGGGACCAAGATCCACGCTGTAGTCGATGCTCTCGGCCTGCCGGTGCGCTTCATGCTCGGCCCCGGCCAGCAGAACGATATGGCCCCGGCCTGCGACCTGATCCGCGGCCTGAAGGCCGAACACGTGCTGGCCGACCGCGCCTACGACGCCGATAGCCTGTGCGATCTCATCACCGAACAAGGCGGCGAACCGGTCATTCCGCCCCGCCGCCACCGCAAGGTCCAGCGCAGTTACGACCGCATCGCATACAAGCAGCGCTGGGGCATCGAGGGCTTCTTCGCCAAACTCAAGCAATGGCGACGCATCGCCACCCGCCATGACAAACTCGCCGCAAACTTCCTTGGCTTCATCAAACTCGCAAGCATAATGTTGTGGCTCAAATGATTAAATTGTCACTACAGCCTAGTTGTTTGGTCCCAGCATGTGATGGTTGGGTTTGACGATAAAGACATCGGGCTTTGATTTCCAGAGTTCCTCGATGGCTTCATATGGTGTCCTGAACTTGAGAGCCTTGAGCTGCTTGGCGAAGTTGTAGGCGATCAGCCAGTCGCTGACGTGTCGTCGCAGTTCCTGGATCGAGGCATAATGGAAGGATTTGACGGTCGCTTCCTTGATGGTTCGGACCATCCGCTCGGCTTGACCATTGGTCCATGGGTGGTAGGGCTTGGTCAGCCGATGCTCGATGCCGTTTTCGAGGCAGACCCGCTCGAAGATGTGGATCAGCCATTGCCGGCTCTGGCCGCGCTGGGGCTGGACGAACTGGACGCCATTGTCGGTCAGCACGGTGTGGATCCTGTAAGGCACGGTCTTGACCAGCACCTTGAGGAAAGCTGCGGCGGCAAGCTTTGTGGCCTTGCGATAGATGCGGGCGAAGACCAGCTTCGAGGTGCGGTCCACCGCCACATAGAGGAAGGCCTTGCCGCCCTCATAGCGTAGCTCGGCGATGTCGATGTGGAAGTAGCCGATCTCATAATCCTTGAACTTCTTCGGCTTCTCGCGGTCCGCTTTGGGCAGGCGGCTGATGCCATGCCGTTGCAGGCAGCGATGCAGCGACGAGCGCGTCAACTGCGGGATCACGTCCTTTAGCGCGATGTAGACGTCGTCGAGCGGCAACCGCGCCTGAACCCGCAACGCCACGATGGCAGCTTCTTCCATAGGCGAGAGGACGGTGCTGCGGCGCTCCTTCGGCCCCATCGGCATGTCGTCCACAGACTGCCGATGGCGCCACTTCAAGACGGTCTTCTCGTTGATCCCGTACTTCCTCGCGAGGCTCGCGACCGAAGCTTGCGATCGCTGTAGCTCGCCTCGAATGGCGTGCGTGGTCTTGGCGCTCCCGTGTAAAATCTGTCCCATAGCTCCCTCCGCTGCAACGGCGACAAGTCTACACCATCACATGCTGGGACCAAACAGCTAGTCGACAAAATTGGGCCTGCGCTTTTCCATATGCGCCATCACCGCCTCGATCTGGTTCGGGGTGCGGATGAGCTTGACCTGCTCGTCGCTTTCGGCCTGCAGGATTTCGGCGTCGCTCGCATCGCCGAGCATGTTGCAGAGGCGCTTGGCGCCGCGGATCGCGTGCGGGTTCTTGTCGGCAATCACCGCGGCGAGTTCCATCGCCTTGGCCAGCGGGTCGTCCGACACATGCGTCGCAAAGCCAAGCAGCTTCGCCTCCGACCCGGTGAACTCGCGGTTGGTGTAGACAAGCTCGCGCAGCACATCGTCGGCGACCTGCGTGCGCCACAGCGCCATCCCCGCCACGTCGGGGACGAGGCCCCAGCGCATCTCCATGATCGCGATGCGCGTGTCGGGGTGGACGATGCGGATGTCGGCGGCGGCCATGATCTGGCTGCCCGCGCCAAAGGCGACGCCGTGCACCGCCGCGATCACCGGCACAGGCAGCTCGCGCCAGCCCCAGGCGGCATATTGGGCATTATTGGCGATGCCCCGTGTCCGTTCGGCGAGCCCCCCGCCCGCGCTGCTCGCGCCGGGGTCGCGATCGCCGCCGAGGCTCGAAAGGTCGAGGCCCGCGCAAAAGGCGCGCCCCTCGCCCGACAGGACGACGACGCGCAGCCCCGCCGTCGCCTTCAGCTGATCGACCGCTTCGGCCAGTGCTTCCCACATTGCGCTGTCGAGCGCATTCATCTTGTCGGCGCGGATCAGCCGGACGTCGGCGATCCCGCCGTCGAGCATGGTGATCGAAATCCGGTCCTTCATGCGAGAGTCCTCTGCGTTTTATGTTTTAGAGCCGCCTCGACAAGCGGAAGCTGGTCGTTGCCGAAATACATGTCATCGCGATCGACGAAGATCGTCGGCGAACCATAGCCGCCGCGCGCGATGAGTTCATCGGTGTTCGCACGCAGCCGCGCCTTGACCGCATCGCTCCCCGCCGCGGCGGCGAGCGCGGCGCCGTCGAGCCCCTCGGCATCGGCGACCGCCGCGAGCACCACCGGGTCGTCGAGATTTTCCTGCCGGTCGAAATAGCTCGCGAAGGCGCCGCGCGCAAAGCGGACGAGCGCCGCCTGATCCGCTTCGATCGCGCAGCAGAAACGCATCGCGGCGATGCTCTTTGCCGGATGCCATCGCGAGGGAAAATTCATCGGCACGTCGGCAAGGCGCGCCCAGTCCTTCAGCACCTTCCAGCTATGCTGGAGCCGCCGGTTGTCGGTCTGCTCGCGCGCCGCATAGACGGCGGGATTGACCGCATTGAACACGCCGCCGACGAGGATCGGCCGATACAGCGCGCTCGCGCCTGTCCGTTCGAGCACGGCAGGCAGGTTGTGAAAGGCGAGGCAGGTCCAGGGCGAGGATAGATCGAAGAAAAACTCGACGCGCGCGGCGGTCATTGCATCAGGCCTCCGCCTTCGCCTTCTCCCAATATCGGTCGCGAAGCAGGCGTTTGTAGAGCTTGCCCGTGTCATGGCGCGGCAAGGCTTCGAGGAAGTCGATACGGCGCGGAATCTTCACCCCCGACAGTTTTTCGCGCGCATAGGCGATGAGCTCGTCGCGCAGCGCGTCGCCCGCCTCGGCCATGTCGGCGGGCTGGACCACCGCGATCACCTCCTCGCCCATCTCCTCGTGCGGACCGCCGACCACCGCGACGTCGGCGACCTTGGGATGGGTGACAAGGTGATTCTCGATTTCCTGCGGATAGATGTTCACCCCGCCCGAGATGATCATGAAGCTCTTGCGGTCGGTGAGGTAGAGAAAGCCCTCCTCGTCGAGCCTGCCCACATCGCCGAGCGTCGACCAGCCTTTCGAATTGCGGCTCGACGCCGTTTTTTCGTCGTCGCCATGATATTCGAAGACATTCTCGCTCTCGAAAAAGATCGTGCCTTCCTCGCCCACGCCGAGTTCGGTTTCATTGTCCTCGCCCATGATATGCACGGCGCCGAGGATCGGGCGCCCGACGCTGCCCTTGTGCGTCAGCCAGTCGGTGCTGGAGATGAAGGTCATGCCATTGCCTTCGGATCCGGCATAATATTCATACAATACCGGTCCCCACCAGTCGATCATCGCCTGCTTCACCGGCACCGGGCACGGCGCGGCGGCATGGATCGCGACCTTGAGCGACGAAAGATCGTAGCGGTTCCGCACCTCCTCCGGCAGTTTCAGCATCCGCACGAAATGCGTCGGCACCCATTGGCTGCTGTTCACGCGATAGCGTTCGATGTGCGCCAGCGCCGCTTCGGGATCGAACTTCTTCATCAGGACGACGGTGCCGCCGAGCCGGTGGATCGTCATCGACCAGCGGAGCGGCGCGGCGTGATAGAGCGGCGCGGGCGAGAGATAGATGCTGTCCGCATTGATCTGGAACACTGCCGAAGCGAGCATGACCAGGCTGTTCGTCGCGTCGATCGCCGGATCCTCGGGCAGCGGAACGCGCACACCCTTGGGGCGCCCGGTGGTCCCGGACGAATAGAGCATGTCAACCCCCGCGCGCTCGTCGGCAACGGGCGTCGCGGGCATGGCCGCGACGGCATCCTCCCAGCTTTCATAACCCGCGATGGCGCCGCCCATCACAAAGCGCTTGATGCCGGTCGTCAGCCGCTGCGCGGCGTCGGCGAGACTGGCCGAGACGACGAGGATCTGCGCGCCCGAATTGTCCAGGATATAGTCGGTCTCGTCCTGCGTCAGCCGCGACGAGATGCAGACATAGCGCAGCCCCGCGCGCTGCGCGCCCCAGGTCAGGCCGTAATAATGCGGCGTGTTGTCGAGCATGAAGGCAACGACATCCTCATGCCCCAGCCCGTTGGCGCGGAACAGCTGCGCGGCGCGGTTCGAGGCGGCGTCAAGGTCGCCATAGCTGATTTCCTCTCCCGTCTCGGCGACGATGATCGCGGCCTTTTCAGGGTTGGTGCGGGCGTGGACTGAGGGGTGCATCGGGCATCATCTCCGGGAATCGCTGGTTTCTTTATGTCGAAGATGAGTAGCAAGCTGAAACTTTTGGTCAAGCAAGCTGGATGGCGTGACAGGTTCGAAGTCGCCGATTCGTCCCTGCCGGACGCAACGCCGGTCGGCCTGTCCGGCAAGGAAGGGACCGGCGGCGGCGTTGCACCGCCTTTCGACTGTGCTAACCCATGCGCCATGACCAGTCTCGAAATGCTCGACAGCGGCTTTGCCACCCTGCCCGCCCTTGTCCGCGCGCACGCCGCGGAACGTCCCGATGCCGTAGCGGCGGCCGACGCAGAACGACGGCTCACCTGGTCCGACCTCGATCGATTGACCGACCGAATCGCCGCGCGCCTGCAACGGGACGGTTTGGTCAAGGGCGACCGCACGGCGATCGCGGGCCTGAACAGCGTCGAGCAGATGGCGGTGATCCTTGGCACGCTGCGCGCCGGCGGGGTTGCGGGGCTGATCACCAACAGCGCGACGGGCGAACAGATGGCGGCGATGATCGCCGACACCGGGGCGCGCCACCTGTTCCTCGACACGGCGGCGAAGGCGAGCCTCGACGGGCAGGACATCGCCGCGAGCGACCTGATCGCGATGGACGGCGGCGACGCGGGCACGCCGCTGACCGACTGGATTGCGCCCGCAGACGCCGCGCCGCAGCCCGCCGCGATCGGCCCCGACGACGGTTTCAACATCATCTATTCATCGGGCACCACCGGCACGCCGAAAGGCATCATCCACAGCCATGCAATGCGCTGGCAGCATATCCAGCGCGGCGCGCCCGCCTATGGCCCGAACGCAGTGACGATCCTGTCGACGCCGCTCTATTCGAACACGACGATGGCCAGTTTCATGCCAACCGTCGGATCGGGCGGACGGGTCGTCCTGATGAAAAAGTTCGACGCGCGCGGCTTCCTCGAACTGGCGGAGCGCGAGCGCGCGACCAACTGCATGCTCGTGCCGGTGCAATATCGCCGCATCATGGCGCTCGACGATTTCGACCGCTTCGACCTTTCGAGCTTCGTGATGAAATACTGCACCTCGGCGCCTTTTCCAGCGGCGCTCAAGGCCGATGTGCTGAAACGCTGGCCGGGTGGGCTGGTCGAGATTTACGGCATGACCGAAGGCGGCGCGGCCTTCATCCTCGAAGCGCATCAGTTCCCTGACAAGCTGCACACCGTCGGCAAACCCGCGCCGGGCCATGTCGCCAAGGTGATCGACGAGGACGGCAACGAACTGCCGCAAGGGTCGGTGGGGGAGATTGTCGGCCGTTCACCCGCAATGATGACCGGGTACAACAACCGCCCCGACGCGACGAAGGCGATGCACTGGTACGACAGCGAGGGACAGCTCTTCTATCGCCATGGCGATATCGGGCGGATCGACGAGGACGGTTTCCTGACGCTGATGGACCGCGCGAAGGACATGATCATTTCGGGTGGCTTCAACATCTTTCCGAGCGACCTTGAGGCCATTTTGCTCGCCGACGAGCGCGTCGTCGAGGCGGCCGTGGTCGGGATGCCCAGCGAGGAATGGGGCGAAACCCCCGTCGCCTTCGTCGTGCTGAAACCCGGCGCCGATGCCGAAAGCGTGCGCGAGACGTGCAACGCCAAGGTCGGCAAGACGCAGCGGCTGAGCGCGATCAGGCAAGTCGACGAACTGCCGCGCAGTCCCATCGGCAAGGTACTGAAACGCGAACTGCGCGACGCGCATGGCGGATAGCCGTTCGCGAAGATGGTCGGTGTTGCGGCCGGTTTCGACCGGAAGTGGCCGTTGGCATTTCGGGCTCTCTCCCCTTCAGGGGAGAGACACGAAGGCTTGGCAGCTTGCTGCCTAGCCGCAGTTGAGAGGGTTTTGGATGGTCCCCCTCTCCCCTGAAGGGGAGAGGGCTTTATGGCCGCCCCCCACCCCAAAGCCGCTGCTACATCAACCCTCGGCGCCGCATCAACGCCAGCGCCAGCCGCCCTCGGTGCGCGCCCGATAGAGCGGCATCGGCGCCAGCCCGGCGAGGATGACGGCAAGGGTGAGCGCCACGGGCTGGTCGCGCAGCAGCACCGCAATGCCGGTGATGAGTGCGATATGCGCCGCCAGCATCGCCCAGCCCTGCCACGCGATCGGCAGGCCGGTGCCATAACCGCGCCGTTTCGCGCGGAACCAGGGGCGGTCGTCGAGGAACAGGTGCAGCATGTCGAAACTCCTTTTGTGATTGCGCGGCAATCGCCGGATCAGTCCTGCGCATCGGTCTTCGGCGGACGGCCACGGCGCGGCGGCGCGGGTGGCTTGACCGGCACGCCGCGCCGCGCCAGCGCCTCGCGCAGCAGCACTTCGATCTCGGCGTTGGCGCTGCGCAGGTCGGCCGCGGCCATCCGCTCGACCGCGGCGAACAGCGCGGGATCAAGGCGAAGGGCAAAGGCCTTTTTGGCAGAACCGGTCATCGTTCGCGTCCGGCGCGCCTCAGTAAAGCGAGCCGGCGTTGACGACCGGCTGCGTATCGCGTTCGCCGCACAGCACGACCATCAGGTTCGACACCATCGCCGCCTTGCGCTCGTCGTCGAGGTCGACGACCTTTTTGTCCGACAGGTGCTGGAGTGCCATTTCGACCATCGTCACCGCGCCCTCGACCAGCTTCTTGCGCGCGGCGATCACCGCTTCGGCCTGTTGGCGGCGGAGCATCGCCCCCGCGATCTCGGGCGCATAAGCGAGGTGGGTGAGGCCGCATTCGTCGACGGTGATGCCCGCGACGGTCAACCGCTCGATCAGTGCCTTGCGCAGCTCGGCGCCGACCTCTTCATGGTTGCCACGCAACGTGACTTCCTGATGTTCGATATCGTCATAGGGGTAGCGCGAGCCGATCGAGCGCACCGCCGCCTCGATCTGCGCCATGACGAACTCCTTGTAATCGTCGACGTCGAACAGCGCCTGCGCGGTGTCGGTGACGCGCCACACGACCTGCGCCGCCATCTCGATCGGGTTGCCGCGCAGGTCGTTGACCTTGATCTTGTCCGAAATGACGTTGTTCGCGCGCACCGCGATCTTCTTGCGCGTCAGCCAGGGGAGCACCCAGCGCAGCCCTTCCTGCCGGTCGGTGCCCTTATATGCGCCGAACAGCTGGATCGCCGCGGCTTCATTGGGGTTGATGAGATAAAAGCCGCAAAGGATGAGCGTGCCGACGACCGCGGCGGTGGCCGCGACGATCCATTTCCATGCCATCACCACGTCGGCGTTGGCATTGGTGATCGCCGCCCAGACGGCGATGCCGAGCAGCACCAGCCAGATGAACAGCATCCAATAGCCGCTTTGCGTATTGGCGCGCGTTTCGCGGCTGCGATTGAGCGCCGGTGCCCCACTCTCGACCATAAATCCCTCCGAGTCGATATAAAGATGATATCATATTTATATCGAAACGAGCATCAGTCAAGCCGATTCGGCGATGCCCTTTGCTCGCGAACGGGCAAGGCGGGACATTGGCTCTTGCCGCCATCGGGCGAAGCCGCTTAACTGCTTTTCATGCGCAACCTGTCCCTGCCGCTCGCCCTCGCCGCCGCGCTTGTCGCCGCCGCGCCCGCCCACGCCAAACCCGCCGACGCCGCAGCCGCGAAGCAGATATTGAAGGACAGCATCGCGATCCCGACGGTCAAGGGCCGCGGCAAGGTGCCCGAACTTGCCGCCTATTACGCCGGGGTGCTCAAGGCCGCGGGCTATGCCGACGCCGACATCGAAATCACCCCGATGGGCGAGACGGCGACGCTGGCGGTCACGCTGCGCGGCACGACCGACAAAAAACCCATCCTGCTGCTCGGTCATATGGATGTCGTCGAGGCTGACCCGAAGGACTGGACGCGCGATCCCTTCCTGCCGGTCGAGGAGGAGGGCTATATTTTCGGGCGCGGGTCGGAAGACAACAAGTTCGACATCGCGATGATGGTCGCGACGATGGCGCAGCTGAAGCGCGACGGGTTCAAGCCGAAGCGGTCGATCATCCTGCTGCTGACGGGTGACGAGGAAACCGAAATGGCGACGACGCGTGCGCTTGCCGCCAAGTATCGCAACGCCGAGTTCGCGCTAAACGGCGACGGCGGCGGCGGGCTGATCGGCGAAGACGGCAAGCCGCAATACTACAGCCTGCAAGCGGGCGAGAAGACCTATGCCGATTTCACGCTGGAGGTGACCAATGCCGGCGGCCACAGCTCGCGCCCGTCGCCGGTCAACGCGATCGTTCAGCTTGCCGATGCCCTGGTCAAGGTCGGCGCCTATCGCTTCCGGCCGCAGGTCAACGAGCTGACCCGGATCGGCCTGCCGATCGTCGCCGATCGGGTCGGCGGCGAGATCGGGGCGGCGCTGAAGACCTTTGCCGCCGACCCGACCGATACCAAGGCGATCGCGACGATTCGCGCCGATCCCGAATATGTCGGGCAGATCGGCACCACCTGCGTGCCGACGCTGGTGAAGGGCGGGCACGCCGAAAATGCGCTGCCGCAGCGCGCGACGGCGAACATCAACTGCCGTATCTTTCCCGGCGTCGCGGTCGAGGCGGTGCGTTCCGAGCTGGAGCGCGTCATCGCCGACCCCGCGGTCAAGGTGCTGACCGATCCCGACGCAAGCGCCAGCGACGCCTCGCCGCTCCGCGCCGATGTGATGGCGGCGGTGAAGAAAGCCGTCCACGCGCGCGCGCCGGGCCTGCCGATCATCCCGTCGATGAGCGCGGGGGCGACCGACAGCTATCATTTCCGCATGAACGGCGTGCCGAGTTACGGCGTCGCCGGGCTGTTCTCGAAAGCGAGCGACAGCTTTGCCCACGGACTCAACGAGCGCGTCCCCGTCGCGGCGATTGCCCCGGCGCTCGCGCATTGGGACAGCCTGCTGCGCGAGCTTTCGAACTGACCGGTCAGCCCGCGGCGAGGCGGCGGGCGGTGTCCCGGACGAGCGCGATCATGTTGGGCACGCCCTGCGTGCGGTTCGACGAAAGCTGGCGCGTCAGGTCGAAGGGCGCGAGCGCGGCGGCGACGTCCATGTCGGCGACCTCGGCCGCGGGCTTGTCCTGCACCGCGGCGAGGACGAGCGCGACGATGCCCTTGGTGATCGCGGCATTGCTGTCGGCAAGGAAATGCAGGCGGCCGTCGTCCCGCGGTACCGGATAGACCCACACGCTCGCCGAACAGCCGCGCACCAGCGTCGCGTCGGTCTTGAGCGCATCGGGCATCGGCTCCAGTTCGCGGCCGAGTTCGATCAGCAGGCGATAGCGGTCGTCACCGTCGAGAAACTCATATTCTTCGAAAATGTCGGAAAGGCTGCGCATGGGCGCGGGCAGTGGCAGATTTTGCCGGGCGTTGGAAGGGGCGCAAACCTATACTTCCGTTCGTGTCGAGCGAAGTCGAGACACCCTGCAACCGTGCGCCGGGCCGCGGGGCATCTCGACTTCGCTCGATGCGAACGGCCATTTACCAGACCAAAGTCTTACAGATCGACCCCTGCCGCGATCGCTTCCAGCTTGCGCAGCCGTTCCTTGAGGTCGGCAATCTCGATCCGTGATCCGGCGTGCGGCACCGTGGGATCGTGCGCCAGCTGGGTGTGACCCGCGGCGAGCTCCTCGCGCTTGAGCTGGATCCAGTCGCGCCAGCCGCGCAGCGCGACGAGACTGACGATGGTGAGCGCGGTCAGCGCGATCGCGGCGGTGGTGAGGTCGGGAGTGATGAAAGCCATGAGCGTTGCTCCTTTACCGGCGTTCAGATCTTGCTGCCGTCGCGCAGCTTCTCGATTTCCTGGTCGAGCGTGACGGCGCGATTATGGTCGGTGGCGATGCGTTCGAGCACCTGAATGCGCTCCTTGAGCGCGCGGATTTCGGCCTGCAGCGCCTTGGTCTCGACGTCGTGTCCGGCGACATGGCCGTTGCCGTGGCGGTCGCGCCGGATGCCGTACCTGGCGCGGATAATGCTGCCGATCGTCACGATGAGGACGATGCCGACGACCATTTCAAACGGACCCATGGGGAGGTTCCTTTCCTGCTTTTATCGTTGCGTCAGTTGAGCGGGGCGTCGCGCAGCTTTTCGATCTCGTCGGCGACGTCAATTCCCTTGTCGGTCACGATGCGTTCGAGCACGCGGACGCGTTGTTCGAGCCGTTCGGTGTGCACCGCATATTGCGCGGCCTTTTCCGCCGTCTCGCTGCTGATCGCCTGGAACTGCCGTTCCTTGAACTTGAGGTGACGTTCATAGGCGGCGTAGCCGATGCCGAGCGTGACCGGCAGGCCGACGACGATGAACAGGATGATGATCGTTTCCATCTACCTATCTCCTCAGTTCGCGGGACGCCGCAGCGCCTCGATCTCGGCCGCGACGCGGTGGCTCTCGTCGGTGACGATGCGCTCGACCACCGCCAGCCGGTCCTTCACCGAGCCAAGCTCGGCGCGCAGCTGGGCATTTTCCTGACTGATCAGCTTCACGCGCTCCATCGCTTCGTCATTGGTGCGCGGATAGACCGCCTTGCCCCAGCTGTTTTCGAGCGGATAGCCGTTCTTGACGCGCAGCCAGGTGGTGAAAACCCAACCCGCGACCCCGGCGAGGCCGACGAGGGCCGCCACGGGTGCAATGGCATTCAGAACATCGAGATTCATCATTTTTCCCCTCAGCGCAGGCGGTCGATCTGATCGGCAAGCTGTGCCGCTTTGCCGCCCTCTTCGGTCGCGATCCTTTCGAGCACCGCGATCCGTTCCTCCAGCCGGCTGACCTGGCTGGCGAGCTTGGCATTGTCGTCGGTCAGGAGCCTGATTTTTCGATCAGCGTCGGGGTCGGTTCGATGAACCGTGCCACCCCATTCATTTTCGACCGGATAGCCATGCTTGGCGCGGATCCAGGTGGTGAACATCCAGCCGCCGATCGACAGGGCGATGATGGCGAGGACGAAGGTGGTGCCACCGAAATTCATGAAAAGTCTCCCTGTTGCGTTTCAGCCGCCGCTCAGCGCAGGCTTTCAATCTCGTCGGCGAGCCGACGGTTGTGACTGGTGTAGTAAAGTTCGATGTCGGCAAGCCGGCGATCGATGTCGCGAAAGCGCGACTTGATGTCGCGGGTCGACGCGGCGGGGTTGCTGCGCACCCCTTGCCAGAACTTGGCTTCTTCCTGCGATCCGTATAGCGCGAAAGGCTTGGGCGATCCCATCCAGGCGACCATCCAGTAAGCGATCAACGTCCAGGGAAAGCCGCCCATCAGGGTGAGCAGCACGGCGCCGACGCGAACCCAGAGCACGTCGATCCCGCTATAGTCCGCGATTCCCGAACATACGCCGCTCCATTTGGCGTTCTGTTTGTCGAGGTAGAATTTGGTGCGGCTGGCAGACATCTCAGTTCCTCCGGTTTATGTTTTCAAGCTGCGCCAGCTCTTCATCGCTGCGTACCGCGGGGCGGAAGTCGGGATGGTCGGCGCTGATAATCCGTTCGACGGTATGTAGACGATTCTCGAGCCGTCTGGCCGTATCGTAAAGTTCGTCGAGCAGCTGTTCATCTTCTCCGGTCAGCGTCTTGGCCTGTTTCCACTTGGTGATATAGTGGAGGATCAGCCAGGGCAGACCGAGGAAGAGCGTTCCGATGACGATCGGGACGATGATGACTTCTTCCATCGGTCCGGCTCCTTATTTCTTGGCCTGCGCGGCCTTCAGCGCGGCGAGCTCGTCGGCGACCTTGTCGGCAGCCTGAAGTTCGGCGATCTCTTCGTCGAGCGACTTCTTGTAACCGAGACCCAGCGCATCGGCCCGGCCCTCGGCTTCGTCGACGCGGCGCTCAAGGATCTCGAAGCGCGAGAAAGCGTCTTCGACGCGGTCGCCGTTGGTCATTTCGCGGAGGCGATAGCGGTTCTCGGCGCTTTCGAGGCGGTTGACGATATTCGACTGGCGCGCGCGCGCTTCCGACAGCTTTTTCTGAAGCTTGGCGATGTCGGCTTCATAACCGGACAGCGCGTCGTCGAGGACGGCGATCTCGGCCTTGAGTCGCTCGGCCATGTCGCCGGCCTTCTGCTTTTCGACGAGCGCGGCGGTGGCGAGGTCTTCGCGGTCCTTCGACAGCGCGAGTTCGGCCTTTTCCTTCCAGCTGTCCTGCAGACTCTCGAGTTTGGCGATGTGGCGGCGCATCTCCTTCTGGTCCGCAATGGTGCGGGCGGCGGAAGCGCGAACTTCGACAAGCGTTTCGTTCATCTCGAAGATGATCTGGCGGATCATCTTTTCAGG
The DNA here is from genome assembly GCF_000013985.1 of Sphingopyxis alaskensis RB2256. GTDB lineage: Bacteria > Pseudomonadota > Alphaproteobacteria > Sphingomonadales > Sphingomonadaceae > Sphingopyxis > Sphingopyxis alaskensis. The sequence goes on along the minus strand of NC_008048.1, from coordinate 221,450 downwards.
ATCCTCGGCCCGGTCGAGCAGGTCGGTGACGTTGGCGGCGATGATGTCGCGGGTTCGTGAAAAAATACCCATTGGGAAACTCCTGTCGAAAACTTGAGACCTGGTTGTCTTGTTCAAAAAAGGCTGGTGCCGGGGCGGGGCAAGGGGGGAGAGTGCCCCGGCACCAGTGCCGGTCAGGCCATCGGGCCGACCGCCGGGGTCGAAGCAGCACCCACCAGGCCGACGACGGGGAGGCCGGCGGCGCTGGCAGAGGCGGCAGGATAGTTGATCGCGCCGACGAAAATGGCCAGCGCGCCCACCGCGCTGAACGCGAAAGTAGCGGCCTGGGCAATCTTCGTTTTCATCGTTTCAACCTTCCTATGTGCTGCACCGGAGCGCTGTGCGCCGGTTCGCAGAAATCTTTGCAGGAGGCGTGCCAACTATCAAAACTGGCAGAAATGCGGGAAACTTTACGCGCAATTCACTCTCCGCGCTGATTTATCTTGCCAATCATCGGGGAAATTTGCCAATGGTTGGGAATGGAGCGCGAAACGCAATTCATCGGCCAGTCGGCGGCCTTTCAGGACGCGGTCGATCGCGCGAGCCAGGCGGCGCTGCTCGACCGCCCGGTGCTGGTGATCGGCGAGCGCGGGACGGGCAAGGAACTGATCGCCGAGCGCCTGCACCGTCTGTCGACGCGCTGGGATCGGCCTTATGTGATCATGAACTGCGCCGCGATGCCCGAGACGCTGATCGAAAGCGAACTGTTCGGACACGAAGCGGGCGCCTTCACCGGCGCGACGCGCAGCCGCGCGGGACGCTTCGAGGAGGCCGACGGCGGCACGCTCTTTCTCGACGAACTGGCGACCATGTCGATGGGCGCGCAGGAACGGCTGCTCCGCGCGGTCGAATATGGCGAGATCACGCGCGTCGGCGCGTCGCGCCCGATCCGCGTCGATGTGCGCATCGTCGCGGCGACCAACGAGCATCTCCCCGCGCTGGTCGAAGAAAACCGGTTCAGGGCCGACCTGCTCGACCGGCTGTCGTTCGAGGTCATCACCCTGCCCCCCTTGCGCGCACGCGAAGGCGATATCGAGGTGCTTGCCACTTACTTCGGGCAGCGCATGGCGGCGGTCGTCGGCTGGGACGAATGGCCCGGATTCGGCCCGCGCGCGCTGGCGGCGATGGAAGGGCACGACTGGCCGGGCAACGTCCGCGAACTCAGGAACGTCATCGAGCGCGCCGTCTATCGCTGGGGCGATCCGACGAAGCCGATCGACGCATTGAGCTTCGACCCCTTTGCCAGCCCGTGGCAACCCACGGTGCGCGCGGCGAAGGCCGAACGTGCGAACGCCGCGGCGTCCGTCGCCGCCCCTCCCGCCGCGCCGTCACCCTCGCCGGGCCCGGTGAGCGACCTGCGCGCTGCGGTCGACAGCTATGAAAAGGCGATCCTCGCCGACACGATGGCGCGATGCCGCTATAACCAGAAAGTCGCCGCCGAGGCGCTTGGCCTGAGTTACGACCAGATTCGCCACGCGCTGAAAAAACATGGACTGAATCAATGAACCGCGCGCGACGATCCTGACCGGCGACCGCAAGGTCGGGGAGGGGTGACGACGACCCGCGAGCCGCCCCATCTTTCCGTTCGTGTCGCGAGGCCGGAAAGGCCCGGGAGCCCTTACCCCGGGCTGAATGCCGATACAGCCTAGAGCGCGATGACCTGCATCTCCAGCCATAACGACAGGCCGGGCGGCGATTCCCGCGGCGGTGCGGCGGCGATGTGGCGCGCCGCGTCGGCGCGGGTGCGGGCCAGGATCGCGGCGGGGATGTGCGGCGGGTGAAAGACATGATCGGCCTCGCCGAGCAGACGCGCGGCGCGCAGCGTGAGCTCGTCCGGGTCGGCGCTCGTCAGGCGAATGGTTTCGAGACGCGATGGCCGATCCGGCGCTGCGGCAGCGAGCCATTCGCCCACTCGGTCCGCCGCGCCGGCGTCGAGCGGATCGAGCGCGCCGCCGGGCGCGAGGGCGGCGTCGATCGCACGGCGGCGGTCGGCGGCGACAGGCCAGCGCGCCTTCATCGCGGCGCGCGCGGCGTAGAGCGCCCCGGCAAGGTCGCCAAGCCGCGCGGGGAGCAGCGCCTCGAGGCGCTGGCGGATCGCTTTGGCGAGCCCCGCCGACGCGCCGCCGGTGCCGATGGCGATGGTGACGGGGGCGCGGTCGACAATCGCCGGGGTGGTGAAATCGCAGAGATCGGGACGGTCGACGACATTGACGAGCAGGCCGTGGGCGCGGAGCGCGTCGGCGGCGGCGCGCGCCGCGGCCTCGTCGCCCAGCGCGACGAAGGCGATGGTCGCGCCTGCCTCCCACGCGGAGATGATGCGCCCGCCCGCGCGCTGGATGAGGCGCGCCTTGGCCTCCGCCGCCTCCCCTTCGCCGACCAGCACGACGGTGCGGCCGGTCAGGTTCAGGAAGATGGGGAGTTGGTGCATGGTGGAGGCCCTAACAGATCCTCCCCGGAACGGGGAGGGGGACCAGCGAAGTGGTGGAGGGGCACGGGGCAGTCAAACGCAGCGCCTGCCCTCCCCTGCCCCTCCACCACCCTTCGGGTGGTCCCCCTCCCCCTGCGGGGGAGGACCGATTCAATCGATCCAGTCGGGGACGCGCTCCGCCGCCATGATCGTGCCCGCGGCGATGCGGTCGGCGACGGTGATGTAGCGATCACCATCGACGAGCACCTCGGGCACGAGGCTGCGGCTGTTGTAGGTCGAGGCCATGGTCGCACCATAAGCGCCCGCGGTACGGAACACCGCGAGGGCGCCCGGCTGAACCGCGTCGATTTCGCGGTCGCGCGCGAAGGTGTCGCCCGTTTCGCACACCGGGCCGACGATCGACGCGATCATTTTTTCACCCGTCGGCTTCACCGCGACAAAATCATGCCAGGCATCGTAGAGCGCGGGGCGCGCAAGGTCGTTCATCGCGGCGTCGACGATGACGAAGGGGTGGGTCGCGCCGGGCTTGACCCACAGCACTTCGGTCAGGAGCACGCCGGTGTTGCCCGCAATGACGCGGCCGGGCTCGAACATCAGGGTGACGTCCCAATCCTTTGTCACGCGTGCGACCATCGCGCCATATTCGGCCGGAGTCGGGGGATTGTCCTCCGGCCGATAGGGGACACCAAGGCCGCCGCCGAGGTCGACGTGGGTGATGCTGTGCCCCGCAGCGCGCAGGTCGGCGACGAGGCGGCCGACGCGCTCGAACGCGGCCTCCAACGGATCGAGGCTGGTGAGCTGGCTGCCGATATGGAGCGCGACGCCGCGCATCTTGAGCCCCGGCAACGCCGAGAGCCGGTCGAAGATCGCGGGCGCCGAATCGATGCCGACGCCGAACTTGTTTTCGGCCTTGCCGGTCGAAATCTTGGCGTGGGTGCCGGCATCGACGTCGGGATTGACGCGCAGCACCGCGCGCGCGGTCATTTCCTTCGCCACCGCGATTTCGGACAGCGCGACGCCCTCGGGTTCATGCTCGATGTTGAACTGGCCGATGCCGCGGTCGAGCCCCTGCGCCAGCTCGGCGCGCGTCTTGCCGACCCCAGAAAAAACGATGTCCTCCGCCGCCATGCCCGCGGCGAGCGCGCGTTCGAGTTCGCCGCCCGACACGACGTCGGCGCCATAGCCCTGCCGCGCGAGGACGCGCAGCACGCCAAGGTTGGGGTTGCACTTGATCGCAAAGGCGATGTGCTTCCTGGGAATATCCCTGAGCGCGTCGGCGAACACCTGCGCGTGGCGTTCGAGCGTCGCGCGCGAATAGACATAGACGGGGGTGCCGATTTCCTTGGCAATACGCGGCAGCGGGATGTCTTCGGCGTGGAGGACGCCGTCACGATATTCAAAATGATCCATCGAAGGAAATCCTGGTCCTATGTTCCCGTTCGCATCGAGCGAAGCCTGTCTTGAGCCGGTCGAAAGATCGAGATGCCCCTGGGAACGGAGCTACACCGATGGGTGTCTCGACTTCGCTCGACACGAACGGATCAGATAAGTTCGGTTCGACTCAGCCCGGAGGCGGCAGGTCGAAATCGTCGGGTTCGCGCTGTTCGGACCGTTTGAGAAGTTCGTCGCTGCGCGCGGGCCGGGCCTGCGCGTCGGGCGTCGTGAGCTCCTGTGTGGTCGGGGCGCGGTCGGCGCCGATGGGAACGACGGGCGCCGGCTGGTTCGCCGGCGGCTTCAGATCTTCCTTGGCCCCGCACGCGCCGAGCAGCGCGGCAACGGCGAGCGTGGCAAGGATATGGTGGCGGTGCGACATCAATCCTGTCCCTGGGCCGCGGCAGCGCGCGCCGCAGCGATGGCCTGTCTTACCCGTTCGGGCGCGGTCCCGCCATAGCTCATGCGGCTGGCGACCGATGCTTCGACCGTGAGTGCGGCGAGGACATCGGGGGTGACCGCGGCGTGGATCGCCGCCGCGTCGGCGGCGGGCAGCGCGGGCAGCTCGACGCCCAGTTCCTCGGCGCGCCTGACGCAGGCGCCGACGACATGATGCGCTTCGCGGAACGGCAGCCCCGCCTCGCGCACCAGCCAGTCGGCAAGGTCGGTCGCGGTCGAATAGCCCGACGCGGCGAGCGCGCGCATCCGGTCGGTGCGGAAGCTCAGCGTTTCGACCATGCCCGTCATCGCCGCGAGCGACAGCGCGAGCGCGTCGAACGCGCCGAAGAGCGTTTCCTTGTCGTCCTGAAGGTCTTTCGAATAGGTGAGCGGCAGCCCTTTGACGATGACGGCGAGCCGCTGGAAGGCGCCGAGCAGCAGGCCCGCGCGCCCACGCACCAGTTCGGCGGCGTCGGGGTTGCGCTTTTGCGGCATGATCGAACTGCCCGTCGACCAGGCATCGGGCAGCGCGACGAAGCCGAAGGGCTGGCTGGCCCAGATGACGATTTCTTCGGCAAGGCGCGACAGGTGGATCGCGGCGATCGCCGCGGCGGCGCAGAACTCGAGCGCGAAGTCGCGGTCGGATACCGCGTCGATGCTGTTCGCCATCGGCCGGTCGAAGCCGAGCGCCGCAGCGGTGGCGTCGCGATCGACAGGAAAGCCCGTCCCCGCGAGCGCCGCGGCGCCGAGCGGCGATTCGTTGAGGCGGCGGCGCGCATCGGCGAAGCGGCCGCGGTCGCGGCGCGCCATTTCGACATAGGCGAGCAGATGGTGGCCGAGCGTCACCGGCTGCGCGACCTGCAAATGCGTGAAGCCCGGCATGATGCTGTCGGCATGCTCGTCGGCGCGCTGAAGCAGCGCCGACTGGAGCGCGGCGAGCCCGGCGTCGATGCGCTCGCAGGCGGTACGCGTCCACAGGCGGAAATCGGTCGCGACCTGGTCGTTGCGCGAGCGCGCGGTGTGGAGGCGCCCGGCGGGTTCGCCGATCAACTCCTTCAGCCGCGCCTCGACGGTCATGTGGATGTCCTCGAGGCTGAGGTCGACGGGCACGCCGTTTTCGGCAAATTCTTCGGCGATCTGGGCAAGACCGCGGTCGATCGCTGCCGCATCGTCGGCACTGATGATTCGGCAAGCACCGAGCATCGCGGCGTGGGCGCGGCTGGCGGCGATGTCCTCTTCCCAAAGGCGCTTGTCGATGGGGATCGAGGCGTTAATCTCTTGCATGATCGCCGCCGGTCCGCCACCGAAGCGGCCGCCCCACATGCTGCTCTTGTCCGGAGTATTCGCCATCCGCCGCGTTCCAAATCCGTCGCTGTTGATCCTGGGCCTGTTGCTGGCCGGATCGGTCGCGGGCTGCGATAGGGAAAAGGCGGGCGGCGGGCAAGCGCAGCAAGGCCAAGCAAATGTTTCGGCGGGCCAAGCGACGGGTGCGGCGAAGTTCGACTATATGATCGACCGCAGCCACAGGGGCACGGCGGCGCCGACGGCGACCTTCACCGGTCCCGACGATGCGCCGGTGACGCTGGCGGACTTTCGCGGGCGGCCGCTGCTCGTCAACCTGTGGGCGACATGGTGCGCGCCCTGCGTGGCGGAGATGCCGACACTCGACGCGCTGGCGGCGGCGCGGGGCGAGGCGATGACCGTGGTGGCGGTGGCGCAGGATTTGCAGGGCGCCGAGGTCGTCGATCCCTGGTTCCGGAAGGCGCGGCTGAAAGCGCTGCAACCCTATCTCGACCCCGAAAACGGCCTGCTCGACGCGGCGAACAGCGCGCTGCCGACGAGCATCTATTATGATGCCGAGGGGCGCGAGATATGGCGCGTGGTGGGCGCGATTGACTGGCAGGGCGATGAGGCGAAGGCGCTGCTGGCGGAGGGTATTCGCTAGCGCGTGATGGCTTGGCGTCATTCAAAAACCGTCATTGCGAGCGAAGCGAAGCAATCTCCAGCTATCGGCTTGTCAGGCCGATAGCTGGAGATTGCTTCGTCGCTACGCTCCTCGCAATGACGGAGGCTGTGCTACCCCGGATGCGCCTCGTCGCCGACGCTCGATTTCAATAGGCCGCGGAAGACATCCATGGCCGTTCGCTTGCCCTGCGTCACGTCGAACACGTCGCGCGCGATCGGCATCGCGATGCCGTGGCGGTCGGCGAGCGCCATAACCGTCGGCGCGCTTTTCACGCCCTCCGCGACCATGTTCATGCCCGCGATGATCGCGTCGATCGGGCGCCCCTTGCCGAGTTCGACGCCGACGTGGCGGTTGCGCGACAGGGGGCTGGTGCAGGTCGCGATCAGGTCGCCCATGCCGGTGAGCCCGGCGAAGGTTTCAGGGCGCCCGCCCATCGCGACACCGAGGCGCGTGATCTCCGCCAGCCCGCGCGTCATCAGGCCGGCGCGCGTATTGTCGCCGGCGCCGAGCCCGTCGCCCATGCCCACCGCGATCGCGATGATATTCTTGAGCACCCCGCCGAGCTCGCAGCCGAGCAGGTCGGTGTTGGTGTAGACGCGGAACAGGCCCGAATGGAACAGCGGCTGGAGCGCACGGACGACGATTTCGTCCGCCATCGAGAGCACGCTCGCCGCCGCCTGTCCCGCCATGATCTCGCGCGCGAGGTTGGGCCCGGTGAGCACGCCGACGGGGTGGCCGGGCAGCACGTCCTCGATCAATTCGGTCATGCGCTTGCCCGAGGCGAGTTCGAGTCCTTTCGTGAGGCTGATGACCGGCACCCACGGGCGGATATGATCGCGAGCCTCCTCCAACACGCTGCGGAAACTGTGCGAGGGCACCGCCATGACGAGCACGTCGGCGCCCGCAACGACCTCGGCCATGTCGCTGGTCGCGCCGAGCGCGGGGGGCAGCGTGATGCCGGGCAGATATTTGCGGTTTTCGTGATCGCGGTTGATGCCCTCGACCGTTTCCGCGTCGCGCGCCCATAGCTGGATCGGCGCGTTGCGCGACACGACCGCCGCGACCGTCGTTCCCCAGCTGCCCCCGCCGAGCAGGCCCACTTTGAGGCGCATATGTCTCTCCCCTGTTTTTCAGGGGAGAGTGGCGCGCGATCGGGGGGTTGGCAAGGCAACACTCGCCCGTCATCCCGGCGAAGTTCAGGGATGGTCGGCGAGAAACGCGCGCTGCACTTCGGCGGTCGCTTTCGGATCCTCGATCATCGGGACGTGCGCGACATGTTCGAAGATATGCGCGCGGCTGTTCGCGATGCCCTTTTCGAGCACCGCGACGCAGCTGACGTCGATCAGCTTGTCGTGGCGGCCCCAGAGGATGAGCGTCGGCACCGTCACCTTGTCCAGTTCGCCGTTGAGCGGCGCCTGTTCCATCTCGTCGGCGATGATCCAGAAAATCCGGTCGAGCAGTTCGCGATGGCGGAGCGCATCGGCGTAGATCACGGGCTTCAGCCGCGCGGGCACATAGGTCGGCTTGCGCACGACGAAGGCAATGAGGCGATCGGCGTCGTCGAGGTTCGCAAGCACGAGCGGGTTATAATCACGGGTCGCGGCGAGCTTTTGCAGCTCGCTTTCGTTTTCGCCGACAACGCCGGCATTGTTCATCAGGGTCAGCGTGCGCAGGCGATCGGGATAGTCGATGGCAAAGCGCAGCGCGATCCAGCCGCCCATGCTGTTGCCGCCGAGGTGCGGACGGTCGACGCCGAGCGCGTCGAGGAAGGCCTTGAGCCGTGCCGCCTGGCTCGCGACGTCGAAAGGCAGTGCGCCGTCGCGGTCATTCTCCCCAAAACCCGGCAGGTCGGGCGCAATCAGGTGGTAATCGCGCGTCATCCACGGCGCGTAGAAGATCCAGTGATCCTTGTCGGCGCCGAAGCCATGGACCATCACGAGGGTGGGCTTCGACGGATCGCCGCCCTCGAGATAGGGCCAGTTTCGGCCGTCGACGGTGATGCTCCTGCGCACCACCCGCGCGCGTTTGCGCATCAGCGCGCGCATCATCCGAACCAGCTGTTCGGGAAAGAGGAAGTAGAGGAGCGCGAGGGCGATGAGCGGCGCGACGATCAGGAAGAGGAGGATTTTCATGGCGCGTCCTCGACTTTCACATGCGCATCGAACCAGCCGATCAGGTCGTCCAGCACCGCATCGCGTTCGGGTTCGTTGTAGATTTCGTGAAAGAGGCCAGCATAGATTTCGAGGCGCTTGTCGGTCGAGGCGACATGATCGAAAAGGAAGCGCGAGCCCGCAGGAGCGGTCAGCCTGTCCTCGGCGCCGTGCTGGAGCAGCAGCGGCAGGCCGATCTCCGGCGCCCGGTCGCGCGCCGTCGCCATCGCGTCGAACATTTCCGCCGCGAGCCGCGCGCTCATCTTGCCACTATGGACGAAGGGGTCGGCGAGATAGGCGGCGACGACCGCCGGGTCGCGGCTGACCCCGGTGGGATCGAGAGCCATCACCCCGGCACGCGGGAAATATCGCGAGAGCAAACGGCTTATCCAGATGGTCAGCCTTGATGGTGGTTTCGCGGTCAGGATCGCCGGCCCCGACAGCGCTGCTGCGGCAAAGTCCCGCTGATGCCCGAGCAGCAGCAATGCCGCGATCAGCCCGCCCATGCTGTGCCCGAGCAGCAGTCGTGGCTTGCCCGGCCACGCCTCGCGCACCCGCGCGATCAGCGCCGCCATTCCGTCGATGTAGACTGAAAAGGCCGGGACGAACCCCATCGTCCCGCTCGACTTGCCATGCCCCCAATGGTCGACGGCGTAAACGGCATAGCCCGCCGCGGTCAGCCGCGCCGCGACATGGCCATAGCGCCCGGCATGTTCGGCATAGCCGTGCGCGAGCAGCACCACCGCCTTCGGATCGCCCTGCGGCAACCAGCGGGTGACATTGAGGTTCGACCCGTCGCCGCCCTGCCAGGCCGGCAGCGTCAGCGGTTCGTTGTCGGCGCTCACCGCACCGCTTTCTTGAGCGCGGCGCTGCGGTGGCCGGGGCCGTCGTCGCCCGCCTTGTCGATCTTCGCAAGGATCGCTTCGAGCGCGCGGCTGATCGCGGTCTGGGTGCGGACCATTTCGATCTTGGGCCAGGCGGTGCGCATGCCGGTGTCGACCAGTTCGTCGATATCATCCTGCCCCAGATCGGAGAGGATCTTCGCGGGCGACCAGAATTTGGGCGGGCGGATGATGTTGATGTCGCCGGTATATTCCTGGTTGATCACCGACCGCGCCATGTTGGCGAGGCTGTTCAAGGGCGGAATCAGCTCGAGCGGTTTCTGGAAAATCACCATGTTCGCGTTGAGCCACGCCTTGAAGGTGGTCATCGAGGCATGCTGGATCGCCTCGATCGGCGCCATCTGCTTGCGCGTGTCGGTCGCGAAGGGCAGCGCGATCGGGTTCGCCTGGCTGACGATATGGTGGTTGACGCCATAAAGGCGTTCGAGGCGCCTGGTCGGGATGTCGTGCGTCACCGACCCGTCGACCCAGCGACGATCGGGCTGATAGGCGATGCGCGCGCCATCGTCGTCGCGTGCCATCAGCATGACGGGCGGAAAGACGCCGGGGACCGCACATGACGCGAGCACGGCCTCGCGGATCAGCACATTGGGCGCGGTGATCGCGTTCAGGAGCCGCCCGTTCTGATGCTTTTCGGCGGGCGCGACCGAGACGTTGAGGTGACGCCCGCTGATCTCATAGGCCTCCTGAAAGGTCAGGTCGGGGATCAGGCCCGCGAGCCGTTCGCGCACCGCGTCCGAGGCGAGGCGCCGTCCGTCGGGCGCGCGATCGGGGTTGGCGAGGCGCTCGCTTTCGAGAAAGGCGCCGATGTCGGCGTCCTTGCGCGTGCAGACGACCGCGGCGACGATCGACCCGCCACTCGCGCCCGACATGATCGACGGCAGCACGCCTTCGGACCAGAGCGCCTTGACGACGCCGATGTGGAAGAAGAGGAAGCTGCCCGATCCCGACAGCAATAGCGCCGAGCGGCCGTAACAATGCTGGGCGCGGCGAAAGAAGTCGCGCTTTTCCTCACGACCGATGCTGCGCGCGGCGGCGATCTTGTCGAGCGAGGCGACGACCTCCGCGATATAGGCTTCGACGAGCTTTTTCGTCCCGAAACGCGCCTTCTGATACAGCCGCTCGTGCCCCATGCCGTCGATATTGCCGTGGATGCCCTCGTTGAGCACGAAGAGCAGCCCCTTGACGTCGCCCGCCGCCGACAGCTTGCGCAGCTTTTCGAGCCTTGCCCGAATGGCCTTATAATCGAAATGCTTGCTCTCGTCGGCATCGCGCCACGCCTGCATCCCCGATTTCCTGTCATGCTCGCGCGCCGCCTTGCTCCAGGCGGCATAGTCGGGCGCGGTCGCGAGATCGCGGTCGGCGCTGAGCGTCGGGGTGAAGAGCATTCGGTAATCCTGCGAGAGCATGGTATGTTTTTCTCGATTCTTGCGGGCTTACGTTGTCTTTGGCAACTGTTTTGACGATGCTTGCCATACACTCGTCATCCCGGCGAAGGCCGGGATCTCACCGTGGAGATTTAACGCGAGGGCGAGATCCCGGCCTTCGCCGGGATGACGAAGAGGTGTTTTTCCTGTCCGCTTTGGCCGTCGCTTTCGCTTTGGGCTTTGCCGCCGCTTTCGGCTTTGCCGTAGCGGCTTTTGGCTTTTCAGGTTTCGGATCCGCCGCCATCAAATCGGCGAAACTTTCGTCGATACATGTTCGAAAGAAAGCGATGTCGGGCATGATCGCACGTTCCGAAATGATCGAGAAGGCGATGCGGCCATTGTAGCTGGGGGTCGCTATGAACAGCCCCATATTGTTCGCGAGCGGCGCCATGCCGTGCTGCTGCACCAGCCTGGCGCCCGCGAGGTAGAGCGGCACCTGCGCGCCGGGGACGTTCGAGATGAAGAGATTGGTGCCGCGCACCGCAAAGCGCTCGCTGGTGACGAGCCGCGCGACCGCCGCCATCGTGGCGCCGGGGATATGCTGTGACAGGTCGGTCATGATCCGCGCGCTCACGCCGGCTTTGGCCTCCTTGGCCTCGACCGTATAGTCGCGCACCGCGGCGAGCCGTTCGAGCGGATCGGCGATGTCGGTGCGGATCGGCACGCTCATCGCCGACACCTGATTGCCCGGCGTCGACGCCTTTCCGCCCTTGCCGCGCAGATTGACCGGCGCGACCGCGACGAGGCTTTCCTTCGGCAATTCCTTATGCTTCGCCAGATATTTGCGCAGCGCGCCGCCGACCGTCGTGAGCACGACGTCGTTGACCGTCGCGCCCGGAACCTTTCTGCGGATCTCTGCGACGTCGGCGAGCGCCACGGTCGTCCCGTCGAACATCTTGTGCGGGCCGACAGGGACGTTGAAGCGCGTCTCGGGCACCCCGGCGGTCATCCCGCCCTCGGCGATCGACCTGCGCGCCGAAGCGACGATCGCCGGCGAGATTTTCATCAGCGCGTTCATGAACTTTACCGGCGATTGCATCGACGCCGACCAGGCGCGCGAAAGGATTTCGGCGCTCGACGGCGGATCGCCCAGATCCTCGACCGGCGGCGGTTCGGCGATCGCCGGCGTGCCGTTCGCGTCGATATCGCTCATCGCGATGAAGGCGTGCGCGCCCGAAGCGCCGTCGACCGCGGCGTGATGGACGCGATGGAGCATCGCGAAGCTGCCCTTGGGAATACCGGGGATGCGGTCGAGCCCTTCGATCACATAAATGTCCCAGAGCGGGCGGTTCATGTCCATGGGCTTCGAGAACCAGCGCGCCACCGCGATGCAGAATTGCCGCCAGTCGCCCGGTTCGGGCAGGCGCGCGTGGCTCATGTGGGCCTCGACGTCGAAATGCTCGTCCTCGACCCAATAGGGATGATCGATGTCGAACGGCAGGCGGTGGAGGCGGCGCTTGAACAGGGGCGAGGTATCGACGCGGCTTTCGACATGGGCGATGATGTCCTTGAAGCGCACGAAGCCCCCCGGCGCGGTCGACGGATCATAGATATAGACGCCCATGATGTGCGTGAGGTTGTTCGCGGTCTGGGTGTAGAGGAACTGGGCGTCCTGCGCGCTGAGCTGTTTGAGCATGTTAGGTTCCTGACTTGAAAATCCTCCCCCAGCGGGGGACGATCCGGCCGTCGCCGGAATGGCGGGAGCGATACGCGATATTCATTCCCCCGCCCCCATCAAGCGATCGGCGAGCGCGACCGTCGACAGGCGCATCGTTTCCATGACATTGGCAAGGCCGCGCAGTTCCATCAGCAGCGCGCGGCGCTGCGCGATAATCTCCGGCGTCGCCTCGTCGGCCAGCCCCATATGCCGCATCAGCGACAGACCGTTGGCGAAGAGCAGCTTTCCGATCGCCGCCTCGCTGCTGATCCGGCGCAGCAGATAGGCCTGTTTGCCTTCGACCAGCGCGGCGTCGAGCAGGGTTTTTTCATCGACCGCATCGCCCGGCCGCGCGCGCGCGAGCAGCTCGGCTACGACCGAATAAGCCTCGGCAAAGGGCAGCAATATCGCGTGGCCGACAACGGGCTGGCAGCGACGGATGAGCTGCGCGATACCGCGGTCGCCGCTGGCGAGGCGGCGATCCCACACGGGGTCGATGCGTGTCAGTTCGGCGCGCAAGGACGCCATATGCTCGTCACGCGGCGGGTAGAAAAATTCGAATTTGAACAGGTCGCGCAATCGGTCGATCCTGTCCCAGAAGGCAGCGGTCGCATCGCCGCTGTCGGCGTCGCGCAGCGCGAACAGCGCCAGTTCGATCATCGCGCGACCCAGGAAATGATGCGCGATGATGTTGCGGTAATAGCTCGCCATCGGATGCTTGGCGGGGTCGATCGAATAGATCGTCTCGCTGCCCGCTTCATAACGCGCGAGCAGGCCGCTGGTGACGAGCGTGTCGATGGTCGCCGAGAGCGCGGCATCGCCGCCGCTTTCGAGTTCACTGCTGAGCCTGATGCCGCGCGCCCGCGCCCAGCCGGTCACCGCGCCGATCGCGCCGAGCAGTTCGGCCGACGTCGCGCCGCGCGGCGCCATGCCGAGCAGGATCAGGCACATCACCGAGGTGACCGTGAGCGGGGTGACGCGGTTCGCCTCGACCGCGACGGCAAAGGCGATCTTTTCGAGCGCGCGCCTGTCGTCGGGACCGGGCGCGGTGTCGATGACCACAGGATCGCCGATGTCGAGCCGGATGCGCCCCGACGGCTCCTTCAGGCTTTTCATATAGCCGATGAACCACGACAGGCTTTCGGGCTTCTTGTTGCGGCCGGTCTGTTCGGCGGCATATTCCTCGACATCGCGAATGAGGTCGAAACTGGTGACGAAGGGGATGAAATGGACGCCGCGCGTGCCGGTGGCGTGGGCGGCGTCGAGGACATATTTCATCAGGCCGTACTTCGGCGGCATCAGCTTGCCGAGCCGCGAGCGGGTTCCCTCGAACGCCCAGCTCAGCGGAAAGCGCTTGGCGAGCAGCCAGGCGATATAGTGGCGCAGCACGAGTTTATAGACCGGCTGGTCCTGAAAGCTGCGGCGGATGAAGATCATGCCCGACCGTCGGAAAAATTCGCCCATGACGGCGAAGTCGAGGTTGGCGCCGCCGAAGCTGTGCAGCATCGGCAGATCGTTTTCATAGGCCAGTCGGCTTGGCGTCGCGCCGTCGATATAGGTTTTGTGCGTAAAGAGGATGCAGGTGGGATGTTCGCGCAGGATACCCCGCAGCTTCGCCAGTTCAGCGGCGTCGATCTCCATATCCGGCGCATAGCCGCCGAACATCATGCGATCGAGCCGGGCCCGGAGGTCGAGAAAAAGCGCGCTGGGCCGCGCGATCACTTCCTTCATCAGCGGCCGCGCTTCGCGAAACAGGTCGGCGACGGGGCGGCCCGTCTTCTCTGCGAGGTCGGCGAGCGCCGCGCGGAACTTGGGGCTGGTGCGGAGCCCATCGGCGACGAAGCGCGGCACCTTGTAGCGCGTTCCCCGGATGCCGCGCTCGGCGACGTCGAGCGCCAATGCCGCCTGCCGCGCGACGAAACGTGCGAATTCGGGGCTATCCGCGCCTTCGCCATCGCCACCGCCGGTCTGTGCGCAGAAACGGCTACGCAGCGCGTCGAGCGTCGCCGCCTCCCCCACCAATATCTGCGCTCGGCGGCGATCGCGGAGCAGGATCAGCCGCGCGCGCAGCGAACCCGGATGGCGCGGGTCGCCGAAGATCAGGTGGCGAAACTTGAGCGCGCGGCCCTTGTCGAAGCCGGGGATGCGCCATGCGACGCGCAGCGGAACGACGAGCCGCGAGGGCGTCGCGCCGAGCCGCGCCTGCAAAACGTCGACGGGCAGCGCGTGATCGCCGTCCTCGATGTCGAGGCTCGCCCAGCCCGGTTCGTCGTCGCTCCCGGCACCGTCCGACGTCGCGTGAATCCAGTCGAGCAGGATGCGGCGTTCGACCCCGTTACGTGCATCGATGATGTAGAGCCGGTCGGCCGCCTGCTCCGTCACGATCGGGGTGCGGGGCGAGCCGTCGGGCACCTTCTAATGAGCCTCCACTTCATCCCCGCTCGTGTCGAGCGAAGTCGAGACACGCCGACGGCACGCGCCCGGCCGATAGGCATCTCGACTTCGCTCGATGCGAACGGGAAAGGGATGTGCAGTCATGCCTTGGCGCTCTTTCCGGTTGCCTTCTTCTTCGGCGCGGCCCTTTTGGTGGCCGCCTTCTTCGGAGTCTTTTCCCCCTTTGCCTCGACCGCAGCTTCCCTCGCCACCGATTCCGCGACGCTTTCCTGCGGCTGCCCCAGCGTGCGCAGGAACATGTTGCGCACGTCACGGACATGGTTGTTGATCGTGCGGACGCTCCACCCCGACGTATCGACGGGCGGCAGCACGGTGACGCGCACCGTCGCGGGGCGCATCACAAACTCGTTCTTCGGCGCGACGTCCGTGGCGTTATGAATCACGATCGGGACGATCGGGACACCGGCCTGCATCGCGAGGTGGAAAGCGCCCTTTTTGAAGGGTTCGAGCTTCGGGGTCAGGCTGCGCGTCCCTTCGGGCGCGATGCAGATCGACTTGCCTTCCTTCTGGATCGCATCGATCAGCGGTTCCATCGCCTTGATCGCGCTCTTTCCATCGGCGCGGTCGACGAAGACGGTGCCGCCCCATTCCATCAGCTTGCCGAGGATGGGGATGTCCCTGATCTCCTTCTTGCCCACCCCGCCCATGTCGCGGCGGATGAGCTTGGCGAGGATCATTACATCGGCCTTGCTCTGATGGTTGAAGACGAAGACGCAGGGGCGCGACGACCAGAGGTGGCGCTCGCCCTCGACCTCCAGCTCGACACCGGTGATCGCAGTGGCGAAGTCGCCGAACAGCCCCATCGAGAAATTGACCGCCTCGCGCTGCGAGCGGGTGAGCGCCCAGATCGGCAGGCCCGCGGCGAAGGCGCCGACGAGCGAGCCGGTGGCATAGAGGGTGCGGGCATAGTCGATCCACGACGGTGTGCCGCGGCTTGCAAAGCGCTGCACCGGCCAGCCGCGCTCGTCGGCGATCGCCTTTAATTTCATGTTCGGGTTGAGCGGACGCGGTTTGCCGACGCGCTCCAAAAGTTCGATATCGTCGTCGCTGTCCGAATAGAAATAGCTCTGATCGAGATCGAGGCCATAGTCGGCGGCAAGGTCCTCGGCGGCGAGCACCTTGCCCTCGCCGAAACAGAGCGGGCGGATGATTTCGCCGGTGAAAACCCCGTCCTCGATCTCATAGGCCGAGCATTTGATGTCCGTGATGCCGAGATCGCGCGCGGTCGGTTCGATCTGGTAGATCGTCGCCGACGAGATGATTGCGACGCGATGACCCTTGGCCTGATGCGCCTCGATGATCGCGCGCGTTTCGGGATAGATTTTGCGCGCGATATGCTTGCGGTAGAGTTCCTCGCCGAAGTCGATGAAGCTTTGCTCGTCGACCCCCTTCATGAATCTGGCGGCGGCAGTCATCAGGCCGGAAAAGCCGATCTGGCCCAGGCTATGCTGCGCGATCACCTGTGCGGTTTCGGCAATCTCCTCGACCGACATTTCGCGGCGCTGGAACTTTTCGCGCAGCATCGCGGTCGCCGAATAGCCGGCGATGATCGTTCCGTCGAAATCGAAAAGCGCGGCGATATGCGATCCGGGCTCGGACGCGAGCACTTCATCCAGATGCGGCTGCGGTCTTGGCACGCACATCTCCCCACAGGCGGTCATCCTGCCGCTTCAGGGCTGCACGATGGCAGGTAAGATGGCGTTTATCAATGGCCGGGAAATCCGGCGTTCCTTTGGGAGTCAGGTCCGAAGCGCCGCCGCTTCCTTCGCCAATGCTTCGATCCGCACCGGATCGAGCGGCCCCGCCGGAACGACCCAGCTGCCGCCGACGCAGCGCACGGGTTCGAGCGCGAGCCATTCGGGCGCGGTTGCGGCGCTGATGCCGCCGGTGGGGCAGAAATTGACCCCGCCGAAAGGACCCGCGAGCGCCTTCAGCGCCGGAATGCCGCCGCTCGTCGCCGCGGGGAAAAATTTGAAGCTGCCCAACCCCATGTCGAGCCCCATCATCACGTTCGACGCATTGGCGACGCCGGGAAGGAAGGGAATGCCGCTCGCTACCGCCGCCTCGCCCAGGCTGTCGGTGAGACCAGGCGAGACGATGAACTCGCTGCCCGCGTCCAGCGCATCCTTGAGCATCCGGGGATTGAGCACGGTGCCCGCGCCGACCACCGCGCCCGGAACCCTTTTCATCGCGCGGATCGCGTCGAGCGCGGCGGGGGTCCGCAGCGTCACCTCAAGCACGCGGAGCCCGCCCGCGACCAGCGCCTCGGCCATCGGCACCGCATCCTCGACGCGGTCGATCACGATCACCGGGATGACCGGCGCGAGGGTCATGATCTGCTCGATACCGCTGTCGGACATGTTCACTCCAATTTCGTTCGTCGCCCCCGCGAAGGCGGGGGCCGGTGGCAAGGTGGCCCAAGGCCGGTAGCGGCCCCCGCCTTCGCGGGGGCGACGGATTAAGTCACAGCCTCCATCGCCGCGAGCACCGCCGATCCGCCCTTCTCCGCCTCGTCGGCGTGATGGCGGAACAGCGCGAACAGCTCGCGGCCGACACCCACCGCGGGGGGCGGCGCGGCAGCGGGACTTCGCGCAGCCCATTCGGTTTCGTCAACCAGCGCGGCGACTTCGCCCCTCACCGCGCAGACACGCACCATGTCGCCGTCCCGGAGATAGGCGAGCGGGCCACTCATCCCGTCAGGGCCGGGCAAGGCTTCGGGCGACAGATGAATGACGGCGGGAACCTTGCCGCTGGCGCCCGACATGCGGCCATCGGTCAGCAGCGCGACGCGGTAGCCCTTGTCCTGAAGCACGCCGAGCGCCGGGGTCAGCTTGTGGAGTTCGGGCATGCCGTTCGCACGCGGCCCCTGAAAGCGGACGACGACGACAACGTCGCGATCAAGCTCGCCTGCCTTGAAGGCCGCGAGAACCTGATTCTGGTCGTCGAAGATCCGGGCCGGCGCCTCGATCGTCCAGCGATCTTCGGCGACCGCGCTCGTCTTGATGATCGCGCGGCCGAGATTGCCGGTCAGCAGGCGCATCCCCCCATCGGGCGAGAAAGGATCGGCGACGGGGCGCAGCATAGTGTCGTCGCGGCTCTGGCCGGGGGCGGCTTGCCAGTGAAGTTCGTCATTCACCAGCACGGGTTCGGCGGCATAGTCCGCCATCGTCCCGCCAACGGTGAGCACATCGCCGTGCAGCAATCCCGCACCCAGCAGCTCGCGCACGACGAAGCCGATGCCGCCCGCGGCGTGAAACTGGTTCACGTCGCCCGCGCCGTTCGGATAGACGCGCGCGAGCAGCGGCACCGCGTGGCTGAGCTCGTCGAAATCCTGCCAGTCGATGATGATCCCTGCGGCGCGGGCGATCGCGGGCAGATGGATCGCATGGTTCGTCGAGCCGCCCGTCGCGAGCAGGCCGATCGCGGCGTTGACGATCGCCTTTTCGTCGATGCAGCGGCCAAGCGGGCGATAATCGTCGCCGTCCCAGCCGATCTGCGCAATCCGGTGCGTCGCGGCGCGCGTCAGCGCCTGCCGCAGCTTCGTTCCCGGATTGGTGAAGGCGCTGCCGGGGATGTGCAGCCCCATCAGCTCCATCATCATCTGGTTCGAGTTGGCGGTGCCATAGAAGGTGCAGGTGCCCGCGCCATGATAGCTCGCCGCCTCGGCCTCCAGCAGTTCGTCACGGGTCGCCTTGCCCTCTGCATAAAGCTGGCGCACGCGCTGCTTTTCCTTGTTCGCGAGCCCCGACGGCATCGGCCCGGCGGGAACAAGGATCTGCGGCAGATGGCCGAACCGCAGCGCGCCGATGAGCAGGCCGGGGACGATCTTGTCGCAGATGCCGAGCAGGAGCGCGCCCTCGAACATCGCATGGCTGAGGGCGATGACGGTGCCCTGCGCGATATTGTCGCGGCTGAACAGCGACAGGTCCATGCCCGCCTGCCCCTGCGTCACCCCGTCGCACATCGCCGGCACGCCGCCCGCGACCTGCGCCGTCACGCCGACCTCGCGCGCGAAGAGTTTGATCTGTTCGGGATAGCGGCCATAGGGCTGATGCGCCGAAAGCATGTCGTTATAGGCGGTGACGATGCCGATATTCATCGCGGCGCCGGTGCGGATGACGGGCTTGTCATCGCCCGCGGCGGCGAAGCCGTGGGCGAGATTGCCGCACGACAGATTGCCGCGGTTGGTGCCGGCGTCGCGCTGACGGTCCATCAGGTCGAGATATGCGGCGCGGCGCGGGGCGCTGCGGGCGATGATGCGGTCGGTGACGGCGGCGATGGTGGGATGGAGGGGGGTCATGACAATTCCAAAATCCTCCCCCCTTGGGGGAGAGGGATGCGCAGACTTGCGAGCTTGCTCGCTAGTCGAAGCTGGGTGAGGGTGTGAACGGCAGCGGCGAAAGCGACGGCAGCGACCCTCATCCAACTGCGCCCAGGCGCTGCGCGCCAAGGCTTCGTATCCTTCTCCCCCAAGGGGAGAAGGTTTGGGGTGCGCTCAATCATGCCAGCTCGCCCCGTCGCGCTCGATCAGCGCGATCGCCGAACTCGGCCCCCAGCTTCCAGCGGTGTAGCTTTGCGGTGTCATGTCGACCTGATCCCAGGCATCGCGGATCGCGTCGATCCACTCCCACTGCGCCTCGACCTCGTCGCGGCGCACGAAGAGGGTCTGGTCGCCCTCGATGAAATCGAGCAGCAGGCGCTCGTAGGCGATGCGGCGGCGCTCGCCCGCGAAGCTGTGCGAGAGCGAGACGTCCATCGTCACTTCCTTGAGCTTCACCCCGTCGCGGTCGAGCCCCGGCTGCTTTGCCATCACCTTGACGCGGATATTTTCCTCGGGCTGCAAATTGATGATCATCATGTTCGCGTCGAGCTTGCCCGCACCGACGCGCGCGAAGATATTGTGCGGCACGGGCTTGAACTGGATCAGCACTTCGGATTTGCGCTGCGGCATCCGTTTGCCGGTGCGCAGGTAAAAGGGCACGCCCTTCCACCGCCAATTGTCGATAAAGGCCTTCAAGGCGACGAAGGTTTCGGTGTTCGACGGCTGGCCGAGTTCGTCGGCATAGCCCGCGACCGCGGCGCCGTTAACCGCGCCGCTGCTGTACTGGCCCTTGACGCTGTGCGCCTTTACATCCTCCGCGGTCATCTTGCGCAAGGAGCGCAACAGCTTGACCTTTTCGTCGCGCACTGCGGTCGCCCCGACGCTGGCCGGGGGCTCCATCGCGATGATTGCGAGCAGTTGGAGCATGTGATTCTGCACCATGTCCTTCAGCGCGCCGACGCCGTCATAATAGGAAACGCGGCCCTCCAGCCCGACGGTTTCGGCAACGGTGATCTGGACATGGTCGATCGCCTGCGCGTTCCACAGCGGTTCGAACAACATGTTGGCAAAGCGCAGCGCGAGCAGATTCTGCACCGTTTCCTTGCCGAGATAATGGTCGATGCGGAACACCCGGTCCTCGGCAAAGGCGTCGCCGACCTGGGCATTGACTTCGCGCGACGAGGCGAGGTCGTGGCCGATCGGCTTTTCCATCGCGATACGGCATTCGGCGCACGCGATGTTCGCAGCTTTAAGCCCCTGCGCGATCGGTCCGAACATCGACGGCGGCGTCGAGAGGTAAACGCCAATCGGGCGCGCCATGCGGTCGCCGAGCAAAGCCGCGAGTTCCGCATAGCCGGTGCCAGCGCCAGCGTCGATCGCGCAATAATCGATGCGCGCAAGGAAGCCGTCGACGACCGCCGCCTCGATGCGGTCTTCGGGCAGATACTCGGTCAGCGCGGCGCGGACCTGCGCCCGAAAGGCGTCGCGGTCCATCGCCGAGCGCCCCGACCCGACGATCGTCAGCGCGTCGGCGAGCAGTCCGTCCATGTGCAGATTGTAGAGCGAGGGGAAAAGCATACGCTGCGCCAGGTCGCCCGTTGCCCCGAACAACACCAATGTTTCGACCTTGACGCTCACATTCGTCCCCTTGGATAGCAGTGAGAGAAGTGGAGGATGCGCCCCCCGAATGCAACGCGCATACGTAAGCCGCATATGTCATTGCGGGGAGCCGCAGGCGACGAAGCAATCTCCCGCTATCGTTCGGCCTTTCCGAAGGCTGGAGATTGGCTGGCCTCCGGCCGCCTTCGGCCCGCTCCGCTCGCAAAGACGATTCCATTCGATGCCGTCCGGCTTTAAGAAGCCACGCCATGGCCGACACTCCCCCACCCTATGACATCATCGTCGTCGGCGGCGGGGTGAATGGCGCGGGCGTCGCGCGCGATGCCGCGGGGCGCGGCGCGCGGGTGCTGCTGCTGGAGGCGGGCGACCTTGCGCAAGGCACCTCGTCGAAATCGACCAAGCTGATCCACGGCGGGCTGCGCTATCTTGAGCATTATGAGTTCACCCTCGTTCGCGAGGCGCTGAAGGAACGCGAGGTCTTGTGGAGCATCGCGCCGCACATCATCCGTCCGATGCGCTTTGTCCTGCCCTATCGCGACGGGCTGCGCCCGCGCTGGTTGCTGCGGCTGGGGCTGTTCCTCTATGACCATATCGGCGGGCGCAGGAAGCTGCCCGGGACGCGCTCGATCGACCTCAGGCGCCATGTAGCGGGCGCGCCGCTGCAATCGCATTATGTCCATGGCTTTGAATATTCGGACGGCTGGGTCGACGACGCGCGGCTGGTGCTGCTCAACGCGCGCGATGCCGCCGATCGCGGCGCGCGCGTCCGCACGCGCACGCGCGCCGAGATGCTGCGCTGCGACGGCGGGCTGTGGGTCGTCGACGCGGCGGACGATCAGGGGCATCGCTATCGCTTCACCGGCCGCAGCGTGGTCAATGCCGCGGGGCCGGCGGTGCTCGACCTGTTGAAACGCGCCGATGCGGAGCCCGACCATCAGATGCGCCTCGTGCGCGGATCGCACATCGTCGTGCGCCGCCTGTTCGAGCATCATTATTCCTATTTTTTCCAGCTGCCTGACGGGCGCATCTTCTTTGCCATTCCCTATGAGCACGACTTCACGCTGATCGGCACCACCGACGTGGACCATGACGGACCCGCGAGCGAGGCGCAGGCGAGCGAGGCGGAAATCGCCTATCTGTGCGAGGGCGCGAGCCTCTATTTCCGCACCCCCGTCACCCCGGCCGACGTGGTGTGGACCTATTCGGGCGTGCGGCCGCTGGTCGAAGACGGATCGGGGCGGCCCGAGGCGGCGACGCGCGGATACCGGATCGACCTCGACATGGAAGAAGGCGCGCCGCTGCTCACCATCTATGGCGGCAAAATCACCAGCTATCGCCATGTCGCCGAGGAGGCGGTCGACGCGCTCGCGCGCCATGTGCCGGCGCTGACGGGCAAGCACTGGACGGCGAAGGCGGCGCTGCCCGGCGGCGATTTTCCGATGACCGGCGCCGCGGCGCTGGCCGCCGAATATCGATCCGCTCACCCCTTTCTCGCGGCGACGACCGCCGAGCGGATCGCGCGCGCCTATGGCACCGGGGCGCGGCGCTGGCTGGGCGATGCGGGCGACTGGGACGCGCTGGGCGGCGAGATCGCGCACGGCCTGAGCGTCGCCGAGGTCGAGTGGATGGTCGAACAGGAATGGGCGCGCACGGCCGACGATATTTTGTGGCGGCGGAGCAAGCTGGGACTCGTCTTCGGCGAGGAAGACAAGGCGCGGTTTGCAGCGACGCTGCGCGAACTGCAATAGGTCTTTCCGCTCGATGCCGCACTGTCGCGGCGGATCGGTTAGGAAGCGGTGATGAACGACGCGGCGATCGACCTTCCTGTCCGGCGGTTGGGGCTCGGCGTGCCCGGCGATGTCGCGCTGGACCGCTGCGTTGCGGTCGAGGCGCCGGTTTCAGTCGAGGTTGGCGGCATCGCCTATGCGGTGATGATGGCAACGCCTGCCGACCTTGAGGATTATGCCGTCGGCTTTGCGTTGAGCGAGGGGCTGATCGGGGCGTCCGCCGACATCCGGCGGACCGACGTGCAGCCGATCGAGGGCGGCTGGGCGCTGCGGCTGTGGCTGACCACCGAGCGCAACGCCGCGGCGCTCGAACGGGCGCGGACGCGGGTGAGCGAGAGCAGCTGCGGCCTGTGCGGGATCGCGAATATCGAGGAGGTGCTGCGCCCGCTGCCCCCGGTGACCGCGCACATCGGGACCGACCGCATTGCCATCGCCGCCGCGCTGACGGCGCTCGATGCGCATCAGCCGCTCGGCCGCGCGACAGGCGCCGTCCACGCCGCCGCCTTCTGCTCGCCCGCGGGGGCTATCCGGCTGGTGCGCGAGGATGTCGGGCGGCACAATGCGCTCGACAAGCTGATCGGCGCACTCGCGCGGGCGGGGATCGACGCGGGCGAGGGCTTCATGCTGCTGTCGGCGCGGTGCAGCTATGAACTGGTCGAAAAGACGGTGCGCGCGGGATGTCCCATGCTCGTCACCATTTCGGCGCCGACGAGCCTGGCCGCGACGCGCGCCGCGGCGGCGGGTCTGACGCTGGTGGCGCTGGCACGGCCCGACGCGGCGCTGGTCGTCGCGGACCCGCAGGGCATGATTGCATGAGGACGCTCGGCGCGATCCTCGCCGGCGGGGCGTCGCGCCGCTTCGGGTCGGACAAGGCGCTGGCGATGCTGGGTGGGCGCACGCTGCTCGATCATGTTCTGGCCGCGCTCGCGCCGCATTGCGACGCGGTGGTCGTCGTCGGGCGCGCGGGCGGGATCGCCGACTGGCCGCGTCCCGGCATGGGGCCGCTCGGCGCGATCGCGGGGGCGCTGGATCGAGCCGCGTCGGAGGGGTTTGCGCAGGTGCTGAGCGTGCCGGTCGATTGCGTGCGCCTGCCCGGCGACCTTGCGGCGTTGCTGTCCCCTGCCCCCGCTTTCCTCGACAGCCAGCCGGTGATCGGGCTGTGGCCGGTTGCGGTGCTGGGCGAACTGAAGGCGATGCTGGAGGCGGAAGACGACCTCGCGATGCGCGCTTTCGCCCGCCGCATCGCCGCGCGCGCGGTGCAGTGCGATTTTGCGCCGCCCAATATCAACAGCCTTGCCGACCTCGAACGGCTGGCGAAAAGCTGACTCAGGACATTGCGACAACGCGCACCGGGATCGCTTTCGCCGCCGGGCAGCCGCTCACCCGGTCGTGGAAGGCGAGCGGGAGCAGCGGGTTGAGTTCGGGATAATAGCCCGCGACCGAACCGCGCGACATCGGATAGTCGATCAGCGTCAACCCCTCGACGCGCCGCGCGGTGCCGTCGTCGGCGATCGTTTCGAGCGCGACGCGCGCGCCAGCCTCCAGCCCGCGGTCTGTCCTGTCGTCGGCGTTCATGAACAGCACCATCCGGTCGCCGTAAATGCCGCGATACCGGTCGTTGTAGCTATAGATTGTCGTGTTGAACTGGTCGTGCGATCGCACCGTCGCGAGGCGCAGCATGGCGGGATCGTCGACCGCCGCGTTTACCGCGAGCCCCGGCAGGACAAGGAAATTGGCCTTGCCCGTCGGCGTCGGCCAGACGCGGCGGCGCGGCGGAATGTCGAGGTGAAAGCCCATCGGCGCCCGGATGCGCTGCGAAAAGCCTTCGTAGATGGCGGGATAGACGGCGGCGATCTTGTCGCGGATCGCGTCATAATCGTCGATATAGCGCCGCCAGTCGACCTTGCTGCCGGGCAGCGTCGCCATCGCCATGCGGCAGACGATCTCGACCTCTGACAACAGGTGCTCACTGGCTGGGTCGAGCACGCCGCGCGAGGCGGTGACGTTCGACATCGAATCCTCGATCGTCACGAACTGCTCGCCCCTCGCGGTTTCGATCCGTTCGGATCGCGCGATCACCGGCAGGATCAGCGCATCCTTGCCGTGGACGAGGTGGCCGCGGTTGAGCTTGGTCGCGATGCCAACAGTGAGGTCGAGTCGCTGCATCGCGGCACAGGCACGGGTCGTATCCGGCACCGCGCGAACGAAATTGCCGCCGAGGCCGATGAAGACCCTGGCCTCGCCCGCGAGCATCGCCTCGACCGCCTCGACGCTGTGATGCCCGTGCTCGCGCGGCGGATCGAAGCCGAAGACGTCGCGGAGACGGTCGAGATAGGCGGGCGCGGGCCGCTCGTCGATGCCGACGGTGCGGTCGCCCTGCACGTTCGAATGGCCACGGATCGGCGAGATGCCCGCGCCGGGCTTGCCGAAATTGCCGCGGAGTAGCAGCAGGTTCGCGACCTGCTGGACGAGTTCGGACCCGCGCTGATGCTGGGTCACGCCCATGCCGTAGCAGATGATCGTCGCGTTCGAGCGGATATAGATGTCGGCGCAGCGGCGGATCTGCGCCGCGTCGACCCCCGCAGCGGCGGTGATCGCGTCCCACGATTGCGCCTCGACATCGGCGCACAGCGCCGCGAGGCCTTCGGTATGTTCGGCGATGAAATCATGGTCGAGCACCGCCTCGCCCGCGGCGTCGCGCTCGAAAAGCACCTTCATCATGCCCTTGAGCAGCGCGAGGTCGCCGCCGATCTTGATATGCACGAACTCGCTGCTGATCTCGGTCGAGCCGAAGGTCGCCATCTGGACGATATCCTGCGGCTCGGTGAAGCGGATGAGCGCGCGTTCGGGCATCGGGTTGACCGCGACGATCGGCACCCCGCGTTTGCGCGCCTCGACGAGCGGGGTCATCATCCGCGGCGCGTTGGTCCCGGCATTGTGGCCGATGAGGAAAATTGCTTCCGCATGGTCGAAATCCTCGAGGATCACCGTGCCCTTGCCGATGCCGATCGACGACGGCAGGCCGCGGCTCGTCGGTTCGTGGCACATGTTCGAACAGTCGGGAAAATTGTTCGTGCCAAACTCGCGCACGAAGATCGAATAGAGGAAGGCGGCCTCGTTCGGCGTGCGGCCCGACGTATAGAACTCGGCGCGGTGCGGGCTGTCGAGCGCGCGAAGGTGGCGGCCGATCAGTGCGAAGGCGTCGTCCCAACCCACCGGCACATAATGGTCGGTCGCGGCGTCGTAGCGCATCGGTTCGGTCAACCGGCCCTGCATTTCGAGCCAATGGTCCGACTGCGCTATCAGCTCGGTGACGCTATGCTGCGCGAAAAAGTCGCGCGTGACGCGAAACTTGGTCGCTTCGTGCGCGAGCGCCTTGGCGCCATTTTCACAGAACTCGAGCTTCTTCGTGCAGGCGGCGTCGGGAAAGGCGCAACTGGGACATTTGAAGCCGCCCGGCTGGTTCATCGACAGGAGCGCGCGCGACCCCTTGGTGACGACGCTCTGTTCGAGCAGCACCTTTGCCGTCGCCGCCGCAGCGCCCCAGCCGCCGGCGGGGCGATCGTAGCGTTTGTAGCGGGGGCGGTGCTCGGCCATGGACGCATCTAAGCACAGCGCCCGGCGGCTGGCCACCGCTCTTTGGTGCGGCGTGCGCGACTGCAAACGACCAGCCTCAATAATCTCGCCATTCCGGCGAAGGCCGGAATCTCGCCGTTGCCTTGGAGCGCGAGGGCGGGATTCCGGCCTTCGCCGGAATGACGAAAAAGGGGGCTGGTCCGGCCGAGCCCGCGCCCGCCTTAGCGGCCGGGCGTCACCCGCATTGCCGCGCCGCCGCCGGGGGCAAGCCAGAGCTTGTACGTGTCGCCCTTTTTCACCTTGATCGTGTCATAGGCGATGTTGCGGCGCGCGTCGGTCAGATAGGTGGCGCCGTCGCCATCCTTCCAGATCGTCGCGGTATAGGTCTTGCCGGGATCGAGGAAATCGAACGACAGCGTCAGCGTGCGTTCGGTGCCGTCGTTGACGCCGCCGACATACCAGTCGGCGCTTTTCCGGTCCTTGCGCGCGAAGATCGCATAGTCGCCGACCGCGCCCGCGATCAGGTGGCTTTCGGCCCAGTCGGTCGGCACCTGTTTCACAAATGCAAGCTCGCGCGGGTGCGCTTCCAGATTCTCGATAAAGTCGGCCGCCATCTGGATCGGCGAATAGATGGCGAGATAGAGGCCGAGCTGCTTCGCGAGGGTCGAGGTCATCGGAACATCCTCGGCCCCCTTCAGGCTGAACACCCCTGGCGTATAGTCCATCGGCCCTGACAGCATCCGCGTGTAGACGAGCGTGGGTTCGTGGTCGGGATTGTTGGCGAAGGCGCCCCAGGCATTATATTCCATGCCGCGGGCGCCTTCGCGGGCGACCCAGTTGGGCCAGGTGCGGCGAAGCCCCGTATCCTTCACCGGTTCGTGCGGATTGACCGCGACCTTGTATTTCGCCGCCGTCTCGACGACCTTTTGGTGATGCTGCACCTGGCGCTGGCCGTCGTGCCATTCCATCGCCTTGCTGCCGGGCGTCGCGCCCGGCGCGATGATACCGCCGGCATCGGCGACATAGCCGGTCTTGACCGCCCTGACGCCAAGCTGGCCATAGAGCTTCATCGCATCGTCAAGCTGTGCCTCATATACCGCGATATTGCCGCCGGTTTCGTGATGACCGATCAAGGTCACGCCTTTCTTGCGCGCATAGTCAGTGACGGCTTTGAGGTCGAAATCGGGATAGGCTTCGGTGAAGCTATAGGCGTCGCCATGGCCGAACCAGTTGCTGTTCCAGCCCTTGTTCCAGCCCTCGACGAGCACGCCGCCGAAGCCATGCTTGGCCGCGAAATCGATATATTGCTTGGTGCGTTCGGTCGTCGCGCCATGGTTCGGCCCTTCGGCCCAGCTCCACGGGCCGCGGATCATGCCCCACCAGATGCCGATATATTTCATCGGCTTGACCCAGCTTACATCGCCCAGTTTGTTCGGTTCGTTGAGGTTGAGTTCGAGGTCGCTTTCGACCAGCCCCGCAGCATCGTCCGAAATGCGGATCGTCCGCCACGGCGTCGCAAAGGGCAGGTCGCGCACGACGCGCGGGCCCTGCGACGAAGGCGCCAGCGTCGCGCGGAACTTGCGTCCCTCGACGCGTTTCAGCCACATGCCGGCATAATCGACGAGCGCGGCTTCGTGGAACGCGAGGTGCGTGCCGTCGGCAAGGCGCATCGTGATCGGCGTGTGCGCGGTCGATACCGCGTCGATCGGCGTCTGCTGATAGACCTGTTCGTAACGGTTCCATTCGCCGCCCGCGATCCACCATGCGGTGCCCTCGGCCGCGATGTCGAACTCGGTGATCTCGTCGGCGATCTTCGCGGTCTTGAGCCCCTCCTGTTCGGGCAGTTCGTAGCGGAAGCCGATGCCGTCGTCGAACAGGCGGAAGCGCACGTTCATCGCATGGCCGCCCCAGCTTTCGTGCTGACGGAACCGGACGAGCAGCTCATTATGCTGGTCGCGCACAAAGCGGCGCTCCCCCCACGGCTGTTCCCAGCGGCTGTCGGCACTGGCGGTTTCACTGCCCTCGATCCGGAAACCGCGCTGAAGCCCGACGCGATCGGCCATCAGGAACCCCAGTTTCGATGGCGCGATCAGCAGCTTGCCCTTGCGCGAGAGCGACCAGGTCGGGCGCGCGTCATTGTCGGTCGTGACGGTCAGGACCAGGCTGCGGTCGGGCGAGGTCGCGGTGACCGGCGCGGGCGCCTGCTGCGCGGCGGCGGGAGCCGCAGCGGCGGCGAGGAGCGCGAGGGGGGCGAGACGGAGCATGATCATCCTTCCATTTTGAGCCAGAGCGCGCCGCATGGCGGCAACTGTGCGGTGTCGGCGCCGTTCAGCGCGATCAGCGGCGCGCGGCCGTCGGCAAGCGCCGAAATCCCGATCGCGCCGCCGCCGAAGTTGAAAAGACAGCGAATGCGCTGCTCCCCCGCGACGCGGTCGAAGGCGAGCAGGTCGCCCTCGGCCACCCAGTTGGCGTTGCCGCCGAGGCGGAGCGCGGGGTGCGCGGCGCGCAGCGCAACGAGGCGGCGCGTGAGGTTGAGCAGCGACGCGGGATCATCCTGTTGCCGGTCGACCGCCAGATCGCGGTGCGACGGGCCGAGCGGCAGCCAGGGGTCGGCCTCCGAAAAACCGGCGTTCGCCGCCGCCGCCGCCCAGGGCAGCGGCGTGCGCGCGCCATCGCGCGACAGGGTGAGCGGCCAGTTCTTGCGCGCTTCGGGATCCTTGACCTGATCGAAGGGAATATCGACCTGGTCGAGCCCCAGTTCCTCGCCATTATAGATGATGATATTGCCGCGGAGCGCGCAGAGCAGTGCCATCTTCATGCGCGCAAAGGCGTCGCGGTCGACGTCTTGCGGAGTCCAGCGCGACAGCGCGCGCGGCGCGTCGTGATTCTCGAACGCCCAGCTCGGCCAGCCGATGCCCGGCGCGTCGGGCCATGCCTCGGCCGCCTCGCGCACGAGTTGCGGCGTCAGCCGGTCGGCATAGAGAAAGTCGAAGCCATAGGCGCTGTTGAGGCGCGTCTCGCCCGCCGTGAAGAGCTTCATTTCGCGCATCGCATCGTCGCCGCCGACCTCGGCCACGGTGAAGCACCCCTCGCGCTCGTCGGTGAGCGCGCGGATGCGTTCGAGGAAGAGCGCAATGTCGGGGTGCGACTGGTTATAGATTTTCTGCTGGAAATCGAAGGGGCGCGTGCGGACCTTGTTCGACGGCGGCGCGGGCGGATTGTCGCGAAACTCGGGGTCGTGCATCGCGAAATTGATCGCGTCGATGCGAAAGCCGTCGACGCCGCGGTCGAGCCAGAAGCGCACGACGCCGAGCAGCGCGTCCTGTACATCGCGGTTGTGGACGTTGAGCTGCGGCTGCGAGCTCAGGAAATTGTGCATATAATATTGGCCGCGGCGCGCGTCCCACGTCCACGCCGGACCGCCGAACACCGACTGCCAGTTGGTCGGCGGCGAACCGTCCGCCCGCGCGTCGGCCCAGACATACCAGTCGGCCTTGTCATTATCCTTGCTCGCGCGGCTCTCCGCAAACCAGGCGTGCCGGTCGGAGGTGTGCGCGAACACGAGGTCGGTGGTGACCTTCAGCCCCAGCGCATGCGCGCGCGCCACCAGTGCGTCGAAATCGGCGAGCGTCCCGAAGATCGGATCGACACCGCAATAATCGGCGATGTCGTATCCGAAATCGTCCATCGGCGAGGGATAGAAGGGCGACAGCCAGATCGCATCGACACCAAGCGAGGCGATATGGTCGAGCCTTGCGGTGATCCCCGCAAGGTCGCCCACACCGTCGCCGTTCGAATCGGCAAAGCTGCGCGGATAGACCTGATAGATCGCCGCCCCCTTCCACCATGGGGTGTCGGCATCCGCGGCGGGCGCAAGCTGGTCCTGGGCAAGGGGCTGGTAGGGTGTCACGCTATGATCGCTTATTCGCTGGCCTGGCAGATGAGCGTGCCGAAGGCGGGGAGAGAAATAGAGAGGCTGCCCGGCGCCACGGGGCGGGCCGGACAATCGCCGTGGAGCGCGGTGAAGGCCGCGCTTTTCATATCGACGGAGATCGTCGCCCGCAACGGCGCCGCAGACGTATTATAGGCGAGCACGACCTCGCGCCCCGTGTCGGGGTCGAAGCGCGACACCGCGAGCAGACCGGGCTTGTCGGAGAAAGCACGCAATTTCGTTGCGCCGCGCATCAGCGCGGGGGTGCTCCGGCGGATACCCGCCAGCGCCGCGATATGCCGATAGAGCGGGTGCGCGGTGTCGAAATTGGCATCGGCGGTGGTCGCGTCGGTGCCGATCAGGTCGTTGTCGTTATAGACGGCAACCTTTGACGCGAACATGTCCTCGCGCGCGAGCTGGTCGTGGCCGTCGGAGACGAAACCCTGTTCGTCGCCATAATAGATGGTCGGCACCCCGCGCAGCGTCAGCAGCATCGCATGGCCGAGCATCGTCCGCGCGAGCAGTTCGGCGTCGTCCGCATCCGGGTTCGCCTGTTTCACGAACATCGCAAAGCGGCCCATGTCGTGATTGCCGAGGAAGGTCGGCAGTTGGAGCGCCGCGTCGGCGCCGCCCTTGTACAGCACGTCACCGTCGAACAGCCGCGCGAACAAGTCGGTGCCCCTGGTCCCGCTGACGCTGTCGATCACCGCGCGCGCGAAGCTGAAATCGAGCACGGCGGGCAGGCCCGCGCTGTGCGTCCAGGCGGCGAGCGCCCCCGGATCGACGCCGTCGATATAGACTTCGCCGAAGATGTGAAAGTTCGGGATACCGCGCGCCTTCGCCCGCGCCTGCATCGCGGGGACGAAGGCGCGCCAGAACTCCGGGTTCACATGTTTGGCGGTGTCGATGCGGAAACCGTCGATGCCGAACTCGTCGATCCAGCGACCGAAGATGTCGATGAAGCCCTGCACCACACGCGGATTTTCGGTCGCCAGATCGTCGAGCCCGGCAAAGTCGCCATAGAGGGCGGATTCGCCCACCCAGTCGCTGTTGCCGCGATTGTGATAATAAATGGGGTCGTTGAGCCATGCGGGCACCTTCACCCGCTCCTCGCCCTTCGGCACCACGGGCGTGTAGGCGAAGGCGGGATCGGTGAGCTTTGCCCAATTGTCCGCACTCGCGACCCCGTCGCCGGCAAAGCCGGGGTTGATCGCCGGGCCATCGACCCCGCCGCGGCGCGACCAGGGATAGTCGGCAAGGCTGCGGTAGCGGAAATCCGTGGCCGCGCCTTCCTTGTAGGTGATGACGTCGGCGGTGTGGTTGGCGATGATGTCCATATAGACCTTCATGCCGCGGGCGTGCGCCGCGTCGACAAAGGCCTTGAACTCCGCATTCGTGCCGAAATGCGGATCGACCTGCGTGAAGTCGGTCACCCAATAGCCGTGATAGCCCGCGCTTTCCTGCCCCGGCGCGCCCTGCACCGGCTTGTTCTTGAAAATGGGGGCGAACCAGATCGCCGTGGCGCCGAGCCCCTGGATATAGCCCAGCCGCTTCGTGAGGCCCGCAAGGTCGCCGCCGTGAAAAAAGCCCTTCGCCGCGGGGTCATAGCCGGTGGCGAGGCGATCGCCTTTCAGCCCGCCTCTATCGTTCGACGCATCGCCATTCTCGAAACGGTCGGGAAGCACGAAATAGATGATCTCGTCGTTTGCGGGGCGGACGCGCAGCGCCGCCTCGTCCGCCGCGACGGGGAGCGGCGCGAGCAGCAGCGCGAACGCGGCGAGGCGGCGCATCATGCCGCGACCCCCGCGGCGGGCCGCGTCGCGGCAAGGAAGTCGTCGTAACTTTGCATGACTGCCACCTCGCGTTCGATCATCAGCGAAATCCCCGCCATATATTTGGCGAGCTCGGCCTCACCGATCCCGTCGGCGAGGGGATGCCAGGCGCGGGGTTCGATCCCCTGCCCGATGAGCACCTGCAGCCAGCCCGATTCGGTGAACAATTCCTCATGCTCGCGAAAGATAAGCCCCTGCGCGCGGAACTGATCGATCTTCGCGGCGAGCGTGTCGGGAATCGGCATGGCGGCGCGGTCTTGCCAATAGCGCGTGTCGCGCCGCTCGGTCGCCTTGAAGTGCAGGATGAGGAAGTCGCGGATGCGTTCCCATTCAAAATCGCTCTGGCGATTATATTCGGCGGCAACCGCGGGGTCGGCGACGCCGACAGGAAGCATCTTCAAAAGCCGCGAGATGCCCGACTGGACGAGATGGATGCTCGTCGATTCGAGCGGCTCCATGAAGCCGCTCGCCAGCCCCAGCGCGACGACGTTGCGGTTCCACAGCTTGCGCCGCTTGCCGCTGACGAAGCGCAGCCGGTTGGGCTGCGCCTGCGGCGCGCCGTCGAGATGGGCAAGCAGCGTCCGTTCGGCGTCTTCGTCCGAAATATGATGCGACGAATAGACATAGCCGTTGCCGATGCGATGCTGGAGCGGGATGCGCCATTGCCAGCCGGCCTCGCGCGCGGTGGCGCCGGTCCACGGCAACTGCGGCGTGGCGCCGTGCACGCAGGGCACCGCGATCGCGCGATCATTGATCAGCCAGCGCGACCAGTCGTCATAACCCGTCGCCAGCGCGCCCTCGATCAGCAGGCCGCGAAAACCCGAACAGTCGATGAAGAGATCGCCGTCGATGCGGCGCCCGTCGTCGAGCGTCACCCCCGCGACATTGCCGCTGTCGCCGTCGAGGCGAACGTCGGCGACCTTGCCCTCGACCCGCTGCGCACCGCCCGCTTCGGCGCGGCGGCGCAGGTAAGCAGCGTAAAGCGCGGCGTCGAAGTGAAAGGCATAGGGCATTTCGGCGAGGTGCGGCGAGGTGCGCGGGGCGCCGCGCTGCATCCGCCGCGCGTGCGCGGCCGTTTCGTTGAGCGAATAGGTGCCCAGCTCACCCGCGACCCCGGCGGCGCGCGCGCGCAGCCAGTAATGCTGGAACTCGAGCAGGCCGAGCCCGCGCCCGATCGCGCCGAAGGCGTGCATGTAGCGGTGGCCGGGGCGCGTCCAGTCCGCAAATTCGATGCCGAGCTTGATCGTGCCCTGCGTCGCGGTGAGGAACTCGTCCTCGTCGATGCCGAGCGCCTGATTGAACAGGCGGATCTGCGGGATCGTCGCCTCGCCCACGCCGACGGTGCCGATCGCGTCCGATTCGACCAGCGTGACCGACCAGCCGGGAGGCAGGAAGCGGGTGAAGCAGGCGGCGGCCATCCAGCCTGCCGTCCCGCCGCCGATGATGATGATCCGCATGGGGGTCATTTGATCGGCCAATGCCTCTTTACGCAACAAGATGATGGGGACGGCTGGACGCAGCCGCCCCCATCAGGGAGGATCAGAACTTGAACGAGGCGCCCGCCAGGAAGCGGCGACCATAGACCTGATAGTCGATGACCGCACGCGCGTCGCGCGGATCGTCGGTGACGAAGGGTTCGTCGGTCAGATTCTGGCCCTGCACGAAGATCGACAGGCCTTCGAGCGCGCTGCCCGGCTGGAAATCATAGCCGATCTGCGCGTCGATGATCGTTTCCGGCCGCGCGCGGCGGCGCACACGATTGCCACCGAAGCCCGACAGCTCGCCGACGAAGCTCGACCGGTAACGTGCGCTGGCACGGGCGTTGAATCCCCATTTTTCGAAGAAGATGGTGCCGTTCGCGACCCATTTCGAATAGCCGGGGATATCCTCCGCGGGCGCACCGGGGGTCGGCGCAATCTTCGTCTTGGTATAGGAAGCGCCGCCGGTCACACCGAAGCCGTCGAGCGCGCCGACAATCTCGCCGAAGGGCAAGGTGCCCGCGACTTCGGCGCCGTAGAGCTCGCCGCCCTCGCCGTTGATCGGGGCGTTCACCGTGCCCATAAAGTTGACGATGATCGGGTTGCCGTTCGAGTCATTACCAACCGGCGCGATCGGATAGCCGGTGAAGTCGAAGGGGATCGCCTGATTATAGATATAGCTCTTCAGATCCTTGTAGAAGAGTTGCAACGCCAGATAACCCTTTGACCCGAAATATTTTTCGAAGGTCAGATCGACAGCGTTGGCGCGCCACGGTCGGAGATCGGGATTGCCCGCATCGCCGCGTACGACAGCGCACAGCCGTCCGGCTGGGCAGGTCATGCCGCCCGGATCGCCGACGGTGGTGCCATAGCTCAGCGAAGCGCGCATGTCGTCGAGGCGCGGGCGGATGATCTCGCGCGCCGCGCTGAACCGGATCACGAAATCGCCCGCCGTGCGCAGCGACAGGTTGAGGCTGGGCAGCACATCGACATAGTCGGTGCTGCGACGCTGCGGGATGCCCTGGATGTTGGGCGATCCATTGGGATTGGTGCCGATGAAGGACGCGCTCGCGCCGTTCGAGTTCTGGTCGGTGAAGATCGCCTGGACGCCGATGTTGCCCGTGAGCAGCGACGAGCCCATTTCATGGTCGATATTCGCCTGAACATAGGTGGTCATCAGCTTTTCGGAGACATCATAGGCCTTGACGACCACATCGCCATAGGGGTTCGGTACCAACTGGTAGAGCCCGGCCGCAAGCAGGTCGCGCGGATCGTAGCTGATGACGGGACCGAGGCCGAGATATTCGAGGTCGGTGGTGCCGAGGCGGAACTGTTCGGGCACCGGCACGCTGGTCAACCCGTCGGTGTTGGCGACGAGCCCGACAAAGGCTTCGTCGGGGACGAGGCTTTTCGAGCGATCGGTGTAGTTGACGCCGAACTGGACCGAGCGGAAAAAGCCTTCGAGTTCGCGTTCGACCTCGACGCGATATTGCCACAGCTCGTCCTCAATGATGCGGTTGTTGTAATAACCGTCCTGCCCGCCAAGGATGCGGCGGCCGTCAACGCTCGTCTGATCGCCGCCCCAGCCGAGCGGGCTGGTGAGCTGGATGAGGTCATAGTCACCATAGTTGAGCGTCGGGCTGAACACCGTGCCATTACGGTCACTACGGAAACCGATCGTGTCGACCGCGCCGACGCCGCCGCCGCGGCCAGTGCCGGCATTGCTTTCAAAGATCAGCTCGTTGCGGTCGGTCTTCGACAGGCTGACGTCGGCGGTGACGTTCCAGCCATCGTCGCCTTCCCAGCGGTTGTTCCATCCGAAGCTGTAAAGCTTGGCCTTGCGCTCGAACACGTCGTTGCGCACGACGCCCTCGACATTGGTGAAGGTTCCGGCACGGGCAAAGACGAACTCGCCGCTCTCGTCGATGTCGGTGACATTGACCCCGGCGCCGCCGAAGGCGAGCGGCAGTTCGATCCCGCGCTTGATCTGGTCGTCCTTGAAGTCCGAATAAAAGGCATCGAGCGTCGAGGTGAAATTGGGGTGCGGCTGCCATTGCAGCGTGCCCTGGAGGCCGAGGCGGGTGAGCTGGGTCGAGGTCGCGTAGCTTTTCGACCCGCCGATCACCACGGGGCTCGCCGCCGTTCCGGCGCCCGCATAGCCCCAGGCGTTGAACTCCTGAATCTGATAGGGCTCGTCGACATAGCTCGCCGAGAGCGCGACGCCGATCGTGTCGTTCGCGAACTGGTCGACGAACACGCCGTTGACGCGGTAGCCGTATTTTTTCGACCCCGCGTTGAGCTTGCCGAGGTCGGCGAGGCTGCCGCGCGCGCCGATCGAGATGACGCTCTTGCCATATTCGAGCGGGCGGATGGTGCGCAGGTCGACGGTGCCCGAAAGCCCCTGCCCGACGATCGACGCCATCGGCGTCTTGTAGACGAGGACCTGGTTGATCACTTCGCTGGGATATTGGTCATATTCGACCGCGCGGTTGTCGCCGGTCGAGGTCTGTTCGCGGCCGTTGAGCAAAGTCGTCGAAAAGTCGGGCGCAAAGCCGCGGATCGAGATCGAGTTCGAGCGGCCCGAGACGCGCTGCGACGTCAGGCCCGGCAGGCGCGCGATCGATTCGGCGATCGAGGCATCGGGCAGCTTGCCGATGTCTTCGGCCGAAATCGATTCGACGACCTGATCGCGTTCCTTTTTGGCGCCGACAGCGCTTTCGAGGCTGGCGCGGAAGCCCGAAACGACGATTTCTTCTTCGCCGCCCGCTTCGGCGGCGGGATCGGCATCCTGCGCCATCGCGGCGGCAGGCAGGACGGCGGTCAAGGCAAGGCCCATCGCGATGGCGCTGGCGCCGCGACGAAGGCTGGTCGGCATGGTCATAAAAGGCTCCCCTGGCTCGGACGGGCGATGATGACCGCGCGCCGGACCGGGGACATGAATGTCCTTGAGGCTCCTCTCCGACACGTGGGCTTGACCCATCTTGAGCCTCGCAATTGAAACCAATCGCGCCGGATCACCATAGGGTATACGTATACGCATCGAATCCCGCCACGTGGCCGCGGGATCGATGACGGCCAGTCTATGGCGTTGCCGGGCTGGACTCCGCCTCGGTTTTCTCCGGCTCCTCGGCGGCGGTCAGCGCCCCGTTCTGTACGAGCCAGCGGGGATGGGAGGCCTGCACCGCCGCCATGATGCGGTCGACCGCGGCGGCGACCTGTTCGCCCTCGGCCTCGCGGTCGCGCTGGACGACGACCCGGCGCGCCTGCGCGTCGATCAGCACCCGGTCGCGGCGGACGAGTTCGCCGACAGTCAGCCCGGCGAGGATCGCGCGCGCATCCTCCTCGCGCTGTTCGAGCGTCGCAAGGCGGCGGTTGAGCTGCTCCTCCACCTGCACCGCGGCGTTGGTCTGTTGCCTGAGCTGGACGATGCTGACGCGCGCGTCGCGGTCGAGCGCCTTGCGGATGCGCACCGCCAGCTCGGTGTCGAGCTTGGCGACATAACGATCGACGAGGATCACCCCGTCGACGGCCACTGTGTCGCGCTCCATGCGCACATTCATGCTGTCAACGCGGTCGCTTTCGTCGAGCAGGCTGCGCAATTCGGCCTGCACAATCGAACGCGCGCGCACCTCACCCGCCAGATTGTTGAGCGTGAGCGCGAGCGGTATCGACAATATGCCCAGCGTGAACAAAATCCCCGTCACCTGCATCGCCGTATGCTGCGGCGTGAGCGACGGGCCGAAACGGTTGAACCGCGCGATGATCGTCGCGGCAAAGGCAATCGCCAGCGTATTCGTCAGAAACAGCAGCGCGGCACCGACCGCGAAGTCGAAACGCCCTGTCGCAAGGCCGAAACCGATTGTGGAAAGCGGCGGCACCAGCGCCGTTGCAATTGCGACCCCGACCATCACCCCCGACAGTTTGCGCATGATCGCATAGACGCCGGCGATGCCGCCGACGACCGCCACCCCCAGGTCGAGCAAGGTCGGTTGCGTCCGGGCGCGAACTTCGGGTGTGACGTCGCGGATCGGCGACAGCCAGATGATGAGCACCGCGACGAAGATCGCCACCGCCATGCCCGCGGCCATCGTGACCAGCGATCGCTTGATGAGGTTGCTTTCGAGCGTCGCGAGACCGAAACCGATCCCCATGATCGGGCCGAGCAGCGGCGACACGAGCATCGCTCCGATGACGACCGCGGCCGAGCTTTGCAGCAGCCCGAGCGTCGCGATCGCCGCCGACAGCGTGATCAGCAGCAGGAACTTTTTATTGAGCCGCGCGTCGCGCGCAACGCTGGCGAGGACCAGCGCGCGGCCATGAACGTCGTCGTCGCCGATGCCGTCGTCGTCTTCATCGACCTCGCGGCCGGCCCCCGGCCGTGCCGACCGGCGACCACCGGCGTTGAACGGTGCATCGCCGAGGCCCGGCACGCCAGGATGATGGCCGGCCATGGTGCGGCGGGTCAGATCTTGGCCGTAAGCTCGGGCACCGCACTGAACAAATCAGCGACGAGGCCGAGGTCGGCGACCTGAAAGATCGGCGCGTCCTCATCCTTGTTGATTGCGACGATCGTCTTCGAGTCCTTCATGCCGGCAAGATGCTGGATCGCGCCCGAGATGCCAATGGCAAAATAGACCTCCGGCGCAACGATCTTGCCGGTCTGGCCGACCTGATAATCGTTGGGGACATAGCCCGCATCGACCGCGGCGCGCGACGCACCGAGCGCGGCGTTCAGCTTGTCGGCGAGCGGGACGATGACTTCCTGATATTTCTCGCTCGAACCCAGCGCCCGGCCGCCCGAGACGATGATCTTCGCGGAGGTGAGTTCGGGGCGCTCCGACTTCGCGATTTCGGCGCCGACGAAGCTCGAGATGCCGGCGTCGCTGCCCGCCGCGACGGCTTCGATCGTGCCCGCGCCGCCGCTGGTCGCGGCCTTTTCGAAGGCGGTGCCGCGAACGGTCAGGACCAGCTTGGCATCCGACGATTCGACGGTCGCGATCGCGTTGCCGGCGTAGATCGGGCGCGTGAAGGTCTTGGGGCCTTCGACCGACAGGATTTCCGAAATCTGCATCACGTCGAGCAGCGCGGCGACGCGCGGCGCGATATTCTTGCCGGTCGTCGTCGCGGGCGCCAGGAAGGCGTCGTGCGAGGACATCAGTTCGGCAATCAGCGGCGCGACATTTTCGGGCAGATTGTGATCGAAGGCGGCGTTGTCGGCGACATGCACCTTGCCCACGCCCGCGATCTGCGCGGCTTCCTTGGCAACGGCATCGACGCCCGAACCGGCGACGAGCAGATGGACTTCGCCGAGCTTCGACGCGGCGGTGACCACCGCGAGCGTGGCATCCTTGACGGCCTTGCCGTCATGTTCGACCCAAACCAGAGTTTTCATAACCTTGATCCTTTATCCCTTGCCGTTCGCATCGAGCGAAGTCGAGATGCCCCTCGACCTTGCGCTGTCCCGATGGGTGTCTCGACTTCGCTCGACACTAACGGGGGTAGATTAGCTGTGGACGCCCATCGCCTTGAGCTTGGCAACCAGTTCATCGACATCGGCGACCTTGATACCGGCCTGGCGAACCGGCGGTTCGGAGACCTTGAGCGTCTTGACGCGCGGCGTCGTGTCGACGCCATAATCGGTGGGCGCCTTCACATCGAGCGGCTTCGA
Source organism: Sphingopyxis alaskensis RB2256 (assembly GCF_000013985.1). GTDB lineage: Bacteria > Pseudomonadota > Alphaproteobacteria > Sphingomonadales > Sphingomonadaceae > Sphingopyxis > Sphingopyxis alaskensis. The sequence continues at coordinate 182,345 of NC_008048.1, read as the reverse complement.
CTTGGCCTTCATGATGTTCGGCAGCGACGCATAGCGCGGCTCGTTGAGGCGAAGGTCGGTGGTGACAATCGCGGGGAGCTTCAGCTTCACCGTCTCGAGGCCGCCATCGACTTCGCGGGTGACGCTGACATGGTCGCCCTCGACATTGACCGCGCTGGCAAAGGTGCCCTGCGCCCAGCCGGTGAGCGCGGCGAGCATCTGCCCGGTCTGGTTGTTGTCGTCGTCGATCGCCTGCTTGCCGAGAATGACAAGGCCGGGCTGTTCGGCGTCGGCGATGCTTTTGAGGATCTTCGCCACCGCAAGCGGCTCGACGGCATCGTCGGTCTGGACGAGAATCGCGCGGTCGGCGCCCATCGCGAGCGCGGTGCGCAGCGTTTCCTGCGCCTTCGCCGGGCCGATGCTGACGGCAACAATCTCGGTCGCGACGCCCTTTTCCTTCAGGCGGATCGCCTCTTCGACCGCGATCTCGTCGAACGGGTTCATCGACATTTTGACGTTCGCAAGGTCAACGCCCGTGCCGTCGGCCTTGACCCGCGGCTTGACGTTGTAATCGAGCACCCGCTTGACGGGGACGAGGATTTTCATGGGCTCAAAGCTCCTCTTAAGCAAATTGTGCACCGCGCCATAATTTGCGCTTACGTAAACGTCAACCAGCAGTCCCTCATTCCTCTCCCCTTGGGGGAGAGGATAGGAAGACTTGGTCCGAAGGACCTAGTCGGACTTGGTGAGGGTCCCGACGTCGCCGCCCTCACCGCTGCGACTAGGGTCAGGACCCATTAATTCCCCGTTCGAGGCGTCGAAATGGCGAAGATATCGGGCCTTGGCGGGTGCAGCGGGTAGCATCGCTACCCGCAAGGCCGCGAAGGTCCGAGATTGAAGCCATTTCGGCGTCCCTTCGGGATTTGACCGATTTTGCCCATGGCAGCGTCGAAAAGTCTTGAAATATATCCATATTCCCGCGCCTTTCCTCCTCGCCCTGAGCAAATCCGCTTCAAACCTCGAACGGGTAATTAATGGGTCCTGACCCTAGGCAGCGAGCTGCCAAGTCTCGCTGCCTCTCCCCCAAGGGGAGAGGCAATTTCGTATCACGCCGCCCTCGCAACCTCGGCGACGATCTTTTTCGCCGCATCGCCCAGATCGTTGGCCGCCACGATCGGCAGGCCCGAGTTCGCGAGAATGTCCTTGCCCTGCTGCACGTTCGTGCCTTCGAGGCGAACGACGAGCGGGACCGACAGGTTCACTTCCTTCGCCGCGGCGACGATGCCGTCGGCGATGATGTCGCACTTCATGATGCCGCCGAAGATGTTGACGAGGATGCCCTCGACCGCGGGGTCTTTCAGGATGATCTTGAACGCCGCGGTGACCTTTTCCTTGCTCGCGCCGCCGCCGACGTCGAGGAAGTTCGCCGGGAAGGCGCCGTTCAGCTTGATGATGTCCATCGTCGCCATCGCGAGACCCGCACCATTGACCATGCAGCCGATGTTGCCGTCGAGCTTGATATAGGCAAGGTCATATTCGGACGCCTCGACTTCGGCCGGATCTTCTTCGGTCAGATCGCGCAGTTCGGCGATATCGGGGTGGCGGAACATCGCGTTGCCGTCGAAGCCGAGCTTCGCGTCGAGCACGAGCAGTTCGTCGCCGTTCGCGCCTTCGCAGACGGCAAGCGGGTTGATCTCGATCTGTTCGGCGTCGGTCGCGAGGAAGGCGTCGTAAAGCCCGGCGAGCACCTTCGCCGCCTGCTTGGCGAGGTCGCCGGTCAGTTCGAGCGCGGCGGCGACGCTGCGGCCGTGGTGCGGCATCAGCCCGGTCGCGGGGTCGATGGTGATCGTGTGAATCTTGTCCGGCGTGTTGTGCGCGACGGTCTCGATGTCCATCCCGCCTTCGGTCGAAGCGACCACCGCGATGCGGCTCGACGCGCGATCGACGAGGAGCGCGAGATAATATTCTTTCTTAATGTCGGCGCCGTCGGTGATGTAGAGCCGGTTGACCTGCTTGCCCGCTTCGCCGGTCTGGATCGTCACCAGCGTGTTGCCGAGCATTTCACGCGCGTGGCTCCCGACTTCCTCGATGCTCCTGGCGAGACGGACGCCGCCCTTCGCGTCGGGGCCTAGTTCCTTGAACTTGCCCTTGCCGCGGCCACCGGCGTGGATTTGTGACTTCACGACATAGAGCGGCCCCGGTAGCTGCTTCGCCGCCGCGACAGCTTCCTCGACGCTCATCGCGGCGATGCCCCTGGGCACGGCGACGCCAAATTTCGCGAGCAGTTCTTTCGCCTGATATTCGTGAATGTTCATGAGGTCTGCCGGGCCTTTCGACTCTAGGAAGAGGGAGAAGTTTGGCGCCGCATAAGCCAAGTTGCGCGGCAAGGCTACCCCTGCCGCGCCCAGTTTATCTTGGACGGGCGAAAGCTCGGCCTAGGGCCAGGACCCTATGGCGTCACCGCAGCGCGCACACCGCCGCCGAGCTGGTCGACACCGCCAATATCTCCGGATCCTTGAGCGCGCGCACCTTGTGCAGAAACTGCGCCAGCGACAGGTCGGCGACACGCTTGTCCTTGAGGCTGCCGAGCGCGGCGAGGCGACGAAGCTGGAGCAGCGACAGCCGGTCAACCATGCGTTCGGCCATGCACGCCGACATCGCTTTCGACAGCCCGGCGTTGTTGAGCCCGGTGCGCAGCCGCGCCTCGGGCGTCGCGCAGGCCGACAGAAGGAGTACCAGCGCGGCGGCCGGCGGCAAGGCGCGATTCATGGGGATGTCATTTTCCGTGATAGGCCGCGACGGCGCTCGACACCGCCTGCATCAGTTCCATGCGCGCGGGCACCGGGGCGCTCGTGTCGCCGAGCAGGACGACGATGGCATAGCGCGTTCCATCGGGTGCGGTCGCGATGCCGATGTCGTTATAGCCCGCTGTCGAACCCTTATAGTCCTGCCCCGTACCCGTCTTGTGCAGGAACTTCCAATCGGCGGGCAACCCCGCCTTCAGGCGCCGGGGGCCGCTTTTGGTCCGGCTCATCACCCCCAGCAGATATTCGGTCGATTCGGGCGACAGCAACGCGCCGCGCGCGAGACGCGTCAGCGCATTGGCGATCGCGGTGGGGCTGGCGCCATCGGGGGGATTGGCGAGATAGGCGTTGCGCGCCGCGCGCCGCGTCGCATCGGGAAGCGCGGCGCGTGCCTGTTGAAAGGCGCGCCCAACCGAATAGGCCTGCTGCCACTTCAGCCCCGCGGTCCCTGCCTGGAGCAGCCGCTCGCCGGGGCCGAAGCGGATCGCGCCCAGATCCTTCTTGGCGATGAAACGCCGCACCGCGTCGGGGCCGCCGACCGTGCGCAGCAGACTGTCGTTCGCTGTGTTGTCACTTTGCGTAATGGCAATCTCGATGAGGTCGCGGACGCTCAGCGTCACCGATCCTTCCGCGCGCACGCGCGCCGCGATCGGTTGATAGAAAAGCGTCAGATCCTCAGGCCCGATGCGCACGCGCTGATCGAGCGTCAACCGCCCCTGATCGACGGCGTCGAGCACGGTGAGCGCGACCCACAGCTTCGAGACACTCTGCTGCGGAAACAGGTCGCCGCCGCGATGCGACAAGGTCCATTCGCCATCGATCCGCTGCACGGCGATTCCGGTTTTGCCGGGAAAGGCGCTCCACAACGCATGGATACGATCCTGCAATCCGGCGGGGGCGCGGCGAAAGCCGGGGTCAAGCGGTCCGGCAGGACGCGGCATGGCCGACGGAACCGGCTGGCCGATCGGCACTGTCACCGACCCGGATGGCCCGCGAACTGCCCGGGGTTGCGACGTCTGCTCGACCGGCGCCTGGGCGCGCGGTTGCGGGATGACGGCGGCGCTGCTGACGCAGCCCGCGAGCACCGCGGCGCTCATCGTCATCGCGAGGAGCGGCCTGCCGGAAAACTCAATCTTCATTCGAACCCCGCGCACGCGACCTGTATATGACCCCGACCCCTTCGGTTGCTCCGTTGGTCGCGCAGCCGTCTACGCCGGACCAGCGATTTGCGACGAACGATTCTTTCGCCGCGACCAATTGTGGAACCAGTCGGCCCGCCGCGTCAAGGCGCGGGCGTCGCGCGCAGCCTGTCGGGGAACAGCCGCTTCAGCGCCGCCAGCTTGGGGGCATCCCAGCGGACGATATAGGGGTTGCGCGGGTTGCGGCGCATGAAGTCCTGATGGGTCGGCTCGGCAGGGTAAAAGCGTTTGTAACGCTCGATCGGCACGACAAGTGGCCTGGCGAAATATCCGCCGCGCCCGATCTGCGCCAGATAGGCGGTCGCGACCTGGCGTTGCGTCGCGTCGAGCGGAACGATCGCGGCGCGATATTGCGATCCGACGTCGGGGCCCTGCCGGTCCTTGAGCGTCGGGTCGGCGACCACCGAAAACAGGATGCGCAGCAAGGTGCCGTAACTGACCTGCGTGGGATCATAGACGATACGCACCGCCTCGGCATGACCCGACGTGCCGTCATGCGTCAGCTCGTAGCGCGCGGTCGCCGCGCTGCCGCCATGATAGCCCGATTCGACCGAGATCACGCCTTTCACATGCGAAAAAACGCCCTCGACGCCCCAGAAGCAACCGCCCGCGAGCACGGCGGTCGCCCGCTTCGCGGGCACCGCCGGGTCGGTAAGCGCGGCGGGGAGCTTGACGACATTTTCGGCCTGCGCCGGCGCGCATTGCGCGAGGAGCACCGCCGGGGCGAGCGCTGCAAGCGCGCGCAGAGCGGGGCCGCCGCGCCGCGCCATCATGCGGGGATGGGCAGCGCCGGCTGGCTGAGCACGATATAGGTCGCGCCGATCGCAAAGCCGGCAAGCATGGTCAAAAACCAGTCGGAACGGAGCATGGAGAGCATGGGGGCCTCGTGTCTTATATCTGTTTCGCGGCCGCGGCCGCCAAGGTTACACCGACGATATGATGCGCCCCGATCATCCGTTCAGTGATGGCGGTCACTCTATCCGAAAGGGCTTACTATCCGGTGAACCGGGTGCTTAACCGTCGTTCAGGCCCACATGGGCTCGGCCATACCCATTTCAAGACCGAACGGTATAAAATAATCATGCTGACTTTTCGTCAAGCTTTGGAGTGGACGATGATCGCTTCAATCGTCATTGCGAGGAACGAAGCGACGCGGCAATCCAGAGCCTGCGAAACCGCTCTAAAGCGCTCTCTAGCTCAGCGCCGCGCACGCCTGCTGGATGCGCACGCACGCTTCCTTCAGCACCGCTTCGGAGGTCGCATAGGAGACGCGGAACGCCGGCGACAGGCCGAAGGCGGCGCCATGCACCGCGGCGACGCGCGCCGAATCGAGGAAATAGTCGATCAACGCCTCGTCGCTGTCGATCACCTGTCCCGACGGCGTTTTCTTGCCCATGCAGCCCGATGCGTCGGGATAGACGTAAAAGGCGCCATCGGGGACCGGGCAATTGAGGCCGGGGGCATCGTTGAGCATCGCGACGACCATGTCGCGGCGCTTGCGGAACGCCGCGTTGCGATCGTCGAGGAACTGCTGCGGCCCGCCGAGCGCGGCGGCGGCGGCGGCCTGCGCGATCGAACAGGGGTTCGAGGTCGATTGCGACTGGAGCTTGCCCATCGCCTTGATCAGCCACGCCGGGCCGCCCGCATATCCGATGCGCCAGCCGGTCATCGCATAGGCCTTGGAACAGCCGTTCACGGTGAGGATGCGGTCGACCAGGTCGGGGCAGCGCTGCGCGATCGTCGAAAAGGCGAAGTCGGCGTACCAGACATGCTCATACATGTCGTCGGTCATCACCATGACGTGCGGATGGCGACGGATCACCTCGCCGATCGCGTCGAGTTCCGCCGGCGAATAGGCGGCGCCCGAGGGATTTGATGGCGAGTTGAAAATCACCCAGCGCGTCCTGGGCGTGATCGCCGCGTCGAGTTGTCCGGGCGTGATCTTGTAATGCTGCGCCGCCGACGCAGCCACGAAGACGGGCGTGCCACCCGCGAAGGCGACGATGTCGGGATAGCTCACCCAATAGGGTGCCGGGATGATGACCTCGTCGCCCTTGTCGACCGTCGCGACGAGCGCGTTGAACAGGGTGTGCTTGCCGCCGACATTGACCGTGATCTGGTCGAGGCCATAATCGAGGTCGTTGTCGCGGCGAAACTTGCCGCGGATCGCTTCCTTGAGCGCGACCGTGCCGTCGACGAGCGTATATTTGGTCTGTCCCGCGCGGATTGCCTCGATCGCCGCTTCCTTGACGAAATCGGGGGTGTCGAAGTCGGGCTCGCCCGCCGACAGGCCGATGACATCGACGCCCTCGGCCTTCAGCCTGGCGACCCGCGCGGTCATCGCGAGCGTGGCGGAGGGCTGGATGCGCCCGAGGGCAGCGGATATATGCGGCTTCAGCGACATGGAGAAGTCTTCCTTCGCGAGCGGACTGACAGGAAATTGCGCGCGGCCGCGCCTAAAGCCTCCGCCCGCAAATCGCAAGGCGGCGGCGCGATAATTTCCTATGCGATGCGCGATTCAGCCTGTCGCGTCGTCGGCAGGCTCGGCGAGCCGCGCCGGCACCAGGCCGCGCAGGCTGTTACCGAGGAAGAAGCCGGCGGACAGGTCGGCAAGGCGCAGGTACGATTCGACGGCGCGCCCCTTGTCGATGAGTTCGCCGCGCAGCACGCCGGGAAGCAGTCCGAGCGCCAGCGGCGGGGTCAACAGCACCCCGTCGCGCTCGACGAAGATATTGCTCCAGCTTCCTTCGGTAACGAAGCCCGGCTCGTCGACGAACACGACTTCGGCGGCGCCGCTGTCGTGCCGCGCCATATCATAAGGGGCGCGCAGGCTCGTCTTGTGCGCCACGCGAAAATCGCCCGGCCCCATCGGCGCGGGACGCACCGCGACGGGTACCGGCAGTTCGGCGAGCCGGGGAAGCGGCGACACCTCAACCGCAAGCGCCCCCGAAGGTGCGAGCCGCATTCGCACGCGCGCCGCATTGCGCAGGCGGAAGGTCGCAGATTGCAGGCTGTTGCGCGCGCCGTGGCGATCGAAGGCGAAGCCCAGCGTCGCCGCGCTCGCCTTCATCCGCGCGAGATGCCCATCGAGGCGCTGAATCCCCTCCACGGGATCGAAAAACATGGTTTCAATCAGGTCGAAGCTCTCACCCGCTGCGCCCACAAATTCCCCCTTGGCCAGACATTCGCGCCATTCTTCGTCCGGCACGCTGTCGGCGACGATTCCCGACCCCAGACCCAGCGTGGCGCATGACGGTGCGTCCTGCAACCCGCCTTGCGTGGCAATGCGGGGAAAGACGAGCGTGCGGATCGCGACGTTGAATGCGGCATCGCCGCCCGGCTCGATAAAGCCGATCGAGCCCGTATAAAGGCCGCGCGGTTCGCTCTCCAGCGCCTCGATGATTTCCATCGCGCGCACCTTGGGCGCCCCGGTGATCGACCCGCAGGGAAAGGCCGCGCGGAGCACGTCGACGGCGCCGACGCCCTCGGGCAGCCGGGCGCTGACATCGGACACAAGCTGGTGGACCGTCGGGAAGCTTTCGACGCGAAACAGGTCGGGCACCGCGACCGAGCCCGGCGCCGCAACGCGCGACAGATCGTTGCGGATCAGGTCGACGATCATCAGATTTTCCGCGCGCTGCTTGGGGTCTTTGGCCAGCGCGCGCGCCAATGCCGCGTCGGCGGCGCCATCTGCGAGCCGGGTCGCGGTACCCTTCATCGGCCGCGCGATGACCTCGCGCCCGCGCAGCGCAAAGAAAAGTTCGGGGGACAGCGATGCGATCGCCTGCTCGCCCGTCCAGATGAAGCCGCCATATCCCGCCCGCGCCGTTTGCCGGAGCCGCGCGTAAACGGCGAGCGGATCCCCCGCGACGGGCACATCGGCGCGGAAGGTGAGGTTGGCCTGATAAATGTCACCTGCGCGGATATAGGCAAGCACCGCCTCGACCGCGGCGACATAGTCGGCGCGGTCGATCCGTGGCGTCACGCAGCCTATCCATGCCGACGCCGGATCGGACAGCAGATCTGCGACATGATCGGAGTCGATGCGCTGCACCCCGGTGAACAGGCCGAACCAGCCGAGCGGCATCGCGCCGACCACGCCATCGACGGCACCGCGCCACGCCGTTCCGAGTCCCTTCCCGGCTTCATAGGCAAGGAAGCCCGCGACATGGAGGCCACGCGCCACAGCGGCCTCCAGCTCCGCGAGCAGCTCGGGCACGTCGGCGGCCGATGCAGCGGTCAGTACCTCGATCGGATCGACGAAGAGCCGCGCCCAAGCCGCCCCGTCGGTGCGCGCATCGTCGAGCAGCACGAAGGGGGGGCTATTCGGCCCCCGAACGGGAATCCTGTCCGCCATGCCGTCCTGCGTGCATCGTGCCCCTTCCGGCTGCAATCAGCGGTCGCGCTTCATGCGGATCGTGCGCCCGCCGTCGATCGTCGCAAAATAGCTGCCCATGGTCGCTGTCTTGATCTTCACCTTCTGCCCTGGCTTGGGTTGGCGCGGCAGCCGGGTAGTGTCGATCTGCGTCCACACCGCATCGTCCTCCATGATCAGCGTATACAGGCCCGACCGGTTCATGCTGACCGCGCGGATTGTCGTTTCAATTTCCTTGATCTCATCCTCGTCCCCACCGAATATGCCGCCGAGTTTGGGAAACGAAAAACCGAAGAGGCCGCGCCGCGCCTTGCGCGCCGTTTCGCGGTCGGTGAAGGTGATCTCGCGCGCCGCATCCGCCGCGGCGAGCTCGCCGACCTCGCGGTCGAAGCAGGCGAGCCGCTGAGCCGCGTCGCCGATATCGCGGCAGGCATATAGTTCGCGGATCTGCGCTGGCGCTACGGACGGTTCCTTGTCTCTGGCCGCAGTCGGCGCGGCGAGAGCGAAGGCGATGAGCAAGGTCGGAATGGCGAAACGCGATAGCTGCATGACGAGCCCCCTGGCGAAGACGATATGCGCTGACTAGCCGCCCCGGCGGCGCACGGCAAGCAAGCCCGGTTGCCAATCGCGCCTTGCAGACCTTAGTGTAAAGAAACCACTGCGAGAGGATCGCCAACCCCGATGGACAGCCGTTTTTCCTGGTCGACCGAATATCATCACCCCACCGACTGGGACCAGAGCTTCGCGCCGCTGTCGCTGCCGGACATGTTCGCGGCGAGTGTGGCGCGAAAGGGTGAGGCGCCGATGCTCGATTTCATGGGGCGCCAGTTCAGCTACGTCGAGGTCGCGCTTGGCGTGCAGCGCGTCGCGCGGGGGCTGCAACTGCTGGGGCTGGGCAAGGGCAGTCGCATTGGCCTCTTCCTCCCCAACGTTCCCCATTATGTCGCGGCCTATTATGGCGCGCTCGCCGCGGGCGCCACGGTGGTCAATTTCTCCCCGCTCTATACCGTCGCCGAGCTGGAGGCACAGGTCGAGGATTCGGGCACCGATACGCTGTTCACGCTGAGCGCCGCGGCGCTGCTGCCCACCGCGTTCAAGGTGCTCGACGGATCGAGTCTCAACCGGCTGATCGTCGGATCGGTCGCGGGCGGCCTGTCGAAGACGAAGTCGCTGCTTTATCGCCTGTTCAAGCGCCGCGAGGTCGCGCCGCTGCCGGGCGATCCGCGCGTCATCCGCTTCTCGGAGCTCACCGACAATGACGGGCGGCCCGAGCCCGTCGCAATCGCCCCCGAAACCGACGTCGCGCTGATCCAGTACACCGGCGGCACGACGGGAACGCCAAAGGGCGCCAAGCTGACGCACCAGAATCTCACCGCCAATGCACGGCAGGTGAATGCGATCGACCCCGATACGCAAGCCGAGGACCGCATCCTCGGTGTCCTCCCCTTCTTCCACGTTTTTGCGAACACCTGCGTGCTCAATCGCACGGTGCTCAACGGCGGGTCGATCACGATGCTGCCGCGCTTCGACGCGAAGCAGGCACTGGCGGCGATCGGCCGCACGAAGACGACCGCGCTGCCCGGCGTTCCAACCATGTATCAGGCGCTGCTTGACCATCCCGATCTGGCGCGCACCGATTTTTCCTCGCTGCGCGTGTGCATTTCGGGCGGCGCGCCGATGCCCGCCGAGCTGCGCGAGAAATTCGTCGCAGCGACCGGGGCCTCGCTGGTCGAAGGCTATGGCCTCACCGAAAGTTCGGGGGTCGTCGCGACGAACCCCTATGACGGCCCGGTCCGTCCGGGCACGATCGGCCAGCCTATCCCGGCGACGCACATCCGCCTGCTCGACAAGGAAGACCCGTCGAAAGACGCTCCCGACGGCGAGCCCGGCGAGCTGGCGGTGAAAGGTCCGCAGGTCATGCAGGGCTACTGGAACCGCCCGGAGGCCGATGCGGAGAGCTTCACCGCTGACGGCTGGCTGCGCACTGGCGATGTCGCGGTGATCGAGGAGGGCGGCTATATCCGCATCGTCGACCGGCTGAAGGACATGATCGCCGTCGGCGGCTTCAAAGTCTATCCGAGCGTGATCGAGGCGCATCTCCACGAGCATCCCGCGGTCAAGGAAGCGATCGTGCTGGGCGTTCCCGACGCCTATCGCGGCGAAGCGCCCAAGGCTTTTGTGACGCTGGAAGAGGGCTTCGAGGTTACCGGCGAGGCGCTCGCCGCCTGGCTCAACCCCCAGCTCGGCAAGCATGAGCGCGTGATCGCGGTCGAGGTGCGCGAGGCGCTGCCCAAGACGATGATCGGCAAGCTCGACCGCAAGGCGCTCAGGGCCGAGGCGGGATAGCGACAGCGCGGAACGCCGCCGGGTTCAGAAAACACCGGGCTCCCGCGAAGGCGGGGATACACGATTTTTCGTCGATCCTACCGGAAACGCGCGCGCTATTCGGCCGCCTTCGCCGGCTTGGCTTTCGCCTTGGCCTTGGCGCCCTTGGGCGCCGCCGGGGTGATTTCAAAAGCGAGCGGGTTGCCGATATGGGCGTCCTCGCCGGTCTTCATCTTCACCTTGACCTCGCCGCCATGGACGAGCTTGCCGAACAGCAGCTCCTCCGCGAGCGGCTGCTTGATCTTTTCCTGGATCAGGCGGCCCATCGGCCGCGCGCCATAAAGCTTGTCATAGCCTTTCGCCGTCAGCCATTCGCGCGCCGCGTCGTCGAGCTGAATATGCACGTTGCGGTCGGCGAGCTGGAGCTCGAGTTCAAGGATGAACTTGTCAACGACACGCGCGACCACCTCGGGCGGCAGATAGCCGAAGGGCACGATCGCATCGAGGCGGTTGCGGAACTCGGGGGTGAACATGCGTTTCACCGCTTCTTCCTGCGCATCCTCGCGCGTCTGCTGGCCGAAGCCGATCGATTCGCGCGCCATGTCGCTGGCGCCCGCGTTGGTCGTCATGATCAGGATGACGTTGCGAAAGTCGACCGTCTTGCCGTGGTGGTCGGTCAGGCGGCCGTTGTCCATCACCTGAAGCAAGATGTTGAACAGGTCGGGATGCGCCTTCTCGATCTCGTCGAGCAGCAGCACGCAATGCGGGTTCTGGTCGATCGCATCGGTGAGCAGGCCGCCCTGGTCATAACCGACATAGCCCGGTGGCGCGCCGATCAGGCGCGAGACGCTGTGCCGTTCCATATATTCGCTCATGTCGAACCGCTGGAGCGGGATGCCCATGATCGACGCGAGCTGCTTCGCAACCTCGGTCTTGCCGACGCCGGTGGGGCCGCTGAACAGATAGTTGCCGATCGGCTTTTCGGGATCGCGCAGCCCCGCGCGGGACAGCTTGATCGCCGACGACAGCACTTCGATCGCGGTGTTCTGGCCGAACACGACACGCTTGAGGTCCGTCTCCAGGCTTGCAAGCACCGCCTTGTCGTCGGTGGACACCGATTTGGGCGGGATGCGCGCCATAGTCGCGATCACCGCTTCGATTTCCCTGGCGGTGATCGTCTTCTTGCGCTTTGACGGGGCAACCAGCATCTGCATCGCGCCGACCTCGTCGATCACGTCGATCGCCTTGTCGGGCAATTTGCGGTCGTTGATGTAGCGCGCCGACAGGTCGACCGCGGCGTTGATCGCATCGGGGGTGTAGCGGACCTGATGGTGCGCCTCGAACGCGCTGCGCAGCCCGGCGAGGATTTTCTTGGTGTCCTCCAGCGTCGGTTCGACCACGTCGATCTTCTGGAAGCGGCGCAGCAACGCGCGGTCCTTTTCGAAATGGTTGCGGAACTCCTTGTAGGTCGTCGAGCCGATGCATCGGATCACACCGCCCGACAGCGCGGGTTTCAAGAGGTTCGACGCGTCCATCGCGCCGCCGCTCGTCGCACCCGCGCCGATCACGGTATGGATTTCGTCGATGAACAGGATCGCGTGCGGCAGCCCTTCGAGTTCGGTGACGACCTGTTTCAGCCGCTCCTCGAAGTCGCCGCGGTAGCGCGTCCCCGCGAGCAGCGCGCCCATGTCGAGCGAATAGATGACCGCGGGCAGCAGCACCTCGGGCACGTCGCCCTCGATGATCTTGCGCGCGAGCCCTTCGGCGATGGCGGTCTTGCCGACGCCGGGATCGCCGACATAGAGCGGATTGTTCTTCGACCGGCGGCAAAGGATCTGGATCGTGCGATCGACCTCGGCACTGCGACCGATCAGCGGATCGACCTTGCCGGTCTTCGCCTTTTCGTTGAGGTTGACGGTGAACTGGTCGAGCGCGGTTTCCTTCTTGTTCTTGCCGCTGCTGTCCTTGTCCTTGGCTTCTTCCTTCTCCTCGGGCTCGGCCTGCGCGGCGGGTTTGCCGCCCTTGCCGACGCCGTGGCTCAAATAGGAGACCGCGTCGAGCCGCGTCAGATCCTGCTGCTGGAGGAAATAGACCGCATAGCTTTCGCGTTCTGAAAACAGCGCGACGAGGACGTTGGCGCCCGTCACTTCATCCTTGCCCGACGACTGGACATGCAGAATCGCGCGCTGCACGACGCGCTGGAATCCGCTGGTGGGGCTGGGATCACTGTGCCCCTCGACCTTCAGGCTGTCGAGTTCGGTATCGAGATAGTGAACGACCGCCGATTGCAGATCGCCCAGGGCGACGCCGCACGCGCGCATCACTTCGGCGGCATGATCGTCGTCGATCAGCGCGAAGAGCAGATGTTCGAGTGTCGCATATTCATGGTGACGTTCCGACGCGGCCTTCAGCGCGTTGTGCAGGGTCTTTTCGAGGCTTTCCGAAAAGGACGGCATGGGTCTATCTCCTTGCGGGGACCAGGCCGGGGAGAGCGGCCCCCTTAAGAATGCAACGTGGCGATGCCGTCGCCGCACCGCAAGGGAAAAGCGGCAGCGCATGTGAAATTACGATACCGGCCTTGCTTTATGGTTAACGCGAGGTTGACCTCAACGGAACGGCGGCTCGTTGAACGCGCGCAATTTGCGGCTGTGCAGCTTGGCGCCCTCGTCGCGCATCGTCTCGCACGCGCGGATGCCGATCTGGAGGTGCGCGGCGATTGCCTCTTCGTAAAAGCGGTTCGCCTGTCCGGGCAGCTTGAGTTCGCCGTGAAGCGGCTTGTCACTCACGCAAAGCAGCGTACCGTACGGCACGCGGAAACGATAGCCTTGCGCGGCGATCGTTGCCGATTCCATGTCGATGCCGATCGCGCGCGATTGCGAAAAACGCAGCGCCGAGTCGGTGTAACGCAGCTCCCAGTTGCGATCATCGGTGGTGACGACCGTGCCGGTGCGCATCCGCTTCTTGAGGTCGGCGCCGCTGGTCCCCGACACGCTTTCGGCGGCGCTTGCCAATGCCTGTTGCACTTCGGCGATCGGCGGAATGGGGATTTCGGGCGGCAGCACGCCGTCGAGGATGTGGTCGTCGCGGAGATATGCGTGCGCGAGCACATAGTCGCCGATACGCTGGCTGGGGCGGAGCCCGCCGCAATGCCCGATCATCAGCCACGCCTCGGGACGCAGCACCGCGAGATGGTCGCAGATCGTCTTGGCGTTCGACGGGCCGACGCCGATGTTGACGAGGGTGATGCCGCCGCCATCGGGAGCGATGAGGTGATAGGCGGGCATCTGGTGCCGCCGCCAGGCGCTGTCGGCGACGAGCGCGCTGGCGTTGACGCCCGGCTGGTCGACATAGAGGCCTGCCGCGCCCGCGAGCGCGGTGTAGCGCCCCCGCCCCACCTGCGCCCCCGCCCAGGCGACGAATTCGTCGACATAGCGGTGATAGTTGGTGAACAGGATATAGCGCTGGAAATGCTCGGGCGCGGTACCGGTGTAGTGACGGAGGCGCGCGAGGCTGAAATCGGTGCGAAGGGCGTCGAACAACGCGAGCGGCTGCGGCTCGGTGGGATCAAGCCCGAACAGCCCGTCGGCCAGCTCGTCGCCGATGTCCGCAAGTTCGGTGGTCGGGAAATGGCGCGCGAGTTCGAGCGGGGTGACCCCGCCCATGTCCGACCCGTCGCTGGCGTCGAGCACATAGGGGAAGGGAATCTGCTGCCCCGTGCGGGTCACTTCGATCTCGACGTCGTAATGGCGCGCGAGCAGGAGCAATTGTTCGCGCAGATAGTCGGCGAACAGGTCGGGGCGCGTCACCGTGGTTTCAAACGTGCCCGCGCGCTCGAAACGGCCAAATGACAGATTGTGCCCCGCCTGCCCTTCGCGCTGTTCGCCCGTCGTCGTCAGGCGGATCGCCGGATAGTCGAAAAGGCCGGTCGCCGCGGCATCGGCGGGCGGCAGGCGGCGGTCGCGCACATAGGCGGCGATGGCGGATTTGAGGTTGGAAACCGACGCGCGGAACTTGTCCTGAAGCTCGGCGATGATGGCGTCGATGCGCGCTGCGGGATCGGTGGATTCTTGCGATGATCTGGATGTCATCGCGACGCTGTTGCACGAAATTGTGACAAAAGGAAAGGGGGCGATCGTCGCCGCCCTCGCCTTCAGGGAAGGGCGGCGAGACGCGGCCCCTCCCCTTGCGGGAAGGGGCGGAGCTTTGCTTACAGCTGTTCCAGCATATGATCGGCGCTCGACACCTTGAACTCGCCCGGCGCTTCGACATTCAGCTGTTCGACGACGCCGTCGTTGATGATCATCGAGAAACGCTGGCCGCGCTTGCCCATGCCGAAAGCAGTGCCGTCCATGGTGAGGCCCACCGCTTCGGCAAAGGCGCCATTGCCGTCGGCGAGCATCGTGACCGCATCGCCGGCGTTGGCGCTCTTGCTCCATGCGCCCATGACAAAGGCGTCGTTGACCGCGGTGCAGGCGATTTCATCGACACCCTTGGCCTTCAAGGCGTCGGCTTTTTCGACAAAGCCGGGCAGATGCTTGGCCGAGCAGGTCGGCGTGAAAGCGCCGGGAACCGAAAAGAGCGCGACCCTGCGGCCCTTGAAATAATCGGCGGCGCTGACCTGTTCGGGACCATTTTCGGTCACCTTTACGAAGGTCGCGTCGGGCAGCTTGTCGCCGGGTTGGATCGTCATCTTGGCATCCTTTTCGCTCAAGGGGATTCGGGTCGGCGAGACATTGGGGCGCCGGGGACGCGAGTCAAGGATGGCGAAGAGGGAGGGTGGGAGTTTGGACGAATTGACCGCTTGCGACCGGAAGTGGCCGTTGGCATTGCGGGCTCTCTCCCCTTCAGGGGAGAGATACGCAGGCTTGCCAGCTTGCTGGCTAGCCGAAGTTGAGAGGGGTTTGGATGGTCCCCCTCTCCCAACCCTCTCCCCTGAAGGGGAGAGGGCTTTATGGTATCTCCCTACCCCAAAGGCGCCATCCCGCCCCCAAAGACACTGGACCGCCCTGCCCCCGCGCGGCATGATGGCGCGATGGACACTGCCCCCACCTGGTTCACCGGCCAGCTGCTGCTCGCGCTGCCCGGCATCGGCGATCCCCGCTTCGAACATTCGGTGATCGCGATGATCAGCCATGACGAGGATGGCGCGATGGGAATCGGCATCGCCGACCCGATCGAGGGCATGACCGTCGGCGCGGTGCTCGACCAGCTGGGGATCGAGCATGAGGCCCCGCTCGACCAGCCCGTCTATCTGGGCGGCCCGGTCGAACCATCGCGCGGCTTCGTCCTCCACAGCCGCGACTGGGGCGGCGAGGGCGCGGTGCTGGTGGCCGATCGCTGGATGGTGTCGAGTTCGCACGACATATTGCGCGCGATCGGCGAGGGGCGGGGCCCTTCGCGCTGGCTGGTCGCGCTGGGATATGCCGGATGGTCGCCGGGGCAGCTTGAGGGTGAGATGGTGCGCCACGGCTGGCACGTCACGCCGGGCAGCGACGCGCTGTTGTTCGACACGCCGCCCGCCCGGCGGTGGCAGGCGGCGTTTGCCGAAGCGGGAGTGGACGCCCGCCTGCTGACGACCAAAGGCGGGGAAGCCTGAGGCCCTGCCGTCGCCCCCGCGCAGGCGGGAGCCGCTATGGAAGTAGCGCAAGGCCTCTTGCGGCCCCCGCCTGCGCGGGGGCGACGATATTTGTTACCGCGCGAGCGCGAGCAGCGGCCGACCCTGTTCCAGATTGGCGAGCGCCGTCCGCGCGGCCCAGCGCGAATCGACATAGCGGCCGCTCGACAGTTCGAGATCGTAGCGGATCGGGCTGTTGATCGCGGCGTCATAGGCGGCGGCGGCTTCGACGGTGCGACCCAGCCGGGCATAGGCGGTGCCAAGATTGATGAGGCGCGACGGATCGCGCGCGTCGAGCCTGGTTTCGTCGGTCAGCTTGTCGATCGCGGCCTGATTTTCGCCCGCCTTGAGTTCGGCATAGGCGACCGGCAGCACGTCCGAACCGGGCTGCGGGGCGGTGACGACAACGATCGATTGCGCCGCGACCGGACTCGCGAAAGCCAGTGTGATCAGCGGCAGCAGGATTTTTTTCATCTCGTCCATCTCCCAGAAAAGTTTCGCCGATTTTCTCGCGCGCCGCGTGAAAAGTCAATGTTTTCGGGTATTTGTAACACTCCTGTCACAATAGCACATTATGCTCATCGCTAGGCGCATTATAAGTCAAGATTTTCATAATCTTGACCTTGCCGACTCGGTGTCACAAAAGTGCGGCGCGGACTGTCACAATTGCGCCCACCGGATATATTTTCAGGCGCGGCGCCCCGTCGCGCGCCGATTTCTGCCCGGCGTCGATCGCCGGGCGGTGGCGGGCTTGCGATATAAAGAAAAGTTTATATTTGATCGGCGGCGCGCTTTCGGCTAGGACGCGCAAGAAAATTACACAGTTTTCGTGGCCGCTCGCCTGCGGTCGTTCCTGCCATATATGGAGAATCCCGTGGCCACTCTCGCCGCCGATACCCGCGATTATGTCGTTGCCGACATCGGCCTCGCCGATTTCGGGCGCAAGGAAATCAACATCGCCGAAACCGAAATGCCGGGCCTGATGGCGCTACGCGCCGAATATGGCGCATCGCAGCCGCTGAAGGGTGCGCGCATCACCGGGTCGCTGCACATGACCATCCAGACCGCGGTGCTGATCGAGACGCTGACCGCGCTTGGCGCCGAAGTGCGCTGGGCGACATGCAACATTTTCTCGACGCAGAACCATGCCGCCGCCGCGATCGCCGCGTCGGGCGTGCCGGTGTTCGCGGTGAAGGGCGAAAGCCTCGCCGATTATTGGGACTATGTCGGCCGCATTTTCGACTGGGAAAGCGACAATGACGGCCGGACCGCGAACCTGATCCTCGACGATGGCGGCGACGCCACCATGTTCGCGCTGTGGGGCGCGAAGCTGGAGGCCGGCGAAACCATGCCGCCGCCCGAAAATGAGGAAGAGGTCGAGATGCAGCGCGCGCTGAAGGCGTTCATCGCCGCAAAACCCGGCTATCTCACCAAAACCGTCAAGGCGATCAAGGGCGTGTCGGAAGAAACGACCACCGGTGTCCACCGCCTCTATCACATCGCCAAGAAGGGCGAACTGCCCTTCCCCGCGATCAACGTCAACGACAGCGTCACCAAGTCGAAGTTCGACAATCTTTATGGCTGCAAGGAATCGCTCGTCGACGCGATCCGTCGCGGCACCGACGTGATGCTGGCGGGCAAGGTTGCGACAGTCGCCGGCTTCGGCGACGTCGGCAAGGGCAGCGCGCAAAGCCTGCGCAACGGCGGCGCGCGCGTCCTCGTCACCGAAATCGACCCGATCTGCGCGCTGCAGGCGGCGATGGAGGGTTTCGAGGTCGTGACGATGGACGAAGCCGTCAAGCGCTCGGACATCTTCGTCACCGCGACCGGCAACGCCGACGTCATCACCGCCGAACATATGGCGGCGATGAAGAATATGGCGATCGTCTGCAACATCGGCCATTTCGACAGCGAGATCCAGATCGCGGCGCTCGCCAACTACAAGTGGACCGAAGTGAAGCCGCAGGTCGACCTGGTCGAGTTTCCCGACGGCAAGCAGATCATCATCCTGTCGAAGGGTCGCCTGGTCAATCTCGGCAATGCGACGGGCCATCCAAGCTTCGTGATGTCGGCGAGCTTCACCAACCAGACGCTCGCGCAGATCGAACTGTGGACGCGCAGCGAGCAGTATCAGAACGACGTCTATGTCCTGCCCAAGCATCTCGACGAAAAGGTCGCGGCGCTGCATCTGGAAAAGCTGGGCGTGAAGCTGACCAAGCTCACGCAGAAGCAGGCCGATTATATCGGCGTGCCGGTCGAGGGCCCGTTCAAGCCCGACCATTATCGTTATTGACCGTTTCGCCTGCGGCGAAGGCGGCATCGGCCCGCTTCCGCTTGACGGAACCGGGATAAAATGTGGACGGCGCGCCCATCGGACGATGCGGCGCGCCGATCCGCGCCGACATCCGATTGAAACATGACTCCATCGCCTTTAGGGCAGGCGATCATGCGCGCGGAACATCCGGACAAGCGAGGACATGAGGCGGGATGAGCGGCACGCTTTCCCCGACCCTGCTGTTCGCCCTTGGCCTGTTCGCGGCGCTATGGTTGCTCGCCGGCCTGTGGGCGACCTTGCGCGGGATTGCGATGCAGCGGCGCGCAGCTTTCGCGGGCGGCCAGGCCGAACGGCTTGCGAGCCTCGTCGAAGCGTCGCCGCAACTCCCCGTGATCGTCCGCGCCGACTGGCGGATCGAAGCCAGCGACCGGCTCGGTCGCTGGCTGGGGCTCGACCGCGGACCGCGCAATTTCGACGAACTGCGCGGGATCGGCAGCGGGCTCGACGCCGCGAGTCACGACCTGCTGCGCCAGGCGATTCTCGGCGCGCAGCGCGGCGCCAAGCCATTCCAGCTGAGCCTCAAGCCCGAAGGGAGCCATCGCACCATCATCGTCCAGGGCGCCGCGGCGCCGCAGGCGGTCGGCGGGGCGGGCAGCGTCCTCCTGTGGCTCAGCGACGCGACCGAGGGACAACAGGCGCTCGCCCATGCCCGCGCCGAGCGCGACGAGGCGCTGGCCGCCTTCGAGGCCTTGTCGGGGCTCATCGAGGCGGCGCCCTTCCCCATGTGGTTCCGGGACACCGACTTGCAGCTCGCGCTCGTCAACGCCGCCTATGTCCGCGCGGTCGAGGCCAGGAGCGCCACCGCGGTGATCGACGGCGGCATCGAGCTTTGCGAAACCGTCGCGGGAGTGAGCGCCGCCGACGCCGCCGACGCCGCGCGCGCGGCGGGATCGGCGCAGCAGCGCACCATCCCGGTGACGATCGAGGGCGAGCGGCGGATCATGCGCGTCGTCGATGTGCCGCTCGCGCCCGAGGGCGGCCGCATGATCGGCATCGCGGGCTATGCGATCGACATTCAGGAACTGGAAAGCGAACGCGGCGCGCATCGCCGCTTCGTCGATACGCAACGCGAGCTGCTCGACCGGCTGTCGGCCGCGGTCGCGCAATTCGGCCCCGACCAGGGCCTCGCCTTTGCCAACCTGCCTTTTCGCCGCCTGTTCGGGCTGGATGCGGACGATGTGGGGGAGGCGCGGCCGTTCGCCCGGCTGCTCGATGCATGGCGCGAGCGCGGCCGGACGCCGGAGGTACGCGACTATCCCGAATGGCGGCAAGCGCATGTCGACTGGTTTGCGCGAGCCGAAGCAAGCGAAGAGGATTGGCGCCTGCGCGACGGCACGCACCTGCACGTCGTCGCGCAGCCGACCCCCGACGGTGGGCTGTTGCTGATCGCCGAGGACAAGACCGAGCAGGTCCAGCTCGCCGGGGCGCGCGACACGCTGCTGCGCGTGCGCACCGCAACCTTCGACAATCTGTTCGAGGCGGTCGCGGTCTTTGCTCCCGACGGCCGCCTGCACCTCTGGAACCAGCGCTTCCGCCGCCTGTGGGGCGTCGACGAGCCGACGCTGGCCGCGCACCCGCGCGTCGACGTGCTGATGGGCGGGCTCGCCGACCGGCTCGCCAAGCCGAACCAGATCAGCGTCGTCCAGGAAGTGATCCGCGCCGCGACGCTCGAACGCCAGCAGCGCGTCGGCGAGATCCGCTTTGCCGACGGGCGCCATTTCGACTTCGCGTCGATCCCGCTGCCCGACGGTAATGCGCTGCTCATCATGCTCGACATCACCGCCAGCCGGAAGATGGAGGGCGCGCTGCGCGAGCGCAACGAAGCGCTCGAAGCGGCCGACAAGGCCAAGACCGCCTTCCTGTCGCGGATGAGCTATGAGCTGCGTACGCCGCTGACCTCGATCGGCGGCTTCGGCGAAATGCTGCAGGCAGGCTATGCCGGCAAGCTCGGGGACCAGCAGCGCGCCTATGTCGATGCGATCATGGACTCGGTCGCGGTGCTCGGCCGCCAGATCGACAATGTTCTCGACCTCGCGCAGGGCGAGGCGGGGACGCTGGCGATCGAGCGCGCGCCGGTCGACGTCCGCGCGCTGCTCGAAAAGGCGCTCGACGACACGCGGCCTTTTGCCGATGCCGAGAAGGTCGAGCTGGTCGGCAACATCGCCGCCGACCTCGGCACGATCGAGGGCGATGCGCCGCGGCTGTCGCGCCTCGTCGCCGGGCTGCTCGACAATGCGGTGCGCTTCACCGCGCCGGCGCGCAAATCGGCCGGTCGCGTGCTGCTTCACGCCGACGGCGACAAGCGCGGGATCGACATCATCGTCTCCGACAACGGCCCCGGAATGCCCGAAGCCGCCGCCGCGGTCGCCAAGGGGCAACAGGCGGGCACCGACACCGGCGGCATCGGCCTCGCACTCGCGCGCCAGCTCGTCGCCGCGCACGGCGGGACGATGGAAGTGGTGAGCGAGGCGGGACAGGGCACGCTGGTGCGCGTCAGCCTGCCGCGAGGGATGTGACAATCCTTATTGTCATCCTTTCGCGCTGGATCCCTGCGACGGCAGGGACCCATCTCCCGCGGGCTCAACTTGGCGCCGTCCGGAGATGGGCCCCTGCCTCCGCAGGGGCACAAACACGAAAGCGGGCCCGATGAGCTTCACACTCGCTTATAATCTCGACGAAGCCGACGCCATCGGCGCGGCGATCGGCGGCGTGCTGGCGCCCGGCGACGTCGTGCTGCTGTCGGGCGATCTGGGCGCGGGCAAGACGACCCTCGCGCGCGCGATGCTGAAGGCGCGCGGGCTGGCGGGCGAAGCGCCGAGCCCGACCTTCGCGATCGTCCAGCCCTATGCGCCGCCCGAGGTCGACCTGCCCATCGCGCATGTCGATCTCTACCGGATCGAGGAGCCGCGCGACCTCATCGAACTCGGCCTCGACGATTATCTTTCCGACGGCGCGCTGCTCATCGAATGGCCCGATCGGCTGGGCGGCGACGGCTGGCCGGGTGCGCTCGAACTGACGATTTCGGGCGCGGGCGATGCGCGTGTCTTGACAGCGAGAGTGCCGCCCGCTTGGGAGGCGCGATGGCCGCTTCCATGATTCCGCCCGCTCATGCGCCCGCCTTTCTCGCGGCGCACGGCTGGGACGATGCCCGGATTTTACCGCTCGCGGGCGACGCATCCTTCCGCCGCTATTTCCGGGTCGTCGATGGCGAACGACGCGCGGTGCTGATGGACGCGCCGCCGCCGCACGAAGACCCGCGGCCTTTCATCGCGGTCGCCGAATATCTGTGTGAGGCGGGACTCAACGCGCCGACGATCCTCGCGCGCGATCTGGAACGCGGGCTGCTGTTGATCGAGGATTTCGGCGATGTGCGGCTGCGCGAGACCGTCGATGCCGCGCCCGACCGCGAAACCGCCCATTACAGCGGGCTCACCGACCTGCTGATCCATCTCCACGCGCAGCCGCCGATGCCGGGGCTGCCCGTGCATGGGCTGGAGCAATGGCTGGGCGAGGTGATGCTGTTCACCGACTGGTATTGCCCGGCGCTGGACATCGCCGTCGATCGCGACAGCTTTCGCGCCGCGTGGGAAGCCGCGCTGACCCCGGTGGAGAGCGACGGCCTGCCGCGCGTCACCGTGCTGCGCGATTTCCACGCCGAAAACATCATGCTCGTTGCGGGGCAGGACGGCATCGCGCATTACGGCCTGCTCGATTTTCAGGACGCGCTGGTCGGGCACCCCGCCTATGACCTCGCCTCGGTGCTGGAGGATGCAAGGCGCGACGTCAGCCCGGCGGTCGAGGCGGCGATGCTCGCGCGTTATCGGCAAGCGACCGGGCGCGATATCGAGAACGCCTATTGGGCGCTCGCGGCGCAGCGCAACACGCGCATTCTCGGCGTGTTCGTCCGCCTGTGGAAACGCGACAACAAGCCGCATTACCGCCAGTTCCAGCCGCGCATGTGGGGCCTGCTCGAACGCGACCTCGCGCATCCGGCGCTGGTCCCCGTCCGGCAATGGTTCGACGCGCATATCCCCGCGGCGAAGCGGGCGGAGGCGTGGGCGTGAGTGCGACGATCGAAAGCGCGATGGTGATGGCGGCGGGACTCGGCAAGCGGATGCGGCCCTTGACCGCGACGCGGCCCAAGCCGCTGGTGCGCATCGCGGGCAAACCGCTGATCGACCACAGCCTCGACCGGATCGAGGCAGCCGGCATCGGCCATGTCGTCGTCAACGTCCATTATCTCGCCGACGCGCTGGAGGCGCATCTCGCGGCGCAGAAACGCCGCTTCACCATCGCCATATCCGACGAGCGCGGGCAATTGCTCGAAACCGGTGGCGGAATGGTCAAGGCGCTGCCGCTGCTCACCGGCGATCCGATCCTGATCGTGAACAGCGACAATATCTGGACCGACGGGCCACAGGACAGCATCCGCCACCTCGCGCGCCACTGGGACGACGCCGGGATGGATGCGCTGCTGCTCGTCATCCGGCAGGCGAGCGCGACGGGGCATCGCGGGCGCGGCGATTTCCACATGGACCCGGCGGGGCGGCTGTCGCGGCGCAAGCCGGGGCGGATCGCGCCCTTCGTCTATACCGGTATCCAGCTCGTCTCGCGACGCTTGCTGGACGGCGCGCCCGACGGGCCTTTTTCGACCAACATCTTGTGGGACCGCGCGATCGCGGCGGAGCGGCTGTATGGCCTGTCGCACATGGGGCAATGGTTCGACGTCGGGACCCCGGCGAGCATCGCGCCCACCGAGGCGGCATTGAGCGAGGTTTGATATAATTCGTCATCCCGGCGAAAGCCGGGATCTCGCCGGTGCGCGGAAACGATACAGAGAGATCCCGACCTTTGCCGGGATGACGAAGAAAGTGTGACGATGGCGACACGCCGCCCCACCCTCTTTTCCATTCCCGTCCAGCGGGCGTTCGCCGACGCGCTCGCCGCCGGACTGATCGACCGCTATGCGGACGGGGTGCTGGGGCTGACCGAGGGGATCGTGCTGCTGCCGAGCAATCGCGCGCGCAGCGCGGTTCAGGCCGCCTTCGTGCGCGCGGGCGGCGCAGGACTGCTGATGCCGCGGCTTGCGGTGATCGGCGACGCCGATCTCGACGAAAATGTCGCGCTCGCGCTCGATGCGGTCGACATGGACGCGCCACTGCCGCCGGCGATCGAGCCGCTGCGGCGGCGCCTGCTGCTCGCCGAACTGATCGAGCGATATACGCCCGCGGGAGAGCCACCGGTGACGGGTGCCGCCGCCTTTCAGCTCGCGGGCGGCCTCGCGCGCGTCATCGACCAGCTGCATTATGAGGAAATCCCGGCCGCGGCACTCGTCGATCTCGACCTCGGCGCCTTTGCCGACCATTGGCGCGCGTCGCTGGCGCGGCTGCGCCTGCTCGTCGACCATTGGCCGGATGTGCTCGCGGCGACGGGCCACATCGACCGCGCGGCGCGCCGCAACGCGCTGCTCGACCGCGTGGCCGCCGCCTGGCGGACGGCGGCGCCCGCGCGCTTCGTCGTCGCAGCGGGCATTACCACCGCGGCGCCCGCGATCGCGCGACTGCTGCGCACCGTCGCCGATATGGAACGCGGCATGGTCGTGCTTCCCGGCCTCGACACCGCGATGGCGACGGCGGAATGGGAGGCGCTGGGCCCGACCGGACCTGACCCCGACCGTTCGGCGCGCCCGCTGGAAACACATCCCCAATATCATCTGAAACTGTTGCTCGATCGCATGGGCATCGCGCGCGAAGAGGTTGCCGAATGGGAGGCGCGCTCGCCCTTCGACGGCCCGGAGGCGCGCTCGCGCTTCGTGTCGTTGCTCTTCGCGCCCGCCGACTATACCGCGCGGTGGCAGGCGGCGGGCGATCTTGAGGCCGCGACCGCCGGGATCGCGGGCGCGACCTTTGCCGACGATGCGCAGGAGGCCCAGGGGATCGCGCTGCTGATGCGCCATGCGGTCGAGACGCCGGGGCGCACGGCAGCGCTGGTCACGCCCGACCGCGCGCTCGCCGAGCGCATCGCCGCCGCGCTTGCGCGCTGGGGGATCGCCGTCGACGACAGCGCGGGCCAGCCGCTGGCGCGCACGCCGCCGGGCGCGCTTGCAATGCTGCTCGCGGAACTGGCGGCCGATTTCAACCCGGTCGCGCTGATCGCGCTGCTGGCGCACCCGCTCGTCCGCAGGGGCGAGCCGCGCACCGCCTGGCTCGATGCGGTGCGCCAGCTCGACCTGCTGCTGCGCGAACCGGGGCTTGCGCCCGGCTGGGCGGGCGTGTCGGCGCGGATCGCCGCGCTCGCTGCCGATCGCGACGCGCGCGGCCATGCGCTCGCGGTCGAACTGGCGCCATGGTGGCACCAGTTGGGGGAGGCGTTCGTCCCCCTGCTCGCGCCCTTCGCCGGGCCGCCGGTGGCGCCCGACCGCCTGCTCGCCGCGCTTCGGCAGGGGCTCGAATGGCTGACCGGCGAGGCGGCGTGGACAGGACCGGCGGGACGGATGCTCGCCGAGCTGTTCGACCGCTGGACACTCGCGCGCGGCGCGGGCCCGGCGCGCGTCGCCCCCGCCGATTTCCCGGCGATGCTCGGCCAGTTGCTCGGCGAAGCCAGCGTCCGGCCGCCCTATGGCGGACACCCGCGGCTGTTCATCTGGGGGCTGCTAGAGGCACGGTTGCAACGCGCCGACCTGATGATCCTCGGCGGCCTCGACGAAGGGCGCTGGCCCGCGGCGACGCAGCCCGACCCTTGGCTCGCGCCCGGAATCCGCCGCCTGATCGGCCTGCCCGCCACCGAACGGCAGCAGGGGATGGCCGCGCACGACTTCGCCGGCGCGCTGGGCGCGGGCGAGATCGTCGTAACGCGCGCCCTGCGCAGCGGCGGCGACCCGGCGGTGGCCTCGCGCTTCTGGCTGCGGCTGGCGGCGCTGGCGGGTGATCTTCCCCAGCCCGCGTTGGACGGCGTACCGCTGACCGATCTCGCCGCGCGCATCGACTTACCGGCCGACGACATCGAGCCCGCCGGCAAACCCTGCCCCGCGCCGCCCGCCGACCGGCGCCCGCGCCGGATCAGCGTCACCGCGGTCGACCGGCTCGCGCGCGATCCCTTTGCCTATTATGCGAACCAGATTCTCGGCCTGTCGCCGCTCGCGCCGCTGAGCGCCGCGCCCGATCCGCGCTGGCGCGGGACGCGGGTGCACGCGCTGTTCGAACGGTGGGTGCGCGCGGGAGCGAACGCGGCGGCGTTCGAGGCCGAACTGGCGGCGCTGCGCGACGACCCGGCGCTCGACGCGATCGCGCGCGCTTTCTGGCTGCCGCGCATCGAACCTGCGCTGCGCTGGGCGGCGCGACAGCTGATCGAGGCCGAAGGGCGCACCGCGCTGAGGGCCGAGGCGTGGGGTGAGATCGCGCTCGACGGCATCACCCTTACCGGCAAGGCCGACCGCGTCGACCGGCTGCGCGACGGACGCCTCGCGATCGTCGATTACAAGACGGGCGGGGCGCCGAACGCGAAGGCGGCGTTCGACAAGCTCGACAATCAGCTCGGCCTGCTCGGCCTGATTGCCCGGCGGGGCGGGCTGGCGGGCGTCGACGCGGCCGAAATCGCTGCCCTGGAGTATTGGAGTCTGCGCCCCGACCGCAAAGCGGGCGGCGCAGGCAAGATTTCGTCGACCTATGGCCCGCGCAGCGACCTGAAAAGCGCCGCGGAAGCGGTCGATCACGCCGCCGACGCGCTCGCCGGCCTGGCCGCGCGCTATCTGTTCGGCGACGCGCCCTTCGCGCCGGGCGACAGCGCGACCTATGGCGATTACGACCAGCTGATGCGCCGCGACGAATGGTTCGGGCGCGGCGAGGAGGGCGCATGACCCGTCCCGCGACCCTCGCGACGCTCGATCCGCACCAACGCGCCGCCGCTGATCCCGCGCGCCATGTCTGGCTGGGGGCGTCGGCCGGCACAGGCAAGACGCAGGTGCTGTCGGCACGCGTGCTGCGTCTGCTGCTCGACGGCGTATCGCCCGAAGCGATCCTGTGCATCACCTTCACCAAGGCGGGCGCCGCCGAAATGGCGCACCGCATCCACCAACGGCTGGCGAAGTGGGTGCGGATGGAAGACGGCGAACTGCGGCTCGACCTGCAGGCGCTGGGGATCGACCTCGAACTTCACGGTCATGACGATGGCGTGCCCGCGCTGATCGCGCGCGCCCGCGCCTTGTTCGCGACGGTGATCGACAGCCCCGGCGGCGCGATCCGCGTCCAGACGATTCACAGCTTCTGCCAGACCTTGCTCGCGAGCTTTCCGCTTGAGGCGAAGCTGCTCCCCGGCTTTCGCGCGATCGAGGAAGATGAGGCGGGCGCGCTTCAGCGGCGGGTGCTCGGCGACCTGCTCGACGCGCCGGACGAGGAACAGGCGGCGCTGCGCGCAGCCGCCGCCGCGCTGGCGCAGCGGCTTGGCCCTGATGCCGCGATCGGTTTTCTGTCGCGCTGCGCGTCGGTGTTCGGCGGGCCCGGTGCGCTGCTGCCCCCCGCGGCGCACGATCTGCGCGCCGCCTTCGGCCTGCCCGGCGGCGATCCCGATGCGTGGATGATCGACCAGCTTGCCGGGGGCGCGATCGCCGAGGCCGATATCAAGGCGGTGGCGGCGAGCGGCGCGGCGTGGGGGACGAAGACCGGGCTTGCCTGTTCGGACGTGATGGTCGGCTGGATGACGGGCGATACGGCGGCGCGCGCGGCGATGCTGGATGAGCTTCTTGGCTGCTTCCTGACCGGCAAAGGCGATTTGCGCGCCGATTTTGCGGGCGACAAGGGCCGGATGACCGATTGCGTCGACAGCGCGGTGCGGATCGTCGAGGCGGCATCGGCGCTGCGCGGCACCGCGACGGCGATGCGCATCGCCGACGAACTGGCGGCGGCGTGGAAGCTCGGCAGCCGCTTTGCCGAAGCCTATGCGCTCGCCAAGCGCGAACAGGGGCTGGCCGATTTCGACGACCTCATCACCTTGGCGGGGTCGCTGCTGCGCGTCAGCGGCTTTGGCGAATGGGTGCGCTTCAAGCTCGACCAGCGCACCGACCATATATTGGTCGACGAGGCGCAGGATACGAACATGCGCCAATGGGGGATCGTGCTGTCGCTCGCCGAAGAGTTTTTCGCAGTGCATGGCAAGGACATGGACCGGGCGCGGACGCTGTTCACCGTCGGCGACCGCAAGCAGGCGATCTTCGGCTTCCAGGGCACCGAGCCCAGGGCCTTTGTCGCCGCGCGCGACCTGTTTCATGCGCTCGGCGAGCGCGCGGGACAGGATTTCGAGGCGGTCGACCTCATTTCCAACTATCGCTCGACCCCGGCGATACTCGAGGTCGCCGACGCCTGGCTTGCCGCGGGCGGCACCGCGCTGATGGGGCTGGACGGCGCGGAGCCGCCACATGTCCCGCACCGCCGGGCGCACGCGGGGCAGGTCGAATTGTGGGAACCGCTGCCGGTCGGCAAGGCGCTCGGCGCGACCGAGGAGGCCGACGAAGGGGTCGACGACAACGGCAACGCCACCGCGCCCGCCCGCGATCCGGCGAGCATGCGCCTCGCAAAGGCGATCGCCGCCGAAGTGCAGGACTGGATCGCCAACGGCAAGGATGGCCGCCCGGTGGCGCCCGGCGACGTGATGATCCTCGTGCGCCGCCGCCGCGACCTTGCGGCGCGGATCGTCGCGCGGCTGCAGGCGTTGCATGTTCCGGTCGCGGGGGTCGACCGCTTCGCGTTGACGCAGCCGCTCGCCGTGCAGGATCTGATGGCGGCGATGCGCTTTGCGGTGCAACCGCACGACGACCTCAACCTCGCCGCGCTTCTCGTCTCGCCGCTGATCGGCTGGACGCAGGACGATCTCTATGATCGCACACGGGGCCGTGGCCGCACGCCCATCTGGATGTATCTGCGCGCACATCAGGACATGATGCCGCCTGCGACGATGGCGACACTGCGCCAGATTCTCGGCATGGCCGATTATACGACGCCGTTCCGCTTCCTCGAAACCCTCCTGTCGGGGCCGATCGACGGGCGGCGCAAGCTTTACGCGCGGCTGGGGCGCGAGGCGCGCGACCCGATCGACGAACTGCTGAATCAGGCGCTGGCGTTCGAGGCCCGCAAAACCGTCTCGCTGCTCGGTTTCCTGGCCGAGATAGAGGGCAGCGCCGCCGACATCAAGCGCCAGACCGAGGCGCGCGGCGGCGTCGTGCGCGTGATGACGGTGCATGGATCGAAGGGTTTGCAGGCGCCAATCGTCATCCTCGCCGACGCCACCGACGATGCGGCGTTCGGGCATCGCCCTTTCACCGTGGATGTCGCCGCGTGGGAAAAGCTCCCGGTCTATGCAATCGGCGCCGACGAGCGGCACGGTGCGCTCGCCGACGCCTATGCCAAAGCCAAGGCGGCGGCGGACGAGGAACATTGGCGGCTTTTCTATGTCGCGATGACCCGCGCCGAGGAGATATTGGTGGTCGCCGGCGTCACCAGGACCGCCGAGCGCACCGTTCCCGAGGCGAGTTGGCATGCCGCGGTATCGGGTGTTCTCGACCGGCTGGGGCACGACTGGGAGGATGGCGGCGCGGCCTGGGGACGGCGCCGCGTCCACCGCGTCAACGCCGGACGCTGGGCACCGCAGGCGAAGAAGGCGAAAACGGCGGCGCGGGCGCCGACCCGCCTGCCCGATTGGCTGCACCGCACGGCGCCCGAGGAAACCCGCCCGCCGCGACCGCTCGCGCCCTCGACCCTCGGCGAGGACGATGTCGCCGCGCCGCCGCAGGGAGGTGAGCGCGGTGCGGCCGTCGAACGCGGACTGTTGCTCCATGCGCTTTTCGAGCGGTTGCCGCCTGTCGCCCCCGATCGCCGCCGCGCCGCGGCGCTGCGCTGGCTGGCGGTGCAGGCGCCGGCGCTGGACGAGCCCGCGCGCGGAGCGATGGTCGATGAAGTGCTGGCTGTCCTCGACGATCCCGCGCACGCGCCGCTCTTCGGGCCTGGATCGCTCGCCGAGGTGCCGCTCTCCGCGGTGGTCGACGGGGTGGTGGTCGCCGGGATCGTCGACCGGCTACGCGTTACCGATGACGCCGTGACCGTGATCGACTTCAAGACCGGCCGTCACCTTCCCGGCAGCGCTGCCGAGGTCCAGCCCGCCTATCTGCGCCAGATGGCGGCCTATCGCGATGCGCTGAAAGTGATCTTTCCGGGGCGGCGGATTGCGACCGCCCTGCTCTATACCGCGGCGCCGCGGCTGATCGCGCTGGGTGATGCGCTGCTCGACGCGCACAAGCCGGGCTTGCTGGCAACCAAGGCGAATTTGCCGGGTTCGGCCCTTGAGCCGGACGCGCCGACGCCTTAGCTTGGGGATAACCGAGTTTCAGGAGTGCAGATCATGGGTACCAAAGCCATCACCGACGCGAGCTTCCAGGCCGACGTGCTCGACAGCGAGACCCCCGTCCTCGTCGATTTCTGGGCCGAATGGTGTGGCCCGTGCAAGATGATCGGCCCCGCGCTCGAAGAGATTTCGGACGAGCTCGCCGGCAAGGTCGTGATCGCAAAGCTCAACATCGACGACCATCCCGACGCGCCGAGCAAATATGGCGTGCGCGGCATCCCGACGATGATCCTGTTCAAGAACGGCGAGATCGCCGACACCAAGGTCGGCGCGGCGCCCAAAAGCGCGCTCAAGGGTTGGCTTGAGGGCGCGCTTTAATTCTTCCCCCCCGTCATTGCGAGGAGCGAAGCGACGCGGCAATCCACAATGTGCAGCCTTGTGCTGGCCTGATAGCCGGTGATTGCATCAGATATACAGCACGCCGCTCTAGCTGCGATAATCCGCGTTGATGCTGATATATCCGTGCGTCAGGTCGCACGTCCAAACGGTCGCGCGGCCTTCGCCCAGTCCCAGGTCGGCGCCGATGCGGATATCCCGGCCTTTGAGGTGCGCCGCGACCGGCGCCTCGTCATAACCATCGACGGCCAGCCCGTCTTTTGCGACCCAATGGTCGCCGAAGCGGATCGCTAATCGGTCGCGGTCGGCGGGTTCGCCGGCCTTGCCGACCGCCATCACGACGCGGCCCCAGTTGGCGTCCTCGCCCGCGATCGCGGTTTTCACGAGCGGCGAATTGGCGATGGCGAGCGCGACGCGCTTCGCGCTGTCGTCGCTGACGGCTCGCGTCACCTGCACCTCGATGAACTTGGACGCGCCTTCGCCGTCGCGCACCACCTGATGCGCGAGATCGAGCGCGACCTGCCGGATCGCGGCGTAGAGGGCGTCGGCGCCGGGATCGTCGCGGGCGGCGAGCGGCGCGTGGCCCGCCTGCCCCGTTGCGAACAGCAGCACCGTGTCGCTGGTCGAGGTGTCGCTGTCGACGGTAATGGCATTGAACGTCCCGCCGGCCGCCTCGCGCAACATCTCCTGCAACAGCGCGGGCGCCACCGCGGCGTCGGTGAAGATATAGCCGAGCATCGTCGCCATGTCGGGCGCGATCATTCCCGATCCCTTGGCGATTCCCGCGACATGGACGGTGCGGCCGCCGACGATCGCGCTCGCTGCCGCACCCTTGGCAAAGGTGTCGGTGGTGCCGATCGTTTCGGCGGCGACTTCCCACGAACAGGGTTTGGCGGTCAGCGCCGCCGCCACACCCGCGCGCGCCTTGTCTTTCGGCAAAGGCACGCCGATCACCCCGGTCGAGCTGACGAAGACGTCGCCCGCCGCACAGCCGAGATGGTCGGCGACCTGCGCCATGATCGCCTCGACCGCCGTACGCCCGCGATAGCCGGTGAAGGCGTTGCTGTTGCCCGCATTGACGATCAGCGCGCGCGCGGTGCCGCGCCTCACCTGTTCGCGCCCCAGTTCG
This sequence comes from Sphingopyxis alaskensis RB2256, assembly GCF_000013985.1. Taxonomy (GTDB): domain Bacteria; phylum Pseudomonadota; class Alphaproteobacteria; order Sphingomonadales; family Sphingomonadaceae; genus Sphingopyxis; species Sphingopyxis alaskensis. Next base: position 150,861 of record NC_008048.1, on the reverse strand, counting down.
ACTTCGGACGAGCAGCAGATGTTGCGCGTGAACACCCCCGCAACCGTCGTGCCGGGGGTCAGCTCGATATAGGTGAGGTCGCAGCGGTCCCAGTCCTTGTACCGCGCACGCGCGACGCGGCGCGTCACCCCGGCGATTTCGGGAAGGTCGGGGAAGGCAGCGGGGGCGAGGGGCGAGCGGATGGTCATGGTGGTGCGCTTAACGGTTGCTAGCGGGAATCAAAAGCCCCTCCCCTTCAGGGGAGGGGTTGGGGTGGGGGCTTGTCGCCATGCGCAAGGCCGATGGCCCCCACCCGCTGCGACTAAGCCAGCAAGCTGGCAAGTCTCGCCGCCCTCCCCTGAAGGGGAGGGCGTAGTTTACTTTACGCCGGAATGCCGCTGATCGCCTTGACTTCCATGAAGTCCTTCAGCCCGAACAGCCCGCCTTCGCGGCCGTTGCCCGACGCCTTGTAGCCGCCGAAAGGCGCACCCGGCCCCGGACCCCAGCTGTTCACCGCGACCATGCCGGCGCGCAGCTTCGGCGCGATCTCGGCGGCCTTGGCGGGATCGCCCGACACGACGGCGGACAGGCCATATTCGGTGTCGTTGGCGATCTCGACCGCCTGGTCAAGCGTGTCATAGGCCATGACCGTCGCGACGGGTCCGAAAATCTCTTCCCGGGCGATCCGCATCTCGGGCGTCACGCCCGAAAAGACCGTCGGCTTGACATAATAGCCGCGGTTGACGTTGCTCGGCAGGCCGGTGCCGCCGGTTTCCAGCTTCGCGCCTTCGTCGATCGCCGACTGGATCAGCCCCTGGATCTTGTCGAACTGCGCCTTGTTGACGACGGGGCCGATATGGGCGCCCTCGCTCATCGGGTCGCCGACCTGCGTCCCGTCGAACATGGCCTTGATGACGCCGACCGCTTCGGCCTCGCGCTCTTTCTGGACCAGGATGCGCGTCGGCGCGATACAGCTTTGCCCGGTGTTGACCAGCACCCCCTGTACCGTCGGCGGCAGGACCGCCTCGAAATCGGCGTCGGGCAGGACGATGTTGGGCGATTTGCCGCCGAGCTCCTGATGGACGCGCTTCACCGTGTCGGCCGCCGCCTTGGCGACGAGGATGCCGGCGCGGGTCGAGCCGGTGAAGCTCACCATCTCGATCCCCGGATGCGCGCTGATCGCGTGGCCGACGGTCGGGCCGTCGCCCTGCACCAGGTTGAACACGCCCGGCGGGACGCCCGCGGCGTCAAGAATCTCGGCAAAGATTACCGCATTGCCGGGGCATTCCTCCGACGGCTTCAGGACCATCGTGTTGCCGCCGGCGAGCGCCGGAGCGACTTTCAGCGCGATCTGGTTGAGCGGCCAGTTCCACGGGGTGATCATGCCGACGACGCCGATCGGTTCGTACACGACCTTGTTGGCACCATGTTGTTCGGTGAAGCTGAAATCCTTGAGCGCGGCGATCGTGCCCAGGAAACCCCCGATGCCGGCACCGACCTGCGCCGTGCCCGCGAAGCTTACCGGCGCGCCCATTTCGGCCGCCATCGACTTGGCGAGGTCGCCCGCGCGCTTCTTATATTCCTCGACGATCCGGTTCAGAAGCTCCAGCCGTTCCTCGCGCGTCGTCTGCGAGAAGCTTTTGAACGCCTCGCGCGCCGCGGCCACGGCGGCGTCGACGTCGGCCGCGGTGCCGAGCACGACGGTCGAGGCCGCCTCCTCGGTCGCGGGATTGATGACCTCGTGCAGCTTGCCACCCTTGGAGTCGACCCAGCCGCCGCCGATATAATGTTGCTTGAGATGCGTTTCGGTGCTCATTTTTTGTCTCCCATCGGCGGTGAATCGGTCTCGGATTGCTACCTAGTCACTGTGGCCGATGAATCAAGCGCGGCCAACGGCGAAAATCGGCGGGCCAGGCTTTTCGTGCGAAAGGCATGGCATCCCATGGCATCCCGATGACGGGAATCGGCGGCCGCCGCGGGACGGTCAGCCCGGCCGCACCATGAAAATGTCGCCGCCGATGCTGACGATGAACAGATTGCCCGCGCTGTCCTCGCCGAATGAGGCGATGTTGGCTATCGTTCCTGCGTCGGGAGCAAAATCCTCGTTGCGCACGGCAAAGCGGGCCGCGGGCAAGGTCTGACCGGCAACGAGGTCGGCAAAGGGCACGGTCCATATATTGCCCGACACGAAATCGCCAAAGACATACTGGCCCTGCAACGAGGCCACCGGTCCACGGTAGACATAGCCGCCGGTGACCGAACGCCCCTGACGCGGACCGCTGCCATGGCCATATTCGGCGACGGGCGGGGTCAGGCCCGCAGGCGCCGTTCCCGAAAAGGGCTGCGTGCCTTCCAGGAAGCGCCAGCCAAAGTTGAGCCCCGGCTGTGCCGTCGCGACCATGTCGATTTCCTCGACCGCATTCTGCCCGACATCGCCGATCAGCAGCGTCGACCCCGAAAAGGAGGCGCGGAACGGGTTGCGCAGGCCAAGCGCAAAGACATAGGGATCGCCGCCGCCCGCAAGAAAGGGGTTGCCCGGTGCCGGGGCATAGGTGCTGCCCCCGGTGCCCACCGCGAAGCGCAGGATCTTGCCAAGCTGTACATTGCGGTTTTGCGCATTGTTGTTGGGGTCGCCCGCGCCGCCGCCGTCTCCGACCGCGACATAGACATGGCCGTCGGGGCCGAAGCCGATCCAGCCGCCATTATGATTGTCGAAACCGGGATGCGGAATGTCGAGCACGAGGTCGTAACTGGTCGAACTATTCGGCTGGCCCAGCGTGTAGCGCCGCACCTGGACATTGCCGTTGATCGCCGTGGCGACCGCGAACAGGCGCTGCGAGGTTGCATGGTCGGGATAGGGCGCAAGGCCAAGCAGGCCGCGCTCGCCGCTCGTCGAAATGTCGGTAATGTCGAGCACGCGCGTCCGGCTGCCGTCCGCGGGGTCGAAACGATAGACGTCGCCGCCCTTTTCGACCACATAGATGCGATTGTCGCCGGGGATCGGCGCGACATAAAGCGGCTGGCTGAACCCCGTTCCGACGCGCGCGACGGCGATCCCTTCGCGGCTGTTGGTGACGGTGATGTTGACCGCCTGTGTCACGCTCGCCCGGCCATCGCTGACGCGCAGCACGACGGCATAGACATTGTCGCCATCGGCATCGCCGGGCAGGTCGAAATCGGGCGGCGTGTTGAACCGCAATGCGCCCGCGCCGGTGATCGCAAAGCGCGCCGCATCGGCGCCGCCGTCGATGGCGAAGGTCAGCGCGTCGCCGTCGGCATCGCTTGCCGCCGCCTGATAGGCGTTCGCCGTGTTCTCGGCGACGCTGGCGGTCTGGAGTGAGGTGAATACGGGCGGCGTGTTGGCCAACGGCGGCGGCGTATCGCCTCCCCCACCACCTCCGCACGATGTCAATGCAAGCAAAAACAGCAGGGCAAAAATATGCTTCGGCATCGGCGACCAGCCTTTCGCGATCGGGCCCACCCCGACGCAAACTGCCACCGCACGGGCGGGTCCGCAACCTCGCCCCGTTTACCATCGCCCGCGCCGTCCGGCGCCGCCGTCCGCGAACATGCGGGCAAAGACTTCTTCGCGCGGCGCCGCGACCGTCCGCGCCAAATTGGGGCGTCCGATGACCTTGCCGCAACCGGCGGTGACCGCCATCGCGGCGATCAGGATCAGGTGGCGGGTCATGGCCAGCCCTCCCTTGAAAGGCCCGCCAGGGCATGAACCGCACCGTTTGGCAAAGGCGCAGGTACGGTACGCGTCATGGAAACCTGTAAAGAGTGTTTGACAGACGAAACAGCCAACTGTAAAGAGCTCTTGACAGGCACGGGAGCAGCTGTGGAAAATCGGGTGCGCGAATATCGCGAGGCGGCGGGATGGAGCCAGGGCGAGCTGGCGCGGCGGCTCGGCGTGTCGCGTCAGACGATCAACGCCGTCGAAACCGACAAATATGACCCCAGCCTGCCGCTGGCGCTGCGCATGGCGCGCCTCTTCGCGCTCGAAGTGTGCGAACTGTTCATCGATCACTGGAACCCGAAGGAGTAGGATGATGACGACCAAGGCCAGTCCCACCGCGGGATGGAAAAAGATCGCCGCGCAGGCGCTGTTCGGCGCCGTCGTCGGTGCGGCTGGCATGTTTGCGGCGCTGTCGCTGCTCGAAGGCGGCGATGGCAACGACTGGCCCGGATCGATCATCATCCTTCTGGGCGTGGGCTTCATCTACACGCTGATGGGCGCCTTCGTCGGGATCGGCACGCTCGCGCCACGGCTTGTCGGCCAGCGCCTGCTCAATGTCGCCGACGCCGAAGAAATCGTCGAAGAACGCTCGCACCTCGGCGGAAGTGCCATCGGGTGTCTCGCGCTCGGCGCCGGGTTGATGCTCCTCGCCTATGCGACGGGTAGCGAAGCGGTGGGAACAACGCCGCGCGTGAGTGTTGCGGCGGCATTCTGGATCCTGGTCGCGGTGCTCGGCCTGTTTACGCTGGTGTCGGTCTGGATGTGGCGCGATTTCGACGAGCTGTGGCGCCAGCTGACGCTGGAGGTCACGGCGATCACCGGCAATTTGATGATGTTCGTCGCAGTTCTGTGGGGCGGCGCGGCCACAGCCGACCTCATCGCCGGTCCGCACCCGATCGACCTTGTATCGCTGTCGTTCGGGCTGATGCTGCTCGGCTGTTTTGTCGCAACCGCGCGGCGGGGCATGATGGCGCCGCGATAGTGCCCCCCCGGTTCAGTCAGCCCCGCCGACATCCGCTGCGGCCGCTTCGGGCACCGGAGTAACTTGCGCATAGACGAGCTGCCATGCGCCATCGCGCCACAGCCAGTGATCGGCAAAACGGTGCCGGTCGACGAACGGCTCGCCGTCGGCGGTGCCCTGCAGCCTGTTGGTCGCGGCGAGCAGCGCGCTGTCGCCACTGGTGATCCAGCGCGGCTCAGCGGGCCGGAAGGGTTCGATACGGATCGACGGTGCGGCGAGCGCGGCGATGAACGCGGCCTTGTCGCCCATCGCGCCGCTGCCGCGCACCCACAGGAAATCGTCGGCGATCAGCCGCTGCAACGCCGCCTCGTCCTTCGCCGCGATCGCCGAGTCGAACGCCGCCGCCGCCTCGCGATAGCCTTCGGGGGTGGCGACGGTCGCCGCCGGGTCGGCGGAGGCGCCGCACGCCGCGACCAGAAACACGAGCGCCGGAACCGCCAAACGCATCATCCCCGCCATCTCCCTTCGCCTGCCCGCCGTCATCGGCGGTCATGTCGCGGGTGGCAAGCTCGCGCGCAACTACCTGGCACGTCAACGCGCCACGAAAAGGGGCGTCCGGCTCCCCCGAACCGGACGCCCCTGTCGGCGCTACTGACCCGCTGGTCGATCAGGCGCTGTAATACATGTCGAACTCGACCGGGCTCGGCGTCTGTTCGAACCGATAGACTTCGTTCCATTTGAGCTCGACATAGGCCTCGATCTGGTCCTTCGAAAACACGTCGCCCTTCAAAAGGAAGTCGTGATCGGCCATCAGGCTGTCGAGCGCTTCACGCAAGCTGCCGCACACGGTCGGCACTTCGGAAAGCTCTTCGGGCGGCAGGTCATAGAGATTCTTGTCCATCGCGTCGCCGGGATGGATCTTGTTCTGAATGCCGTCGAGCCCCGCCATCAGCAGCGCCGAATAGCAGAGATAGGGGTTCGCCATCGCGTCGGGGAAGCGGAACTCGACGCGCTTCGCCTTGGCGCCCGCGCCATAGGGAATGCGGCACGAGGCCGAGCGGTTGCGGCTCGAATAAGCGAGCAGCACCGGCGCTTCGAAGCCCGGAACAAGGCGCTTGTAGCTGTTCGTCGTCGGGTTGGTGAAGGCGTTGAGCGCCTTGGCGTGCTTGATGACGCCGCCGATGAAATAGAGGCACATGTCGCTGAGACCGGCATAGCCATTGCCCGCAAAGAGCGGCTTGCCCTTTTCCCAGATCGAGATGTGCGTGTGCATCCCCGAACCGTTATCGTCCTTGATCGGTTTGGGCATGAAGGTTGCGGTCTTGCCATAGGCGTGCGCGACCTGGTGGACGACATATTTATAGATCTGCATACGGTCGGCGGTCTGCGTCAGCGTGCCGAAGGTCAGGCCCAGCTCGTGCTGCGCCGCGGCGACCTCATGGTGGTGCTTGTCGCACGGCAGGCCCATTTCGAGCATCGTCGAGACCATTTCGGCGCGGATGTCGACCGCGCTGTCGACCGGCGCGACGGGGAAATAGCCGCCCTTGGCGCGCGGGCGGTGGGCGAGGTTGCCGCCCTCATAGCTGCGGCCGGTGTTGGTCGGCAGCTCGATGTCGTCGATCTCGAAGCCCGACTTGTTATAGCCGGTTTCGAAGCGGACATCGTCGAACATGAAGAATTCGGCTTCGGGGCCGACATAGACGGTGTCGCCGATGCCGGTCGATCCGAGATAGGCCTCGGCGCGCTTCGCCGTCGTGCGCGGATCGCGGGCATAGCCCTCGCCGGTCGACGGCTCGACGATGTCGCAGAAGATCACCAGCATCGGCGTCGCCGAAAAGGGATCGTCATAGACGGCGTCGAGATCGGGCTTCAGGATCATGTCGCTTTCGTTGATCGCCTTCCAGCCCTCGATCGACGAACCGTCGAACATCAGCCCGTCTTCGAGCGCATCCTCGTCGATCACCCCGGCGCACATGGTCAGGTGCTGCCACTTGCCCTTGGGGTCGGTGAAGCGCAGGTCGACCCACTCGATGTCGTTGTCCTTGATCCGGGCGATGATATCCTTGGGCTTCGTAGCCATGGTCTATGCTTCCTTCTTGCGTGATGGTCCGGCGTGCCGGGGATTGCTGGGATGAAATGGGTGCGGGGCGGTCAGAGCGCGTCCTCGTTGCGTTCGCCGGTGCGGATGCGCAGCGCGGTCTCGACCGGGATGACGAAAATCTTGCCGTCGCCGATGCGGCCGGTCTGCGCCGCGGCGGCAATCGCCTCGACGACGCGTTCCGCCATCCCGTCCTCGACGATCACCTCCAGCTTCACCTTGGGCAGGAAGTCGACGACATATTCGGCGCCACGATAGAGTTCGGTATGGCCCTTCTGTCGACCGAAGCCCTTGGCCTCGGTGACGGTGATGCCGCTGACGCCGACTTCGTGCAGCGCCTCCTTCACTTCGTCGAGCTTGAACGGCTTGATGATCGCCTCAATCTTCTTCACGCTTTTCGTCCCCCACTGGGTCTGCCTCATCGCCCGCGGTCAAAGCCGGATCAGGCTAGCCTGGTCCGGTTCTCAAACCCTGAGTCGCCGCGAGGCCCCGTCATCTTGCACCAATCAAGAGCCGTGCCAATTGCCGAATCGCGCGCTTTCGCCAAGATTTTTGACAGGAAATTGCGGCGCTGCCCAAGGGGTGAGCAATCGACGGCAACCACTGCCTAAAAAAGCAGCACAGGGTTCCGCCCGCAGCATCGCAACCGGCGGCTTATTCCCTTCGGCACGGCTTTTGTCTAAGGCCCCGTCCCCATGACCGTCACCGTCGCCGCCCTCTATCGCTTCGCCGCTTTCGACGACCCGGCGGCGCTGCGCCAGCCGCTGCTGAACCATTGCGCGATCGAGGGCGTCAAAGGCACGCTGCTGCTCGCGCGCGAAGGGATCAACGGCACGATCGCCGGAACCGATGTCGGCATCGCCGCAGTGATCGACCATATCCGCGCACTCCCCGGCTGCGCGGCGCTCGACGTCAAATACTCGGTCGCCTCCGCCATGCCCTTCAGGCGGCTCAAGGTGCGGCTGAAGAAGGAAATCGTCACGATGAGGGTGCCGGGCCTCGACCCCGCGCGCAACGCCGCACCCTATGTCGACCCCGCCGACTGGAACGCACTCGTCGACGATCCGGGCACGGTGCTCATCGACACGCGCAACGGTTTCGAGGTCGGCTATGGCAGCTTCGCGGGCGCGGTCGATCCCGGCACAAAGAGCTTCGGCGACTTTCCGGGCTGGTGGCGCGCCAATGCCGATCGCTTCACGGGCAAGCGCATCGCTATGTTCTGCACCGGCGGCATCCGCTGCGAAAAATCGACCGCCTTCCTGCGCCACGAAGGCGTCGAGGACGTCGTCCACCTGAAAGGCGGCATCCTCGCCTATCTCGAACAGGTGCCCGCGTCCCAAAGCCGCTGGCACGGCAGCTGTTTCGTCTTCGACGAACGGGTCAGCGTCGGGCATGGATTGGTCGAGATGGGCGAGAAGGAATAGGTCCAGACATCGCGCACGACGGCTTTGGGGTGGGGAGCGGACGTTTAAAAATCCTCCCCATCGACTTGCGATGGGGAGGATCCTATGGCAGCTTCTGGTCGGCCCCAGACGTTTCCCGCCCCCGCCTACCCCGCGACCCGCGCCGCGCCATATTCGACCCAGCCAAACGGGCGCGGCGTTTTCGGCATATAGGCGGCGCCCTGTCGCTCGACCGCAAAGCCTGCCGCGGCATAGGCGTCGCCGATCGGGCGCGTCAGGTGGCAATTGCCGCCGATGCGTTTCCAGACCGGCTCGATACGCCGCTGCCATTTCGCGACCCCGGCATCGGGCGCGCCGCCATGTTCGAGGAATAGCGCGGTCCCGCCCGGTTTCAGCACGCGGCGGATTTCGGCGAGCACCGCGGCCTGATCGGCGACCGAACAGAGGGTGAAGGTAGTGACGACGGTATCGAACTGCCCGCTGTCGAACGGCATCGCTTCGCCGACGCCGCCCCGAATGTCGGCCGCCATCCCGCGCCCGGCCGCCGCCGCGCGGCTCATCGCCAGCAGTTCGGGCGACGGGTCGATCCCGGAGAAACTCTCGACCTGTTCCGGACGGTAAAATGCCATGTTGATCCCGCCGCCGCAGCCGAGTTCGAGCACATGGCCGCGCGCATACGGCACGATCCGGCTCCTCAGCTTCATGATCTGCCCCTGCGAACAGGCGCATTTGATCAGGCGCGGGACGCCGTGCCGCTCCCACCAGCTTGCCATCACCGCCTCTCCCTCTTCGCGCGCCGCCTGTCTCTTGCCAGCGCGCGTTACAACGCCCATTTGTGCCTGCCGCGATTCCTTTCTGCCCGTTCGTGTCGAGCGCAGTCGAGACACCCATCGTCGTGGCGCCGTCCTTTGCGGCATCTCGACTTCGCCCGATGCGAACGGATATGGGATAGCGCAATCGCCGTCATTCGCACAGAAACAGGATCGCCATGCCCAGCACCCACCACACCAAGATGCTCATCCTCGGCTCCGGCCCCGCCGGCCTGTCGGCCGCCATCTATGCCGCGCGCGCGGGGATGCAGCCGATCGTCGTGCAGGGGCTGCAACCCGGTGGACAGCTGACGATCACCACCGATGTCGAGAACTATCCCGGATTCGCCGAGGTGATCCAGGGGCCGTGGCTGATGGAACAGATGACCGCGCAGGCGGTGCATGTCGGCACATCGATGATCTGGGACACGATCGTCGATGTCGATCTGTCGCAGCGTCCCTTCAAGCTGACCGGCGACGGCGGCGACGTCTATCTCGCCGAAACGCTTGTCATCGCGACGGGAGCGCAGGCAAAATGGCTCGGCGTCCCTGGCGAACAGGAACTGGGCGGCAAGGGCGTGTCGGCCTGCGCCACTTGTGATGGCTTTTTCTATCGCGGCAAGAAGGTCGTCGTCATCGGCGGCGGCAACACCGCGGTCGAGGAGGCGCTCTACCTCACCAACCACAGCGACGATGTGACGCTGATCCATCGCCGCGATTCGCTGCGCGCCGAAAAAATCCTGCAGGACCGCCTCTTCGCCAATCCCAAGATCAAGGTCTTGTGGAACAAGCAGGTCGAACGCTTCGTCGCGGGCGAGGGGGTTTCGGGCCTCGTCGGGGTCGACCTGATCGACACCGTCACCGGCGCGGCGAGCCACGAGCCGACCGACGGCGGTTTCGTCGCGATCGGCCACAGCCCCTCGACCGAGCTGTTCCGGGGCAAGCTGCCGCTCGACGCCGACGGCTATCTGCAAGTGACGCCCGGCACGTCGCTCACCGCGATCCCCGGCGTCTTCGCCGCGGGCGACGTCACCGACAAAATCTATCGCCAGGCGGTGACCGCCGCGGGCATGGGCTGCATGGCGGCGCTCGACGCCGAACGCTACCTCGCCGAAGCCGAATATCACGCGATGGTGGACGCTTAGGCGGTCTGCGAGAGGACGAACCGCGCACCGGCTGGCTGGGGCGGCAGGAACCTCACCTAAGGAAAAGCTGCACCTCAACAAGCCCTGATTTCGGCCATTCTCGCGTGGCACCAGTTGCGACTGGCTACACTCACTGGCTACAGTTAGTGGCATCACAGACCAACTGCAATAGAGCTTCGGTGCTGCGTACGAGTACGGGCCCCTGGGCTCTTGCGCAGCGCGTTGTTAAGCGATGTCACGGCGTTAATTTGCACATCGCATGCCGCCCGCTCTCGCCCGAATGAAAAAGGTTCTCCATAGCAACCGCGCCTCGTAGGCGCCGTCCTATCTCGTCAGCAATCAGAAAAACCCCTCGTACCGCGTCTACCAAGTTAGTCCGCGAGAAAAGGGCTGCCCGCGCGGCAAATACACCTAAATCAGTGCTGCAATCTTGCCTGTCCACCGACTAAGCGCGTCAATTCAGGTAGCAGCGCTGCGATAATGCTTCCAGAAAATATGACTGGAGGCCACCCGCGGTGCGGGCGGGCACCCGTTACCTTGCGCCCAGATCTATTGAAATTCGAATAAATGAAAAAAACTTCTGAGTAGCTTGGGATGACATTGCGACGATCCTATAACTCAGGGTCGGCGAAATAATCACGTCCGACGAGATGGAATATTGTCTCCAAGGAGTGAAAAATGAAAATTTGGCCAAAGCCGCAGGATGTACTGCTCGATCAGTATTATACGTGTCAACAAGTCGCACGAAAACTATATGGCGTGTTCCAGGAGTATTTTGATCCGAACCAATATCAGCTAGTCGAGCCGAGCGCTGGCACCGGATCGTTTTTCAGACTGATGCCCCATGAGAGCCTCGCGTTTGATGTTGATCCAAAATATCCGGGTATCCGCACAGCTGATTTCCTATGCGTTGAAATCCGCAGCGAACGAGAGGTGGCTGTGATCGGCAATCCGCCGTTCGGCCGGAATGCCAGTATAGCAGTGCGCTTCTTCAACCATGCTGCGTGCCAGGCGAGTGTCATCGCACTCATACTGCCGAGATCAATTCGGAAGGCCTCCATAGAAAATCGCCTTGATCGTAACTTCCATCTAATCCACGAGGAGACTGTGCAGCGTGACGCGTTCCTATTCAGGTCCAAGCCGTACGATGTACCGGCTGTATTCCAAATCTGGGAGCGTCGCGATGACCTGCGAGAGTTGCAACATGTCGCATTCCACCATCGGGATTGGAGTTGGACGACGCCAGAACGAGCCGACTTCGCGATACAGCGCGTCGGTGCGCGAGCAGGTCGCGTGCACCGAGACCTCACGCGGAGTCCGTCTTCCCACTATTTCATTCGAGGTAATGTGGAGCCAATAATGAAACGGCTCAACTTCGCCAAGGTCGCGCTCAACGTGGCGGGCAATCCGAGCTTATCAAAGTCGGAAATCGTGTCACTCTATCGCCAATTGACCGGGAGGTAAGCATTCGCCCGAAAAGCCATCATCTGAGATCTCCGCTTCCTTGGATACACTGGCTCCGCGACGTCGCACGGTTCGAATTTAAAGAATGCCGTGTTTGGCGGGCGAGGCGAAGCTCATGCAAATCATTCTGGGAAATTGTCACAGTCAAAATGGGCCTAACAGCCGATTCCAGCGGTTCAGAGGATAGAGCGAGCGAAACGTCGTCACACGCATCGTGGAGCGCATGGCGGCGTGCAACAAATTGCGATCTTCCGACGTTGCCGCCCAAGTCACTGGGACTTGGCGACCGTTAAGTGCTTCCACGATGTGAGTGCGCCTAGCTCCCGACAGCCGGTCAGCGATCTGGACGACGAGCAATGCAAACAGGCGCGGCATTTCGCGCATAACGAGGGCCGTGACATACGCGGCAATGACTACAGCAGTTAGTTCAACGATAAACATTCTATTTTCTCCTCCGACCTTCAGATCACCCTCTCCGCTCAATTTCTCTCCTGTTCTGGTTTGAAGACTTCGCTATCAGATCCTTCTGAAGCCAGAACAGGCAATGCGATATTCAGGGTGTTCGGCACCGGGCGTTACCGGTGCTCGGTGCCGACCCGATCTCAGCGGGATTTTTGCGCTGTCGCTGCCATGACATATTCGGGCGGGACGATTCCGGTACGGTCCCACCAACGCTCGGCGAGGCGCTTGCGAGAGTTGTCCGTCCGCAGCCAGTTCTGGCGAACCTTGCCGTAATCGCGGTGCTCCGGGTCATATCCTCGCAAGGTAATGAGGAAATGCACGTGCGGTGCGATTTCGGGCTGATCGTCGGTTTCCGCTTGGTGATGGATCGCCCAGTCGACGACCATGCCGCGGGCCACGAGATAGTCCTCGGCAAAGCCTTCGATCAGATTGCGCCAGAAGGCGAGGTCCTCATGGCGCGGCAAGCTGCCAACGCAATGCGCGATTGTCGGCTCGTCGGGCCGATACCGGACCGCATTCTCGTCCGCTTGTGCCCAGAGCGCGATCCCCGACAGCTTGGGTCCGGCGGCGCGGGCAGGAGCACATCGGCCCGCCGCCGCAAGGTCGGAGCGCGACGCCCAGTTCGGCGTCGGACCCCATTCATCGACGCTATTCTGGCGGTTGATGTAGGCATAGCTCGCCTGCGCCGTGCGGTGCGTGCGCAAGAGTTCGGGCGTATATCGGCTGGAGCGTTCCCGGATTACATATCGAGTGTTGAACGGGCGGATGTTGTGGATGGTCGTCATTTGGTACGTCTTTCTATAAAGGAGAAAGGGACCGCATCGCTGCGGTCCCCTTGCTGAGGTTATGTGTGATGGAGGGATGGCGAGACGGCGCCGCAGCGGCTGCTGGACGTCGATTCACCGGATATTTAAAGCTGGTCGCTAGACCGTGCCCTGACGGGCATGACAGCGGCCCGTCGCATGCGAAGCGTTGTGCATATGCACGCTCGCAGGCCTCGCTGCTCGCGCGACCCGAGCAGCGAGGCCATTTTTTCATCGATAGTGAGTTTACGCGTTAGGCGCGCTCAGGCGTGGAACAGGCCGTCCTCGAAGCTGACCCATCTCGCGGTTTCGTCGCCCGCAGCAAGGCGTTGTCGATAGTCGCGATAATGATGCGCGAAAGAGTCTGCACGGCGGAATGGGCGTGAGTTCCCGATATCGGCGAGCGCGGCCTTGAGATACTCGCTGGCATCGATCCAGTCGCGCAGGGCCAGCATGATCTCGAAGAAGGGTTCCGGTCGCGCGATGCGGAACGCCTCGACATGCGCCCACAGCATCAAGCGTGCGGTCGCGACGCGCAGCGCATGGTCTTCGGCTGCCGCCGGCGCCGAGCGCGACCAGGCAAGCTCGATGTCCGCATCGCCGATCTCGGGCATCGGGATCGAGAAACGACGGCACGCTGTTCGCTCATCGAACCCATGGTCACCCATCGCGGCGGGATCGATAGCCGTCTCGCCAAAACAGAGTTCTGCAAGAGCCGGCTCGACGAAGAAGCGCCGGCTCATCGCGTCCATCGCCAGCGTCATGCGATCGGTCGTGGACGCGATCTGGACCACGCCGGGCAACAGTGTCTTGTCGAGCAAGTGCGGCAATGGGATTTCCGACTTGCGCGCGTCGGAGACGCAGATCGTGTTGATCCAGCGATGACCATCATCTTGATCGACCATCGTCAGGACCGCCGCCGCAACCGGCCTGCGTGCCAGCGCCGGATGCTCGTCTGGTATGTCGTTGACGGGAATGCATGCCAGACCGATCACCTGCAGGCATTTGGGAAGTTGATACTCGTTCACGATATTCTCCTTTCGGAGGATCAGGGATCCGAGACAGAACTCCTGCCTCTTTTCCTTTCACCCTGTTCCTCGCTTCCCGCGTCAGCGTCTCCACCGCTTGGCGGGCGCGCAGCCGCGTCCCGCTTTTCCATCCGGCGGACATGCGAGGTCGGTCTGCGGCTGCGTCGCAGGGGTGATTGCCATTTATGAGAAGCAGACCCTCCTTGAGGATCTGCCGATCAGCGACCGCGACCGCCGGGTTCTCGCCCGGGCAGCCCGCGGGCGGACGGATGAAGACCCTTCGAGGACTTCGACCACTTCGCCTTTTGCTTCGCTGTTCGCCGCTTGATCCCGAACACTATGATTGCCGCGGCGGCACCATTGTCCCCACTGGACCGCGCCAATCCCACCGCGCGCTTCAACCGATCCGCCTCCTTCGGCGGATCGAACCGCACCGAACCGCGCCCGACCAGCAGCCATTCTTCATCGAGCAGCGGATCGCCTATGTGCCGAAAGCGATCCCCTTCGCTCGCTCGGGAGTTCGCGGGTGGCAAGCGACCGGTCTCGACCAGTCGGTCATGCAGTATATCGTTCCGCGTCTCCTGTTGAACGAACCAGGCAGCGCGGGTGCGGGCGCGTATGTCGGGCCGCGTCAGCCACGCGGCGCGGGGTCCGAGGGCGTCGCGCAGCGTCTCCACTGTGTCCGGTACCTCGGCATCCGCACACCGCGCGAACAGGAAAGGGACAGGCGCACGGCGCCACAGAGCGGCAGGGTCGGTCTCCTGGTGTGCGTCCATTAATTCGGCAGGCACCGGCGCAAGGTGTGTAGCAGGTCGATCAAGCAGAGATGCCCGCCGCTTCTGCTCTACCTCCCACGCCGTGGGCCGGCGTGCCGGGTCGATATCGGGCAGGTTCCTGAACATCTGCGCACGCCTATCGACAATCGTCGAAAGCAGGTCCTGCCCCGCCGCGCTCCGGATGTAAGGGGTATCGAACCAGCGGCGAGGGTCGTCGCGCAGATCGATCTGTCGCGCGCCGCGCCAGTGCACGATCCGAACAGGATAGGTTTCGATGACCGATCGAAGCGCCTGAAGCTGGTCATTGGTCGGTTTGTCGGGAAACGGCCCATTGATCGGCGTGTCGGCAAGCCGCTGGTACATATCTGCAAGCTTTTCTCGCCCGTTGTGCTGGATGGGTAGATAGTCGTCAGCGCGAACATCGCGTAGGATGTTGGCCTGCTTCGGCGCGACGGAAACAGAGTCTTCGGCGGAAATATCATATTCTCGCGGCAGCTCTGCACGCGGCGAAAGCCATGCCGGCACCGGCTGCGGTTCGCGGCCGGGTGTGATCTCGCCCAACCCCACCATATCGGGCCCGTGTGCGCCGAGCGATGCCATCGTCGGCAAGGACTGATCGAGCGCGCGAGGCGGCGACAGCGCAAATTCTTGGTCGGCCTCCCGTTGGCGGTCTGATGCGATTTCCCGGGTCGCTTTAATACGAAGATCGCGCAGTTTGATCCGCCGCCCAATCTCGGGAGTATCGCGCCAACGTCTGACCGCCATCTGCAGCCATGCGCTTTTGCCGACGAGATTATCATCATCAAGGCCTGCTGGGCCACGCTTCGCCAACAACGCCCCGACCTGGGCGAGTTCCTTCTGTTGGGTATCGCGGATCGCCGGGAGCCGCTTTCGATAGGGCGGGGAAATCAAATCGACGCCGTGGAGCAAATCCTGAGGATCGTCGGCAGGAAGCACGACCAAGCGTCCGTCGACTTCGCTGAGAAGGAGCGGCGTCTCGGCGATGCGCTTCATCACCGCATTGGGGTCGACCAACGTTCGGGAGCTGGGCTCGCGGGACAATATTGCGTCAACAACGCGGGTCGGTTCAGGGTCCTGGACCGCAAGTCCCAGGTCTCGCTCGAGCCGTTCGCGAAGATCGGCGGCGGTGCGTTCGAGAAACTTCGCCTGCTCGCGGCGCTCGGCCATCGCGGCCTGTTCAACGACCAACTCCCGATCGAGTTCATCGAGATAGGCTTCGGCCTCGTTACCCCGCCGGGTCCACGCGTGCGACAGATAGGTATCGTGTCCGTCCTTACGCGCCTTGTCTGCATAGCCTGGGGCAAATCGCGCAACGATACGCGGGTGGCTGCGCGCCATAGCGCACAGCGTTTCGATCTCGGCGGCCTCGGCGCGCAGCTGGATTGCAGCAAGCTCGCGAGCGCGAAGGTCGAGCGAGAGCCGCACCAACCGGTCGCGCTCTTCCGAAGCGCGGACTTCGCGAACGCGCGCTTCGCGTAATTCGAACGCGGTATCGGCATCCGCGAAATCCGCATCGCGCTTTGCCACCTGCTGCGCGAGCACGCGCGCCCAGCCGATCGTCGCGTTGTTGAGCGACACATCCGGCGTATCTCCCGCACGTTCGAGTAAGGTGGCCTTGCCACCGACCTTACGCATCGTTTGCGCGTCGAGCCCCATCTTGGCGTAGGATTCTGGGGAAAGCCGATAATCGGCGCCGATCGCCTCAAGTTCGATATTGATGAGACGCGCGATCTCACATCGGAACGGCTTCATGAAGCTGGTCGCGATCTGAGGAACGACACGCGGGTCGAAGACCAGCATGCCGTCGGCATTGATGGTCGCGGCGCGCTTGCCAACCTGGAAGTGAAAGTGCCAGTTGGCGGAGTTGTTGAGCGCGTCGGGTTTGTGCCGCACAAACAGGGCGGGCACGACCCGCTTTACTCCCGCATCTCCGCTGTCAGATTGGGCGAGCGATTGCACCCAGACGTTCGCGCCGACGAAAATGCGTTCGTGCGCCGCGCCATCGAGATCGGCGGGCAGCTCCGCCTCGCCCGCGATGACCGCATAGCTGCCGCGTCCTTCGCTGAGCTTGACCGGCGGAGCTGCATTCGGCCAGCCAGGCAGCGCCGCGAGCCACTCCAGCGCGGCAGGCGCCTCCGGATCGATCCACGGCACACCAACCAACTGGCGCTTTTTGCCGAGCGCCTTGCCGCCATCCACCCGCCTCTGCTCGGCGTTGAGGATGTCACGCAGACCTTCGGGACAATCGTCGCGACGCGCGGCGCCCGCCAGAAACGCAGGCGCGAGTTCATATCTGATGTTGAGACGCGGCGGCCCGGCCGATTTGTTCTTGCGCCGACCGAACTCATGCGCTTCGACCGCGTCCCACTGCCTGGATCGCTTGACCGGATCCGGATCGAGCGTCGTGACGAGGATCTGGCGATCGTCATGGCCATGATCCTGCGTGTAGCGGTCGAACGTCGCAGCGGGCCGCTCCTCTGCCGCCAGCTCCGGCTCCGCATTCGCATCACCGATCTTACCGGTCGCATAATCATCGAACGCCGCCGCCGATCGCTCGCGGGTCACGTTGCGCGCCAGGTGGAAGCTGCGCTCCCCCGCCGCGCTCGTCAGTCGCGACGTGTCCGGCACGCTCGGAATGCCGAACCACGCGCGCCGGGCGGGAGCTGCTTTCCCGCGCTCCCAGCGCTGCGCGGAATCGAGACTTGCCCGAACCTTTCCGCGCAGGAGCCCCAACGGATCATCGAGTTCAGTCTCCGCCAGGTCGAGCGGCAAGTCGCGGATGATCCGCTTTGCTGCGCGCCTGCGAAAAGTTCCGATCGGATCCATGATCTCCAGTCCACGCTTCCAAAGGCGGGCTGTGCCCGTCCTACCAGCCCGCGGCAGGCGCCCGCTCGGAAAGTCCCGAGCGAAATCGACCTTGCTATTCCGAAGGATATCATGTTGCTGTTAGCTTCCACAATCGAAGAATGGGACGCTAACCTATTTCGCAAAAAATATTCAGTTACTCCCGATATATTCTCGATATCTTATTCAGATATTATGGATACATTACCGATATTCCGCAAGATATTTAGTTAAGAGATTTTGAACTCGAACCGGATATCTCTCAGCATGAGAGAATATCGGCTTCAGATACTATCTGACTTGCAACGATACCCGATCTCGGTGGCGGCGAAGTCGACCCAATATCCGGTCTTTGGATATTTAAATGCTCGTTGTAATATCCATGCACCAATTTGCAGTGGAACAACGAGCTTGAATGTCAGGTTTTAGCGACGAGCCGTGCCTTATCAGCGACAGAATGGCTCGTCGTTCACCGGGGCTCCAACCTACCGACCAAGCAAGGAGATAATCATGAAAAACTTGCTTGCCGAGGCCATGGCGCGCGTAATCGTCGAAGGTATGGCTGCGCATTCTGCCCAGATGGAAAAATTGACGCGCGAACTTGAAGTCGCCATCATCCAAGCCGCCCAAGCGAGTGGCAAAATCGTCACGATCGAAACCATGTTCGCGGGCCAGTATCTGAATGGACCGGCTTTTGCCGACCTCCGCAAGACCTTGCGCAACCCGGGCCTAAAGCTTGAGGCGACGATCAGTGAATTGCGCCGGTCCGAAGCTTACTTCATCAGAGCATACGACAATTACGTCGCCGGATACTCTGACCAGCGGGCGATAGAGCTGCGCTGGGCAGAGCTCCGGCTTGCGATCGCACGCCTCTTCTACGACGATATGATCCGATCTGTGCCGGCTAAACCGCGCACCCAAGCGCGGCCAAAAGCGGAGCGCTCAACGAGCGTCATCGGGTTCGAGATGGATGCATTCTCTGCCGATGAGCAGAAAGCGCTTCGTCAAGCGATTCGTAATCGCGAAGAAGCAATCAGGCAGTTGGAGACCATCATCCGCCGAGGCGGCGCGACGTCGGACACTACGCATCTCATCTGTAGCTATTTGCGCGATCCGAACAAGATCGAGCAGGTAAACCGCTGGCTCACCGCCGAGCAGAGAAAGGCGCATCATAACAACCCGGAACCTGAAGATGACGTCCAGCCGATGGCTGCCGTTGCCGAGCCGCTGCAGATGGACACTCCGCCGAGCCGCAATGGTCAAGACAATGAAAAGCTGTGGCCGCCACGTCGGGAAGCACCTCGAACAGATCCGGTCGTTGCCCAGAGACTTGTCGAGTGGCTCCGGGCCGGCCCCAATAAGATTCGGAAACTGTACGCGCGGTCGTCTACAGGGGATATTCGGCTTAACGCCCGACCGGACGCACCACCGGTCGCCGACATGTTCGAGACCGCAGTTGATCACCCGTTGGTTCAAAATGAACTATCAGCAATATGCGCGCGTCTCGAGCTATAACACACTTCGTTCGGCGCGGGTTGGCTCCTTTCACTTACTTGCCTCGTTGGAGCTGGGGCCGAGGCTGCCTAAGCTAGCGGTCGCGCACAGTAATAGCGGCGCCGCCTCGTCGTGATCACGCCAGCACAGCACTAATTGCGCCACCGAATAGGATTCACCGAGCCAGACCGCCCGCACCGACGATGACCGACAACAAATGGCTTGTCAGCGCAGACGCGCCCTTTCGGTGGGCAATTCCCCCCCAATCATCCCAACGGTGCACCCGCTCGGCGAGCCAGGCGAAGAGATCATCGCGCGAATTTGCATCGGCGAAGGACTGCGACCACGCGATATTGCGCGTCGGCATCCGCGCGCCAACCTTAAGTCCGGTCAACGTCACCAGGTATCGCCTTCCCAGATTTTCGCGCGCGAACAGATGGCGACGAAATCCAACCTGCTGCTCAAAGGTGATCAGCGCCCGCTCCCGCGCCTCGGCGTCGAGCCCTTTGCTCGCACTTACCGCGGCGACAACCGCCGCCATTGGCAGGCGCTCGAATTCCGGCTCGCGCGTGGCCTGCAGCATCATGAGGACCGACTTCCCCAATGAGCTCAGCACCCCATCGAAGACGTCCCTCCCCTCCGATGTCTCGACCATACCGATGCTGGCGAGCCAGCACTGATAGAATCGCCAGAACATCATGTCCCCGCCGAAAACATCGTGGTTGCTCTCCGTGCCAAACCAGCTCGCACTGATCGCGGTCATGACCCTCAGCATCAGTTCATGCTGTTCGGGTGCGAAGTGGACCGGCGGGAAGCCAAGTTCTCCTTCCCAGAAGGCGTCCCTGACGCTCGACCAATTGCGCCCCGCTGCATCTTCGTAGCCGCGCGGATTGGCTCGAAGCCACCATCCCCACGGGAGCTCGCCGACGTGGCGATCAAAGTCGGCCACGGCCACCTCCGCGACTGGGATCGAGGCCGATCGGCGGCGGCTGGTCGTCGCGCTGGGGCGCTGCGTCCCCGTCCGCGATCGCGCGCAGTTGAGCAGCGAGCGCAACCGTTTCCCGGACAACATAGGCATCGTCGCGATAGGTCCGTGCGAGTTCCGATGACTTGGGCCTGGACGGAACCTGCGCATGCCTGGGAATGAGGTCGTACGCATGATCGCAACTGAAGCCGAACCACCATGCGTGCGGGTCTTCGACCCGGTGATCAGTAGCGTGCGCTACCGGATGGTAGACCGCCGGGCGTAATGTCACGTGGCAGATGCGGCGCGCCTCGACGGCTAAACGTCGCGCCGGACTCGGCCCTACCTCGCACAGCCGTGAATAGGTCAAACCGCCATGCACCTCGATCCCGATGTCCGACGGAACTGCGCCATCATCCCAGCCCCACAGTGGATGGTCGTGGGGGATGCCGACATATCCGGACAGAAAACCATCGTCCGTGTCCCGCAACATGATGCAGTCATAGCCACTCGCCTCATCGCGCCAGCTGACCTTGTCCGCCTCTCCGAGCCACGGACCCTTGCCATCTGGCCGCGCTGCCTGATCGTAGAATATTTCTTCCGCGGCAACGACGCCCGCGCGGGTCGCATATGCGCGACCGGTGACGAGAACGACGCCGCCCTCTCGCATGACATCGCCTCCGTCGCCGATCAGCTTCGCCACAGCGAGGTCGGAGCCTAGGATCGGCAGCAGCGTGCCGTCCATGGCAGGCGCAACGTCAACCGTGGCTGCCTTTCGCATGACGGACGTCTTGCGCTGCCCAGCGGGCACTAGCGCCTTGGACTTGGTGGTTTTAGCCATGTCTTCTCTCCAGCTTGATCTGCGAAACGGATGCTGATCGCTTCCGGCTACGCGTCATGGTGCTGCCCCCGGGGCGGTCTCCGAGTGCGTATCGTTTTCGCATGTCGGCCACGCGATGATCGGTCCGAGACCCCAGGTTTCTCTGCCGAGTGGACTGCCCAGATGCGAGGGTGGGGAATGGTATCCCGATGGTGGTTCATGCGATGGCATTAGTAAGATTTGTAGTTACGTTATCGTTCGTTATATCAGACAACGACTAGAGTCAATCGGTCGGACGAAGTCGTTCGTTTGACCGAACGCTCGTTGATTTCTATGGCGTTGCTCTCATGTTAGGTTGTGTCGAGGGAGGTCATGGACATGTCGTTGGCGATGAGGCTGCAGAACCTTCGCACGGCAAAGCAGCAATCGCTTCAGGAAGTGGCTGACGCCATCGGTGCGTCGAAGGCGCATATCTGGGAGCTTGAGAAAGGCACCGCCAAGAATCCGTCGATCGAACTTGTCCGAAAGCTCGCCGATCATTTTGAGGTATCTATCGCAAGCCTTGTCGGGGAGAAGCCGGACGAAGATAGCGATGACGAGCATTTGCTCGTCATGTACCGTGATCTGAAATCTCTCGATCACCAAGATCGCTTGGTTCTTGGAGACATTATAAAGGGAATGCAGAACCGTCGGTCCGGGCGGTAGCGGAGCGGGCGCTCTTAGCACTGGTTCTAATGCCCTACCCATACCGTCGTGGTCGTCACCGGCGCCACGTCCGCAGCAAAGGAGTTCGGCGCGGTCGGCGCTTTGGTCGATTCGGCTATTGCCGGTTCTGTCAGCCGGTCTTTGGGACGAATATTCGCATAGCGGACATTCGGCTCGATCGATCGAGGATGTTCAAGAAATTGGTAAGTTAACCGCGCTAGAATCCTTCCCATGAAATGGCTTTTTGTAATCGCACTCGCGCTGACCCCGCTTTCCGCGTCCGCGCAGGACATTAGTGGAACGGGCCGTGCAAAGGACGGCGACTCCCTCGACATGGCAGGGATTGCCGTCCGCTTACATGGCGTCGATGCCCCCGAGCTTTATCAGACATGTTCGCGGCAGGGTCAAAGCTGGGCATGTGGGAAAGAAGCGATGGCGAAATTGGGGCAATTGGTGAATGGTGCCGAATTGCGCTGTGAGCAGCGCGATGTTGATGACTATGACCGGATCGTCGCCAGCTGCACCGCGCGGCAGATAGATCTAGGCCAAGCCATGGTCGAAGCGGGCCTTGCAGTTGCGTTGCCTCAGTTTAGCGATCGCTATCTCGGCGCCGAGGCGCGCGCCAAGGCCCTCAAACTAGGCATCTGGAGTTCCGACTTCCAAAAGCCAGCGGACTATCGGGCCGCCAATCCCAGGGCACATCGGCCCAAGCCGCAGGCATCCGCCGTGCGTCAGCCTATTGCATCACCGGCGCCGTCCGGCGTCTATTACCGCAATTGCAATGCGGCATGGGCAGCGGGTGCTGCGCCGTTATACCGCGGTCAGCCGGGATATCGGCCAGAAATGGATGGCGACGGTGACGGGGTGGCTTGCGAGCCATTTCGGCGGCGCTGAGCATTTAGGCTGGGTTGAAAGGCCTTCATCCAAAGTTTCTGGCGCGGTGTTGCGACTTTGGGTAGGCCAACGACATGATGATGATCGGCACGAGAATCGAAGAGACGGGAACCTTGCTCCGCGACGCGGGCGGATTCTCGCTTCGCCGTGACCTTGGCGGTCGGTGGCGCCTCGACCTCCACCGCGTTCCGGTCGACCATATCGAAAAGCGTGTTCGCATTACCGGCATCGTGGTCGGTGAAGACCTGGTCGATGTCGACGGTGTGGCTCCCGAGAATATTGCTTCTTCGCCGCTGGCGGCCGGCGCGTAGCCCCACTGCACCACCTGCACCGCTAGAACAAATATTTGAGCGCCTGCCATGCCCCGACGAGGAATGAGCCACCCATCAACGCGGTCGCAATCCAGAATTCGATAGCGAGCGCCCGGTCGCGCCATTTGGTTCCGCGTACTTGCATAGGCTCGGCATGACAGCGCGAAATATTGTAGGAAAGCGATTAATCCACGCTTGGTGGCGACAAAATCCTACGGAATAGGCGACACCCCCCGAACTCACATTCAGGCGTGCGATACCGCCGACTCTGGCCGTTTTCGGTCAGGCCGCTTTCAGTCTGAACCGAAGAGAAGCGGACGTTCGCCGTGCGCCGGCTGGCCATGGGCGACTGCGGCTCGCACAACCGATTCTCGATCTGGCGATTTCATCCGGGCGAAGATTTTGCGTTGCATATACCCCGTAGGTTGAGCAGCTCGCGCTCAACGTCGTCGGTCGAGCAACGACCAGCATACTCATTAGCTGAACGGCACATAAATTGTCGAAAACATTGAACCGACCAATAAAATCACTTAGTTCAATGGGTTATATAAAAATTATAGGCCTTCAAACTATTGAAACTATACCGACCGGCTATTGGACATCTCTCCCACGATGCTGGATGATCAGATACCATATATTGATTTCAAGAAGAGGACGGGTGCCGTGACTCCAGTCTATAATCAATCGTTTTTGAGCGTCGCGAGTGCGGCTTTCCTGCTATCGACACTTTCGGCTTGCGGCGGCGCATCAGGGGAAGGCGAGAAATCCGACAGTGCGGAACCGCGAACGCAAGCGGCCGTCGCTCGCGACCCCAATTATCCCGAGATCGATATCCCGCCCGTTTGGGATGCCAAAGGACAGCTGGTCCAACCAAAAGACTTTCGCGAGTTGGTCTTCCTCGGGGCGCCGCTGACACCGCACGGTCTTAACGGCGGGAAAGCGTCTTTTCCCGAGTTCCACAATGTCTACACGCAGCCAGCAGCCTTCAAGGCCTATCGGGCGACCGGCAAATGGCCTGAAGGCACCATGATGATCAAGGAACTACAGCTCGTCAGTGATCCGAAAGGCGAATTTCCTGACGGATCAACGACGGCACCATCCGGGCGAGGATATTTTCCCGGTCCGCCCAATGGCCTCGACGTTTCAGTCAAGGACAGCAAACGGTTCGCCGATTCAAATGGCTGGGGCTATTTCAACTTCAATCATTCCGCTCCGCCCTATCTGGCCACGGCAGCGCTCAAATCCGTCGACGAATGCGCGGGGTGCCACATCGCCAATGCAGAAGACATGGTCTACATCAAATTCTACAAGCCCATACTCGATCCGCTACCGCTCCCCCGCGGTTGACATGACGCTGCTGCAGCCATCGGCGTCTGCGGCGCGACAGGCGATGCAAGAGCAGCGGCCATGCTCAGTGCTCATAGGAACGACGATTTGCTGACCGGGAAGACCATTGCGGTCATCTGCGCCGTCGCGCTGTTCACCACAGCCTGCGGCAAAAAGAGCGATGCGGGTGCGCCCGACGATACTTACGCGTCGCTGGTCAACAAAGATGGGACGATCTCCTTTCCCGCAGACTTCCCCGAGAGTTACATGTTCATTGGCACCTGGTCGGTCACGGCGCCCTCGGGAGAGGCAGAAATTCATTCCGTCTATTCCCGACCGGCGGATGTTGACGCCTTTCGGAGCGCGGGGAAATTTCCTGACGGCGCAGTCTTGATCAAGGAAGTCACAATTGCGAAGAGCGCCGACCTCGTCACAGGCCGCGCATCCTGGGCCGGTGATCGCAAGATTTGGTTCCTCATGGTGAAGGATCGCAAGGGACGGTTCGCGGGCAACCCCCTCTGGGGTGACGGGTGGGGCTGGGCGCAATTCGACCCGACCGACACCAAGAAGCAAACGGCGACGAATTACCAAACCGACTGCAAATCATGCCACATTCCGGCCAAGTCATCCGAATGGGTTTACACCTATGCCTACCCAGCGCTGGGTGAGAAAGGCCAAGTCGGCCTGCCGGTGAATTCACATAGAGGTAACCCGCCCGGGATAGTTCCCGCCGTCGCAACGCAGGCCATGACGAGCGGCGTGGCTTCAGGCAAGATGGCTTTCGACAAGACTTGCAGGGCATGCCACTCCATAAACCCTGGTGGTGCCGGCATCGGACCAACGCTGGCTGGCGTCGTCGGCCGCAAGGCGGGCACCGTGCCAAACTTTGATTATTCGGACCAGATACGGAATTCCGGCATAACCTGGACAGCCGACAATATTGACAAACATATCGAGGCGCCAAAATCCTTCATTCCCGGGAATCGCATGGGAAATCTCTTCCCCAACGGGATCAAGGATCCGGGTCAGCGCCGCGATATCATCGTCTATCTGAAAAGCGTCGCACAGTAGTCGACGGCGGCTTCCCGCTCGCGAGCGGCGGTAAGACGCATGAGCCACTGAAGGTGGCTAGTCAGATTGATGCTTGAGGCACAAAACAACTCAACGGACTATTCAGCCAAGGGCGATTTTTTGCCAAGGCCCGAATGTCCTCAATCAAAGGAATGACACATGGCCAAACGTGATGCGGTTTTCCCCGCAAACCGACATGCTCTCTACGAAGAGCATGGATATTCCGCAGCGATCCGGTCGGATCGTTTGCTTTTCGTATCCGGCCAGGTCGGAAGTCGTGAAGACGGTTCGCCGGAACCAGAGTTCGCGGAGCAGGTTCGGCTGGCCTTCGCAAATCTGGAAGCGACCCTGCTGGCTGCGGGATGCGGATTTGACGACATCGTCGATCTAACGACTTTCCATACCGATCCCGAAAATCAGTTCGAAACGATTATGGCCGTGAAGAGCAAGATCTTCACTGAAGCGCCTTATCCGAACTGGACAGCACTTGGTGTGAACTGGCTGGCCGGATTCGATTTCGAGATCAAGGTAATCGCCCGCATTCCAGACTGACCGCAACCCGTGCTAGGCCAGTAAAATCCGAAACGAAAGAAAGTCGCGTCATCGCTGATTTCCTCGGAGCTGGCCTTTGGGGCCTGTTTACAGCCAGCGGCCTTTTGATCGGTGCCGTTGTCGCGGACCTGTTTTCAAACCGGCTGTCTCATCGCCTCATCGCGACCGTGATGGGGTTTGGCGGCGGCGTGCTTATCGCCATTGTCGCTGTCGAGCTTATGGGGAACGCAATCAAAACTGGCATGTCCGCCGCTGCGATCACAGCGTTGCTGGGAGGGGCGGCAATCTTCAGCGGCATCAACTGGTATCTCGCCACAAGCGGCGCGAAAAATAGGAAACGTTGCGGCGAATGCGTGAAGCAAACGACCGAAAATGAGCATGCCGGAAGCGGCGTCGCGATTGCTGTTGGGACGGTTCTTGACGGCATTCCCGAAGCACTCGTGATCGGCCTGTCTATGGTTGGCGGCGGGAAGATCGGGATGGGCGTCGTCGCCGGGTTTTTCCTCGCCAACATTCCTCAGGGACTCTCAAGCGCCTCGGGGATGAAGCTGGCTGGACGATCACGACGCTACATTTACGCGATCTGGGCGGGCATCCCGCTCCTGATAGGGCTCACAGCCGCCTTCGGGAATTTTGCTTTGGGATCAGTCTCAACCGACGCAACGACGGTCATTCTCTGTTTCGCTGCAGGCACGGTGCTGGCGATGCTCGCGGAAACCATGATCCCGGAAGCCTTCGATCACGCGCCGCCGATGATCGGTTTGATTACCGTGACGGGCTTTCTTTCGGCGTTTCTGCTGGTGCAACATCATGTTTGATATGCGGGGCGGGCTTGAATAGCAGATCTTACTGCAGCTTCATCCTTAGGTCAGGCCAGTTGGAAATACATCGCCGGCAGCGTAACTCGCTACGATAACAGCCTCAGGTGACGGCCCTTGGACCGCTGTAATATTGGAGATGGAAATTGGGACCGCATTCGGAGCGCAAGGAACAACGGCTTCTCCTGTTCTCCGCCACCGGCACCCTCGCCCTTTCCCTTGTTGGCATCGCTATTGGCCTGTTGAGCGGCGCAAAGTCGATCTTGTTCGACGGTGTGTACAGCCTTGCCGACGCAGGGCTTACGCTGGCCGCCTTTTTCGCCGCGCGGCTGATCGCGCGTGGCGCAGACCGCCGGTTCCAATATGGCTACTGGCACATCGAGCCGATGCTTGGGTTCGTCAACGGCAGCGTTCTGCTCCTCGCCTGCGCCTATGCATTGATTGACGGAGTAGACACCGTGATGATGGGAGGACGGAACGTGAGTTTCGGGCCCGGTATCGGATATGCCGGCGCGAGCGCGCTCATCGGCTTCGGGATGTATATTTATATCCGGCGCCGCGCTCGCGGCCTCGGGTCCTCGCTTCTGAATATCGACGCGGCCGCGTGGCTTTTCGGCGCACTTCTCAACGCCGGGCTGAGCGCCGCATTTGTCACCGCGGTCGTGCTCGAGGGAACGCAGGCGGAGAAGCTCTCGGCCTATTTCGATCCGGCAATCCTCATCCTCCTTGCAATCTTCCTGGCTCCGCTTCCCCTTCGGGCCTTGGCAGCGGCCGGTCGCGAGATACTGCAGATCGCGCCAGCCGATCTCGATGCGCAGGTCAGCAGCATCGCACGCGAAGTCGCGGCACGGCACGGCTTCGTCGAGCATCAATCCTATGTGACCCAGGTCGGCCGCGCAGGGTTTATCGAGATCGGCTTTGTCGGTGCCGCGGCATCGACCACGATGACGCTTGGCGAGCAGGACGCCATTCGTCAGGAATTTGCGGACGCGATGGGCGGGCTGCGCCCCGGATATTGGCTCACGATCGACTTCACGGCCGATCGCCGTTGGCTCTAAGCGCGAGCAACTCCGGGGCGGCTCACGGTAACGCGCAAACGGGCGCCCGCTGTTCGGCGGACGCCCGTTAGTTTCAGACGAGCATCTTTTCGCGCAGCAGCAAATCGAGGCCGCCGTCGGCATCGAGCGCCACCAGATCATCCGACCCGCCCACATGCGTACCGTTGATGAAGATCTGCGGAACCGTCCTGCGTCCACCAGACGCTGTCTGCATTGCACGGAACTGCACCGGATCATCTTCGACGTCGATTTCGATCCAGTCGGTCACCCCCTTGGCGCGAAGATGCGCCTTGGCCCGGTGACAAAAGGGGCAATAGTCCTTGGTATAGAGGGTTATGTTCGGTTTCATTTCATGTCTCCGATCAAGCTGCCTCAGACCGCTCGCCGGCCGATGGAAGGACCCAGGCGGCGCGCGGAAAGTGGCAGGTGTAACCATTGGGACGGCGCTCCAGATAATCCTGGTGCTCCGGCTCCGCCTCCCAGAAGGGGCCAATCGGCTCCAACTCGCTCGCTACCTTTCCCGGCCAGAGGCCGGATGCGTTGACGTCCGCGATCGTCTGCAACGCGGTTTCACGCTGCGCTTCGTCGGCATAATAGATCGCCGAGCGATAGCTCCCGCCGCGGTCGTTGCCCTGGCGATTGCGCGTGGTCGGATCGTGGATCTGGAAGAAAAATTCGAGGATCCGGCGGTAGCTGATCTGATCGGGATCGAAATTGATCTCGATCGCCTCGGCGTGCGTGCCGTGGTTGCGATAGGTCGCGTTCGGCACATCGCCGCCGCTGTAACCGACACGGGTGCTGACGACGCCGGGGAGTTTGCGGATCAGGTCCTGCATGCCCCAGAAGCAGCCGCCGGCAAGGATGGAACGTTCGGTCATGATCAATTCTCCTCGATCTGGTTCAGAAATTCGGAATAGCCCTCGGCTTCCATGTCATCGCGGTGGACGAAGCGGAGTGAAGCCGAGTTGATGCAGTAGCGCTGGCCGCCACGGTCGCGCGGACCGTCGGGAAACACATGTCCCAAGTGGCTGTCGCCATGAGCCGAGCGCACCTCGGTGCGGATCATCCCGTAGCTGTCGTCGCGTATTTCATCGACATTGGCGGGGACGATGGGCTTGGTGAAGCTCGGCCATCCACTGCCGGAATCGAATTTGTCGGTCGAGGCGAACAAGGGCTCGCCGCTGACGATATCGACGTAGATGCCGGGCTCCTTATTGTGCAGCAGTTCCCCACTGCCGGCACGCTCGGTGCCGCCTTCCTGGGTGACATGGCGCTGTTGGGGCGTCAGCTTCGCAATGGCTTCGCTGGTCTTGAGGTAGGTCATTCGATATCTCCTTTGTCTGACAGTTGCGGCACGTCTTTCCACCCCGGTGCGCCGCATGCGCGCCGGTGGAGACAGTCCCGAAATTCGAAATTTGGCTCAGAGGCGGTCGAGGATGCTCATGAGAACCGCCGGGTCGAGCCGGTTGCGATAATTGGGATCGAGAAAACTATATCTGATGATCCCGTCGGTACTGATCACATAGGTTGCCGGCATCGGAATGCGCCAGTCGGCGCCGTCGTCGCCTGCGACCATCCCGTCCGCAAGCGCCGCCCGGCGCATACTCTCGGGCAGTTCGAAGGCGAGGCCATAATCGCTCGCGACCGTCATTCCGCGATCGGCGAGTAACGGAAGCGTCATTTCCTCGGCCCGCGCCATTGCGATGCTGTCGGCGAGCGGCTGCGGGGAGATCGCGAGCAGGCTCGCTCCTCTATCCTCGACCGCTTGCGCCGCCTTCGACATCGCCCGAAGTTCGGCGCGGCAGAAGGGGCACCATCCGCCGCGAAAGAAACTCAGGACCACTGGTCCGCCAATCAATCGGCCACGCAGCGAGACTGTGCCGCCGAGGGCGTTTTCCAGCAGGAACTCCGGCGCGACATCTCCGGCCTGGACAGCCGAGACCTCGATGCCCATGGCCAGGATCTGCCGATCGCCTTCGGCGATTGCCACCCTCCCCTCGTCGCCGGCTGCCTGGAAATAGGCTTGCTCGATCATGCTCATGTCCGTTCGGAAGTTCATTCGACTCTTCTGCATCGAAAATTGGGGAGGGGAAAGGCTGGCGCGGCTCGCGCCAGCCTTTCCTTCAATGTCCACCTCGAGCCGGGCGCCGGGAGTCACGCCCAGCCCAAGGTGGATCGAGCGAAGCGACGAAGCCGGGAAGGGGAATTACCGGCTCGGACGTCGCGTCCGGGCTCGAGGCTTTTGCGGCGGTAAGGGAAGGCCGCCGCAACCCGCAAGGAAACGGACCCCGCGATCCAGGGCCGCGAAAGCGGCGTCGGTTCTGATCTGGCATTCATGATGGTCATCTCAAAACTCCAGGAGGCTTTGTCTCGGGTCCGTTTTTGCGGATGAGCCGTATTTAGGCTGTAGCGATTGCTTGCGGCAGATGGGTTGAGTCGATAGGACCTATTCCGCAGGGGAATGAAATGGATCGACTTGCCGTCATGGAGCAGTTCCTCGCCGTGGCCGAGGCGGGTTCCTTTTCCGCGGCGGCGCGACGGCTCAATGTCGGTCAGCCATCGATTTCGAAAGCCGTGGCGCAGCTTGAGGCCTATCTCGGCGTCCGGCTGTTCCAGCGCTCAACCCGCAGCCTGACGCTCACCGAGGCGGGCCGTCGCTACCGCGACGGCGCCGAGCGTGCGATTGCAGCCGCCGCCGCCGCGGAGATTGCCGCCAAGGAAGACGGGGGCCGTCTCGCCGGACCGGTGCGCGTCGTGGTCCCGACTTGCCTTGCCCGGCTGCATCTCGTGCCGCGTCTCCGGGAATTCTCTGATCGCTTTCCCGAAGTCACGCTCGATCTGGAGATCACCGATCGCGAAACCGATGTCGTGGCATCGGGCGTGGATATCGCGCTGCGAATTGGCACGCTCGCCGACACCGCGCTCGTCGCCTCTCGCATGGCGCGCACGCGGATGGCGCTGGTCGCGAACAAGGCCGAAAATGGTCTCGACGCCCCGCACAATTTCATGGGGCAGCCCGCGATCATCTCGCGCCTTCATCATGCGAAGAATAGCTGGGTCTTCCGCCATGGCAGCGCGCGCATCGCGATCATGGTGCATCCTGCGCTCATTCTCGACAGCGACGACGCAGCCCGGTCGGCAGCGCTTGCCGGTCTCGGCTATGCGATGTTGCCCCGGCCCTTCGTCGCCGATCTGATCGATACCGGCGATCTTGTCGAGTTGCTGCCCAACCATATGCTCGAAGACATTGATCTATGGGCCCTGCTGCCGGCTGGCCGCGACCAGACCGCGAGAGTGCGCGCTTTTCTCGACTGGCTCCGCCCGCAGATGAACGCGATCTTTGCCGATGAGCGACCCGGCTTGCTCTCATGAACGCTATTGCGGTTGCCATCGCTGCTTCGATGCTGAGTTTTGCGATGGGTTTCGCGATCAGGCGGGGGACGGTCTGCGTGGTCGTTGCGGCGCAGGATCTTGTCGTGCGGCGCCGACCCGACAAGTTCATCGGGTTCGCGACGGCGGCTTGCTGGTCAGGGCTTCTGCTTGTTCCACTGGCATGGACCGCACCAGCTGTTTTCCATCTGTCCCCGGGCTACGACCAGCTGATCCAGGCTTTCCTGTTCGGGTGTCTTTACGGGATCGGCGCGTGGGCGAACCAGGCTTGCGGCTTTGGAACACTCGCGCATTTGACCGGCGGCAGGCTCGGATATCTTCTGACCCTCGCCGGCTGGGTAATCGGCGCCTCGTTCATATCCAAAGTCTACAGGCCCCAGCAAATTCCCGAGCCCTCGCTGCTTGCGACGTCACCGCTCGCCGCGATAGCGGCGTGGCTGGCCTTCGCCGCAGTCTGCTGGTGGAGCTGGCCGCGCCTGCGACTGTTGCGCCGCCGGTCGCGCTGGCGCAAGATGCTGCTTGGACGCGCGCGGATGCGTCCCTTCGAGGCCATGCTCATCATCGGCATCGGCGGCGGCCTGCTGTACGCCTGCGCCGGGAGCTGGACCTATCTGGGCCTCCTGTCCAGCTACGCCTCGCAGCTCGTCATGCACGATTTCGCCCCGATTTCTCCTTTGCCGGCGCTTTTGGGCACCGCGATGATGATCGGCGGCGGACTATTTGCAGCCGTCCGCTCCGCCAGCTTCCGGTTGCGCGGCACCAACTGGCGTCAAGGCTCGCGGCATCTCGTCGGCGGCACCATCATGGGGTTGGCCACCCAGCTCATCCCGGGCGGCAATGGGGTCATCATCGTCTACGGGCTGCCCTCCTTCGCTCCCCATGCCCTGACCGCCTATTTCGGGATGACATTGACCCTCATGCTCATCTTCGCCGCCACAAACTATTCCCGCAGGGCATAGAAACCATGCCCACGGGCCAACTGTTTTTGCGCGCTCGATGCGCGCAATATGCGCATCGTGTAATCAGGAAGGGACAGCGGGATGACCGATTTCGACTATGACGTGGCGATAATCGGCGCGGGCACCGCTGGAATGTCGGCGTACCGGGAAGCGCTCAAATATAGCGATCGCGTCGTCATGATCGATGGCGGCCCCTTGGGGACCACATGCGCCCGCGTTGGCTGCATGCCCTCCAAATTGCTGATCGCTGCGGCAGAGGCGCGCCACCGTGCCGAAAGCGTCGGCCTGTTCGGACTTCGCGCCGGACCCGTCGAGGTCGATGGTGTGCAGGTCATGAACCGCGTCCGCGCCGAGCGCGACCACTTTGTTAGCTTCGCCACCGAGGCGATTGCGGGGTTTGCACCCGGAGGCCTGCTTCGCGAGCAGGCGCGTTTTGTCGATGACAATCGGCTCGAACTTGCGAGCGGCAAGCAGATCAGCGCGCGCAGCATCGTGATCGCAACGGGCTCGCGGCCGGTCGTACCCGCAGGCCTGGAACCGGCGGGCGATCGGCTGATTTTCAACGACCAACTGTTCGACTGGACCGATCTGCCGTCCTCGGTTGCAGTCTTCGGCACCGGCGCGATCGGGTTGGAGCTCGGGCAGGCTTTGCATCGCCTCGGTGTCCGCACCCATATCTATGGGCGCGGCGGCAGCGTCGGCCCGCTCACCGATCCCGACGTCGCGGCTTATGCGGCGGCACAGTTCTCGAGCGAAATTCCTATCGACTGGATGGCAGCCGATGCAAGCGTCGCGCGCGACGGGGACGCTGTGATCGTCCGGTCAGCGGGGGGCGAGGAGCGGTTCGATTATCTCCTCGCGGCCGCAGGCCGACGGGCCAATGTCGACAATCTCGGACTGGAAAACACCTCGCTCACGCTCGATGCCCATGGCGTCCCCACTTATGATCACCTGTCGATGCGCGCCAGTTACAGCGACATCTTCATCGCGGGCGACTCGGCGGTCGATCTCTCGCTCCTTCACGAGGCCGCGGACGAAGGCCGGGTGGCAGGCGAAAATGCCGCGCGCTATCCGCACAGCTATCGCCGCGCGCGCCGGACCCCGTTGACGATCGTCTTCACCGATCCCCAGATCGCCATCGCCGGGCGCAGCCATGCCGACCTTCTTCGCGACCGGATGGATTTCGCCATCGGCGAAGTGTCGTTCGAAGACCAGGGACGGGCTCGCATATTGGGGCTCAACCGGGGATTGCTGCGCGTCTATGGCGATCGGCCGAGCGGGTTGCTGCTTGGCGCCGAAATCTTCGGTCCAGCGGCGGAACATCTCGCTCATCTCCTCGCCTGGTCGATCGAGAGCCGGCTCACCGTCGCCGAATTGCTCGAACGACCCTTCTATCATCCTGTCATTGAGGAAGGGCTGCGCACCGCGCTTCGCCACCTCAACCACCATCTCGGGTTCGGACCGAATCCGCCGCTGCGCTGCATCGACTGTGGTCCGGGAGGCTAGGCCAAGCGGTGCCCGCCTTCGGCTCGGATAGAATATCGGCACCTTGCAACGGCGCAAATCCGGCAGAGCCTTTGCCCGAGCCTGGATCGCGCACGGCCGAGGGGGAGATCCGCCCTGATTTCCTGCTCGCGCGAGCGAAGCATAGCGTTCCGGCCTCACCTCCCCGGTGGGGCGGAAAGCCCGCGAGGATCGATGAGCAAGCTCGCGGCGCCTGTCGCTGGGGGAGCCTCACGCTCCCCGCCACAGGTCCGCATCGTAACTTGCGGTTTGTTGGTGCCTTAGACCTGGGCGTCGGCAGGCTTTTTCCGTCGGATAGCCGCCGAGAGTAATACCAGCGAAGCGGCAAGCAGAACGGCGTCTTTCAACAGAAATTGCCCGGGGATGGCCGAAATGGCCGGGAACCCGCCGGCGGTCGGCTCTGCGACACCAGGCGTTGACAAGAAGAATGTCAAGGTGATGGTATAGGTCGCCACCGACATGGCGCCGCCGAGGACCGAGAAAATCGGTTTGAATGCACCGAGGATCAGGGCAGCGGCCGTGGCGAGTTCCATCGTGCCGATGAACTGGCTGGCGCCCTGGACGCCGAACAGCGGGTGAAGCCAGCTCATAAGCGGGCTGTGTTCGATGAATGGGGCAATGCCTTGCGCCTCATAAGCCGTGAATTTCATGCCGCCGAACCACAGAAAGACAATGACTAGGGCCCATCGCAGCAGAGCGAGTTCGCGCATTTGATGCTCGGGGACGCTGAATGAATATTTCTCCAATAAGCTCATAATCAATGCCCTTTTTGTTGATGGAAATGTGGCGAGAGGCGTCAGTTTGTAATTCCGGGACCGACGATGTCGGTCGGACAGTTGGTGCACTTCTCTTCGTCGCAGAAACGGCAGGTCGTGCGCGCGCGCACTTCGTCGCGCGGCAATGACGCGAGGATGGTTTCCGCGACGCGCTCCAGCGCAGCGCGGTCCTTCTCGCCGACCGCAGCGAGCAACCCGGTGATCGCTGTGCTGCGCAGATTCAGGAGCGCCCTGCGTTCCGTCTCGCCGCCGGACGTCAACGACACGTGCATGACGCGGCGATCGCCGGGGGATTGCGATTTCGAGACGAAATTCTGAGCGACCAGCCGTTCGACCACGCGGGCAGCAC
Organism: Sphingopyxis alaskensis RB2256; assembly: GCF_000013985.1. Classification (GTDB taxonomy): domain Bacteria; phylum Pseudomonadota; class Alphaproteobacteria; order Sphingomonadales; family Sphingomonadaceae; genus Sphingopyxis; species Sphingopyxis alaskensis. The sequence goes on along the minus strand of NC_008048.1, from coordinate 116,318 downwards.
CGGCATGCGACAGGCGCAGGGCCTTGCCGATCTGGTCGATCGAAAGGCCCGGTTCATGGCCGATGAGGCTCAATGCCGCCGCGGTCTCCCCGCCGGCCGGAAAGCGCTGTGATATCGCACCGCGCATCTCATCCGACACCCCCTGCGCGAGGGCGCCGAAGAGATTGATCAGCCGATCGGAAGGTGAAGCGTCCTTGGTCAATCGCATTCCAGTTTATATGCGTCGCGCATATAAATAGCGCAGCGGCTGGAGAATGCAAGAGGCGATGCGAGCTTCAGAGCTTGAGCCTCTCCTTCATGGGCTCGCGATCCGTCTGTTCGATGGGGTACCAGCGGTAGCCGGATCCGTCGGCGGCAATGTGACCCACCCCCGGGAACGGAAGATGGGGCGCCGCAATCATCATACGGTCGCGAGCGAAGCGGGTGAACGCGGCTTTCCGCACGGCGCGCGCCTCGTCCTGGCGAACATCGAAAGTGATCGTCACGTCGGGGCGTGGAAATTGAACCGCGCCGGCGTGGATGACATCGCCGACGAAGACGATACTCTGCCCCTTGCTGGTCAAGGTGTAGAAGGCGGTGCCCGGGGTGTGCCCAGGCTGCAGTTCGGCACGAATGCCCGGCACGACTTCGCCATCGGTATCGATCGGCTTCACCCGGCCGGCCGTGACATAGGGCGTCAGCGTCTGCTCGGTCTGGGTCCAGAAGCGCTTGTCGATCCCGCTTTTAGCCGCGTTGGCAACATCGGAGAAAAAGCGAATATCTGCACCGCCGGCATAGACCGTCGCGCGCGGGAAGACGATCTTGCCCGCCTTCGTGAGACCGCCGCTATGGTCGCTGTGGACATGGGTGATGAGTATGTCGGTGATTGTCTCCGGCGCGGCCCCAGCTGCTGCCAGCGCTTCGAGCAGCCTGCCGCCGTTGCCTAGGCCGAAAAGATCGCCGGCACCGACATCGACAAGGATCCGCCGCCCGTTGAAGTCGATCAGATAAGCGTTGATCGAAGCCTCTGCGGGATTGGCTAGGAAACTGCGGGCAAGAATTTCGTCGATCGTTTGCGCCGAGACGCCGCGCAGCAACTGGTGCAGGTCCAGCGGGACCGACCCATCCGACAATGCCGTTATCTGGGCATCGCCAATCGTAAATCGATAAATTGCGGGAGCGGTCTGGCGGACGGTCCCGGCTATGGTGTCGGGCACCGCGGCGGGCGTCGGAGCCGCTAAACCGGGAGAAGAGGATATCGGGCCAAGCAGCGCCAGGGCGAGAGGGAGAATAGTGAATGGCTTTTTGATCATCATGGCGACGTCCTTGATTGAGTTGCGATGGATGAAGAACTGTCAGTCATTATCCCAGCGCTGGCGGGGTCTTGCGAGACATTGTCGCGATCGACAGCGTGCTCGGCGACAGAGTTCGGTTCAGGCAGGGCCACTTCCGAAAAATGCTGCCGAATATAGTCCAGCTTGGGATCGATGAAGCGGCGGCAGAAGGGTCGGCTCGGATCGGTTCGATAATAGTTCTGGTAACGCTCGTCCGAAGCCTTGAAGCTTCTGAACGGCAGAACCAGGGTATGCGCCGTATTGCCGAATTCCTCGGCAAATCGGACGATCGCCAGTTCGGCCTCATGCCGCTGGTTGTCATCGAAAATATAGATCGCGCTGCGGTACTTGTCGCTAGGAGAGCGGGCCCGGGTGGCTGAATGCGTTCTCAGATGCACCTCGCACAGCGTTGCCAACGGAATGATTGAAGGATCGAAGGTGACGATCACCCCTTCTGACCAGCTATCTGCCGGAGCGTCCGATTGGACAAAGCCCTGGTCGACCTGCGCAACGCCGCGCAGCGCCTGGAACACCCCTTCGGTGCACCAATGGCACCCCCCTCCAAAGCCGATCTTCGCCATCTTCACCTCTCGCGCCTAGACGTATTTCTTTCCGCGGATCAGCGCCGTCTCGCGCGCCTGAGCCTTCTGGCTGCGGACGCAATCAATGTAAGCATCAGCGCGCCGATAAGAACGCCCAGTAGCAGTGGACTGTGGACATGCATCATCGCTGGGCGCAAATACAGGCCGACTAACCCGAGGATCACGAAAGCGACCGATGCAAGTCGCAATGCGCGCCAAGCACGGGGTTTGTTGTCTTTGAACCAAAGGGAAGTTCCGAAGATATTGATCATAAATGGTTGCCTTCCGGCAGCAAGGTTCAAGGTACGCAGTAAGTCAGAGCGGCCGTGCACATTCCGAACGAAGCCAGGTTTCCTGCACGCTGCTGAAGCCGGCCTCGCGTAATGTCTGGGTCGCCGCAGCCAACCGCTGGCCCCGCCGATGCAGGAGGTTAACGAACGCGCGGAGTATTTCGAGCCGGGGATCAGCGAGTGTCCCATTTGCACGCCGTCCCGGGAGAAGTTGATGTTTCTTGAAGAGGGCCTGCGCGAGACCGGCTCGCGATCCGAACCTTTGGCCTTTCTCGCTCCGCGCCAGTGCGATTACCGTCAGTTCCATCGGCGTGAAGATGAAGGCGCCGGATGGAAGTATCTCTGGCTCGATGAGGTGCAGCACTGTGGCGCGAGCTCCCTTGTTCTCTTCATCGTCTTCGCGGCCGTACCTATTTTAACGAACCGCGGCGCCGTTGAAGATTGTCCGTTCGGCTAAGACGCTCTCATTCATCCTGGGGCGCAGCGTCAGGCACGCCGTCGCTTCTGTGTCAGCCGTTGCGCCGACTATCGCAGTGAGCCAGACGTTTTTCCAATAGGCTGTGCCTATAGTTTTCATAGCGCCGGATAGCGTGACGCGTCACTTATTGCGGCATCTCGACATGCCCACCGAAGCCAAAGCGCATCGCCGAGAGAAGCTTGTCGCCAAAAGTGTGGTCGACGCGGCTGCGGTAGCGCGCAAACAAGGCGGCCGAAAGGACATAGGCCGGGACGGCTTCTTCCATTGCCGCATCGATCGTCCACCGGCCCTCGCCAGAGTCCGAGACCTGGCCGGTGAATTGCTCGAGCATCGGATCCCTGGCCAGGCCGATCGCGCAAAGGTCGAGCAGCCAGGACGAGATGACACTGCCGCGACGCCAGACTTCGGCCACGTCGGTCAGGTTGATGTCGAAGCGTTCATCAGGCTCGAGCCGTTCGGAGGACTTGCCCTTGAGAATGTCGAAGCCCTCGGCATAGGCCTGCATCAGGCCATATTCGATTCCGTTGTGGACCATCTTGACGAAATGCCCGGCGCCGGTTGGGCCGGCGTGGATATAGCCGCGCTCGGCGCGACTGTCGGGCGCGTCGCGTCCAATGGTGCGGACGATCGAACCATAGCCCGGCGCGAGCGTATCGAAGATGGGATCCAGCAGATCGACGATCTCCTTGTCGCCGCCGATCATCATGCAATAACCGCGTTCGAGCCCCCATATCCCGCCTGATGTGCCAACATCGATATAATGGAGCCCCTTGTCCCTTGCCGCAGCACCACATTTGATGTCGTCTTTGTAGAAGCTGTTGCCGCCATCGATGATGATGTCGCCGGGCTCCGACAATTCCATCAGCTTGTCGACCGTGTCTTGGGTGGGAGCGCCCGCCGGGAGCATTACCCAGAAGATCCGCGGCGCAGTGAGTTTGGCGACGACATCTTCAAGCGAATTCGCTCCGATGGCACCTTCACCGGCGAGCTGAGTAACCGCGGCCGGATCGCGATTGAAGGCGACGACCTCGTGGCCGCCGCGCATCAGCCGACGCGCGATATTGGCACCCATGCGGCCGAGGCCGATCATTGCAAGACGCATTGTTCAAATCCTTCTGTCAGAAGTTCACCCGGCGCGGACAGTTCCGACCAACGCCCCGCCGTCACGATCCAACGAGACCGCACCGCTCGCTGGCAGGTTACCATGAGTATGCAAATTTCGCCGCGCCTTGGCACTGAATGGAGGATGAGTTCATCGCCAGACGAAGTCCAATAACCAGGCGCTATAGTTTCGATACCCATTTAGCGACATGCGCAGTGCCGGGGCGGACATTGCGAACAGAGCAGCGACTGCGACACCCTCAGTCCGGTTGGAAGCCAAGCACGAAATCCACGACCTTTTTCGCAGACATCTCGCACGGCTTGAGCGATGTTTTGCCTGATGTGAACCGATACAGGTTGAAGCTGACGATGTCGGTCCCAGCCAACTCCCTGGCAAACAGGCTGTTGCGGCGCCCGTCGTCGGACCGCCGGACGATCAAGCCGAAACGCCGGCCTTCGTGAATGCCTTCGCTATGACCCTCGGGAAGCCTTTTGAAGGCAGCGTCGAAATCGGTAAGCTCCATCTCGTTCCACCAGTATCAGAAGACGCACAGCATGTTCGGGCCCGCCAACTCTGGCGCGCGCAACGAGCCCCAGGAACAAGCGCGCATTCGACTAGGCCCTCTCCATCTCATGTGTCGGTTCAACCCCCATCAGCGCCAGGCCGTTGCGGATGACCTGCCCGATCGCGGCGGCCAGGAACAACCGCGCGCGGCTAACCGGCAGGTTTTCCGGGTAGGCGAAGCGGCGCGTCGGGTCGGCATTTCCTGTGTTCCACAGCGCATGGAATTCCGCGGCCAGCCCCTCAAGGAAGAAGGCGATCCGGTGCGGCTCGCGCGCTGCCGCAGCCGCCTCGACGATGCGGGGGAATTCTGCCGCACGCTTCACAAGCGTAAGGCTCGGACCGTCCAGAAGAGCGAGATCGGGCGGGTCGCCCAACTCGATACCCGCTTCGGCCGCGCGGCTTGCTAGCGAGCAAATCCGCGCATGGGCATATTGCACATAGAAGACCGGATTATCCTTCGATGCCTCGACGACGGTCGCAAAGTCGAAGTCCATGGACGCTTCCGCTTTGCGGGTCAGCATCATGAAGCGAACGACGTCCTTTCCGACTTCTCGAATGACATCGGCCAGCGTGACGAAATTGCCTGCGCGCTTGGACATCTTGACCGGCTCACCCGCGCGCAGCAGCCGCACGATCTGCACCAGCTTGACGTCGAACCGCTTCCTGCCTTCGGTTAGAGCTTCGGCGGCGGCAACGATGCGCATCACGGTCCCGGCATGATCGGCGCCCCAGATGTCGATCAGTTCGTCGGCATCGCGCGCCTTCTCGAAATGATAGGCCAGATCCACGCCGAAATAGGTCCAGCTCCCATCCGGTTTACGGATAGGACGGTCCTGGTCATCGCCAAATTTCGTCGACCGGAACAGCGGCAGCGCGATCGGCTCCCAGTCCTTGGAGACTTCACCCTTCGGAGGTTCGAGAACGCCGTCATAGACAAGATCGCGCTCGCGCAGCCAGGCCTCGGCATCATCCGGCTTTCCGGCAGCGACGAGGTCCGCCTCCGACGCGAAGCGGTCGTGACTTATGCCGAGCAGCGCCAGATCTTCGCGGATCGTCTCCATCATCGCGGCAACGGTCCGCGCACGAAAGATTGCGAGCCAGTCCGTCTCCGGGGCGTCGGCATAGCGGCCCCCAAAATCGGCGGCCAGCGCCTCCCCGACCGGCTTCAGATAATCGCCCGGGTATAGACCTTCCGCTATCTCGCCGAGGCTCTCGCCCAACGCCTCGCGATATCTCTGGTGTGCCGAGCGAGCGAGAATATCGACCTGCCCGCCGGCATCATTGATATAATATTCGCGGATGACGCGATGGCCGGTGAAAGCGAGCAGGTTGGCGAGCGCATCTCCGACCACTGCCCCTCGGCAGTGCCCCATATGCATCGGACCGGTCGGGTTGGCCGAGACAAACTCTATATTCACCGTCTTGCCCGCGCCGACGGGCGACATGCCGTAGCGGTCCTTCTGGTCCGCAATCACCGCCAGCTCGTTTTGCCAGGCCTGGTCGGTCAGCCGGATATTTACAAAGCCCGGGCCAGCGACGGCCACGTCTGCAACATCCTCCAACATGGCCAACCGGCCCGCCAACTTCTCAGCGAGTTGGCGCGGATGCGTGCCGGTAAGTTTTGCCAGGACCATCGCCGCGTTGGTCGACAGATCGCCATGCGCCGGGTCGTGCGGACGCTCCACGGTCAGCCCCGCCCGGTCGAGGCCCGCAGGAACGTCCCCCGCCACCTGCAGATCGCCAATTACCCGCGCGAGATGATCAAGGATGCGCGCATGAAGCGACACAGCCATCAGCGAAGGCCCGCTGCGCCTTGGCTGCTATCCAACCTCTACGCCTTTCCAGAAAGCGATGTGATCCCGGATGGCTTCCGCAACCGGATTCGGATCGGGATATGACCAAGCCGCGTCCGCGTTGAGCGCGCTGCCTACGCGGATATGGAAGTATCTCGCGGTGCCCTTGATCGGGCAGACAGAAGTGTGTGCGCTCGCTTCAAGGAGCTCCTGATTGACCGCGGAAGGTGGGAAATAGTGGTTTCCCTCGACGACGATTGTCTCGTCGCTTGCGGCGATGGTGGTGTCGTTCCAAACTGCTGAGACCAACGGAATATCCTCTCATATTGTCAATGGCACGGCGTTCGCAGCGGCCCGTGAATCAGGGGCGTTCGAGGAGTGCGACGGTGCCTTGGCCGCCGTCGGCGCAGATGCTGACGATTGCCCGTGATCCGCTCGGCATGTCCCAGAGCTCCTTCACTGCCTGGCTGAGGTCGCGCGCGCCTGTCGCGCCGAAGGGATGACCGATTGCTACCGAGCCCCCGTTGGGATTGACGCGGTCCCAGTCGAAGTCGCCCAAATCCGACTGGACACCGGCGGTTTCGCGCACCCACTCCCGGTCGGTGATGGCCGCGACATTCGCCAGGACCTGGGCGGCGAAGGCTTCGTGGATTTCCCAAAGAGCGATATCGGAGAAGCTTAGTTGATGCCGCGCGAGCAGACGTGGAATGCCATAGGAGGGTGCCATCAACAGACCCTCGGTGTGGAAATCGACGGCCGACACCTCGTAATCGATGAGCCGCGCGTAGGGGGTGCCCGCCGGCAGTCGTGCCACGCCGGCTTCGTTTGCCACCCAGCAACCGGCGGCGCCATCCGTTATCGGCGAGCTGTTGCCGGCAGTCAGCGTTCCCCTGCCACTGTCGCGATCGAAGACGGGCTTGAGTGCGGCAAGCCGTTCGGGCGACGTATCGGCGCGGGGGTTCGCATCGCGCGCCAGTTCAGGAAGGGAAATCGCGAGATCGTCGAAGAAACCTCGCTCCCAACCAGCGACCGACCGCTGGTGGCTCTTTAGCGCCCAATCGTCCTGCGCCTCGCGCGAGATCCGCCAGGCCTTGGCGGTGTCCTCCATATGATCGCCCATTGTCCTGCCGGTGATCCGGTTGGCCCATCCCTTGGTCGGGAGCACATAGTCGTGGAGGGCAAGAGACTGGAGGGCCGCAAGCGCCGCCGCTGGATCTTGCGCAAAGAGGTCGGTGAGCCGCTTCGATGCATCGGCCGTCAAAGCGATGGGAGGTCGGCTCATGACTTCGGCACCGCCCACCATCGTGAGATCGGTTCCTCCGCCCAGCATCCCTGCCGCAGCGAAAGTCGCCGTCATGCTGGTAGAGCATGCCAAAACGACCGAAAATGCGGGGACATTCGGATTGAGCTTGGCGTCAAGCCAGGTCTCGCGAGCAATGTTGCTCCAACCCAAATTCGGGATCACGGTACCCCAGATGAGAAGATCCGGCTCTGCTTGCGCCGCCATCGCCTGCACAAGAGGGACGGACAAAGAGACGGCATCATAAGCAGCCAAAGCCCCTCCGCCGCGGCCGAAGGGAGTGCGAAGGCCGGCGGCAACAAAGACGGGTTCAGCAAAGCGGCTCATGACGATCTCCAAATATTATCCGCAGGGTGAAAGGTGGGGCGCGACGGAGTATGCGCCGCTAACCACCATAGCGCTCGGTCTTGATTATCGAGGGGTCGACCCCGGCCAGCAGCGCTCCCTCGGTCGCAATGTTGACGAAATCGTTGGATCCGCAAACGAATATCTGTGTGGGCTTTCGGTGAAGCCGGGCGAGAACCTCTTCGACCATGGCGCTGTCGATCCGCCGCCCGAAATCCGATGCGCGGATCGGATCTTCGCGCGTGATCGCCAGCGCCAGGACAAATGCGGCATCGTTGATCTCGACGGAATGTAGTTCTTCCGAAAACAGAACATCCTCAGCGGTGCGCGCGGACAGGAGCAACGCGGTTGGCACGGCCGGGTCTTGTGTGCGGCGATGCCGGATCATCGCCATCAACGGCACGAGCCCGGAGCCTGCTCCGATCAACAGCACCGCGTCTACGGCAGGTTCAGGCCATAGGAAGTGCCCGCCGAGCGGACCGCGAAGCTCGATCTCATCGCCGACTATCGCGATATCGTGAAAATAGGCCGACACCTCGCCATCGGGCAGGCGTTCGACAGCGAGCTCGATGATCGGGGACGAGGCTGCCGATGACGCGATCGAGTAACTGCGCATCGCGCTATAGCCATCAGGCGCGGTCAGCCGGACATCGACATGTTGGCCTGCGATGTGCGCGAACGGCCTGCTCAATCGGAGGAAGAAGCTTTTGATGCTCGGCGTCTGCTGGACGATTTCCTCGATCACGCATGATTGCCATGACGCGGTTTGCGTGCCGTTGTCAGTCATCGGTGTATCGTTGCTCGCGCCACGGATCGCCGTAAATATGATAGCCGCGCAGCTCCCAGAAGCCGGCCTCGTCACGGGTTGTGAATTGCAGCGCCTTCACCCATTTGGCGGACTTCCAGAAGTACAGATGCGGAACCAGCAGACGCGCCGGCCCGCCATGATCGCGGGTAATCGGCTGGCCGGCAAATTTGAGAGCGACCATCGCTTTCCCGGACAGCAGGTCCGCCAGCGGGACGTTTGTCGAATAATCGTCGTAGGAATGCGCCAGGACGAAATCAGTGGGCCGGTCGAGCCCTGCATCCGCAAGGATGTCTTCAATGAGGACGCCCTCCCATATGGTATCCAGCTTGGACCAAGAGGTCACACAGTGAATATCCTTGGTCACCTTGGTCTTTGGCAGGGCGTTAAACTCGCTCCAGTTCCACACTTTGACCGGCTTCGGGCCGACTTTGACGGTGAATTTCCAATCAGCCAGCTCCACGTTCGGCGTCGGCCCCGCCGTGAGAACCGGAAAATTCTCCACGAGATGCTGACCCGGCGGAATCCGGCCGGACTGGTCGCCACTTGAACCGCGACCGGTGAAACCTCTGGTGACCATAGTGCCCCCTTTTTGCTCGATGCGACAGACGATAACCGGCTTCACTTCAGACCTGATACGCGTGGCCGCGGTACGAACCGATGGCTTGAAGCCTGAAACGCCCGATGCTTCATCGGATTTTCGATGATCGCATTTTCGTGAATCGGTGATTTGATGCTTATGGACTATAACGCGACGCCGGGCCGATTTCCCAATACCCTATCGCTATAGTTTTTATAGCTTTGAATAAATTACGCGCGCATCACGTCGGCTGCAGATTTAGGCACGGCATGAGGCTCGGTCCGCCTGCTTTCCAGGTTGGCTGCCGCGCCTCACAGCTTCGTAAGCGCCTCTCAGGGATAGAACGGCAACAAGGTATGGAAACTATGTTCCGCCGCTATTGGAAATAGTCGGTGCACATCTTCATAGTCCTGCGTGCGAAACCCTTGAACCCCGTGCGAATTTTCGAAGAAGTGGCGCTCTGATCGATCGAGACTTCGGGGCGCAGCAAGATGGAGACATTGATGAAAGCCGTTGGTTACAAGGTCCCGGGACCCATCGCCGAGGATGCTGCGCTGGTCGACATCGAGCTGCCCCAGCCTGTCGCGGCAGGATATGATATCCTGGTTGAGGTGAAGGCCGTCTCGGTGAACCCGGTCGACTATAAGGTCCGCGGCAGCTCGCCGCCAGCCGATGGTGAATGGAAGGTGCTGGGGTGGGATGCGTCCGGGATCGTGCGCGAGGTCGGCCCCGACGTGACGCAGTTCCAGCCGGGCGACGAGGTCTATTATGCCGGATCGATCACCCGGCCCGGCACCAATGTCGAGTTCCATCTTGTCGACGCCCGGATCGTCGGTCGCAAACCCGCCTCGCTCGACTGGGCGGAAGCAGCAGCGCTGCCGCTAACGACGTTGACCGCCTGGGAGGCGATGTTCGATCGCCTCGACGTGGCGAAGCCAGTCCCCGGTGCGGCGCCGGCGATCCTCATCATCGGTGGCGCGGGTGGGGTCGGGTCGATCGCGATCCAGATCGCGCGCCAGCGCACAGACCTCACCGTCATCACCACCGCCTCCCGAGCGGAAACCCAGGAGTGGGTGAAGGAGCTTGGCGCGCACCATGTCATCGACCATAGGCGCCCGCTCGCGGCACAGATTGCCGAGCTTGGCATCGGCGCTCCCGCGTTCGTCTTTTCGACCACGCATACAGAGCAGCATGCCGCCGACATCGCCGAGCTGATCGCGCCGCAAGGGCGGTTCGCGCTGATCGACGATCCCACGGCATTCGACATCATGCTGTTCAAGCGCAAGGCGGTGTCGATACACCATGAGCTGATGTTCACCCGGTCGATCTACGGCACGCCCGATATGCATGAGCAGGGCAAGATCCTCGACGCGCTGGCCGTGCTGGTCGATGAGGGCAAAATCCGTACGACACTGACCGAGCGACTGTCGCCGATCAATGCTGCCAATCTGAAGACAGTGCACGCACTGATCGAAAGTGGCGCGGCGAAAGGCAAGACCGTCCTCGAAGGATTCTGATCTTTTCCAGTCCAAGTAACGCCGGACGATAACGCCGCGGCGAAGGAAATCCCATGACCAAGTCCATTGCCACTGCCTCGATCAACCGTGAAACCGCAGTCGCCCTCATCGACGCAGCGATAACCGCCGCCCGTGCAATCGGCATCCCGGCTGCCGTCGCCGTCGTCGACGCAACCGGGTATCTGCGGGCGTTCGAGCGCACCGACGACGCGCCGTTTCTCACCGTCGATGTTGCCATCGACAAAGCGTGGAGTTCCGCCTCCTTTGGATATCCGACCCATGTCTGGAACGACTATGTGAGCAACGATCCCAAAGTGGCGCCGCTGGCCTATCGCCCCCGGATGGTCGCCGTCGGTGGCGGCTATCCGATCCTTGAGGACGGAAAGCTGATCGGCGGAATCGGCATCTCCGGAGGCACTTATCAGCAGGACCAGGATGCCTGCGTTGAGGCACTCCAGAAAATCGGGTTCGAACTGCCAGCCTGACGACTGTCAGGCCATCGTCGGTGGCGATGGCCGGCAGATCTCACCTTGCGAAGGATCTTATGATGGAAGCGTTTGTCGTATTCACGCGGGAAGACACCACGGATGTGGATGAACTCGCGGCTTATTCTGCCCGCGTCGGCCCGTCGTTCGATGGGCATGACGTCACTTTTCTCGCCGCTTATGGCGCGATGGAGAATTTGGAGGGGTCGCCGATCGAAGGCGCCGTCATCTTGCGGTTCCCCACGATGCAAGCCGCGCATGACTGGTATCATAGCCCCGCCTACCAAGCTGTTGCTGCGCATCGCTTCGCCGGTGCCCGCTACCGCGGGTTTATCGTCGAGGGGCTGCGTTGACTCCCCCGCATTATAATGGCGGTACTGACCAAGAGCTGTGCGCCCAAACACCAACACCGGGAGTTTCTAAATGATCGAGGCCGAGGCACGCATCGCTACGATCGAATCGAGTCGATATCTGACGAGACTCGCTGAGGCGTGGGTTCATACTTACCCGGTTCGATATGACGCGCTGACAGCCGAAATCCAGCTTCCGGGCGGCGAGCTTATATTAACTGCGGACGGCGACAGCCTCTCCTTGAGGCTCGTGGGCAAAGATCGCGAACGTTTCGATGCAACCAAGCAATCGGTCGCCACGCTTGTTGATCGCGTCGCGGAGCACGACACCGGGGTCCGATGCGTTTGGAATGACATATCATGATAGCGCGCACCACAATTCGCCGCGGTTCTTCATCGCGCTGGAGGATCAGATGAGCATGCTCGAACCCCAAGCGCCGGATCTTCGGGTGCAGAAATGGATCGGCGCGGACGGAGAAAGCACCGGGCCGCTCAAGCTGTCGGATCTCGGCTCCGGCCCAAAGATCCTGTTCGCCTTCCAGCACTGGTGCCGCGGCTGCCATGTGCATGGCTTCCCGACGCTACAAAGATTGCATAGTGCATTGAGCCCCAGGGGCGTGGGATTTGCGGTGATCCAGACCGTCTTCGAAGGTGCGGATGAAAACACCTTCGAGAAGTTGCGTGTGAACCAGCTCGAATATGCGCTTCCTGTCGCCTTCGGCCATGATGAACCACTGGTCGGCGCGACGCTGCCTACCTTCATGGAGGATTATCGCACGCGAGGAACGCCCTGGTTCTCGATCATTGACGCTGGCGGCCGTATCGTCTTCTCGGACTTCCATCTCGACGCGGACAGGATCGTAAAGGATCTGGAGCTGGTGTAATCCGTGCGGCCTTGGCTCTTCCTGACCGCCAGCCACCTCGCAATGCTCGGCATTGGTTTTGCGGCCGGCATTTACACGCTGCCAATCCTCACCGCGGCCAGGCCGCCGAAGCCGGCAGCCTATCAGGCCATCGTCGACGTGCCTGTCGGGATCGATGTTCGCGACTACAACACGGTCGTCATCTGGTGCGAAGCGTTCGACCAGTTCATCAGCGCGGCAGCGTATCGACCGTCGCGTCAGGCGCTAAAATGAGCCCGGCGATGGATAGCATGCGGTCGGCGGGCCGACGTGGCCTCAAGCTCGCACCGGTGGCGGCGTTGCTGGCGAGCGTCGCGGCTCTGCTGCTGGGTAATGGTTTGCTGGGCACGCTCCTGATCGTCAGGGCCGGCCAGGAGGGCTTCTCGTCCGGCGCGATCAGCGCGATGATGTCGTTCTACTTCGCCGGTTTCACGATCGGCGCGCTCATGTTGCCGCGGATCATCGTCGCCGTGGGTCATGTCAGAACCTTTGCCGGCTTTGCGGCGATCGCCTCGATGACTGCCCTTCTCCATGTTGCGCTCGTGGAACCGATCGCCTGGATACCGCTTCGCCTGATCACGGGCTTCGCCTACGCGGGCATGATCCTCGCAACGGAGAGCTGGCTCAACGCCCATGCAGTGCCATCCACGCGCGGCCAACTTCTGTCGATCTTCGGAGTCGTCTCGATGGGCTCATGGGCCATCGGCCAGGCCTTGCTCAACGTCGCCCCGCCCGCCGACATGACCTTGTTCCTTATCGTGTCGCTGTTAATTTCCGCGGCGGTGGTTCCGATCACCTTGCTGCCCAGCCATCCGCCGGCGCAGGTGACACAGGAACGGGTCGCGTTCAGCGACCTCGTGCGCGCATCACCGCTCGCTGCGGCTGGCGCTTTCCTCGCTGGCCTGGCTATCGGCGGTTTTTGGGGCATGGGCCCGAACTTCGCCCAGAGGATCGGACTCGATGTCGGCGGCATCTCCGCTTTCATGGCTGCGGTGCTGGGTGGGACGCTCCTATTGCAGTGGCCCCTCGGCTGGCTTTCGGATCGCGTGTCGCGGAACCTTGTCATCGCCGCTGCGGCCCTGGCGTCCGCAGCGGCGGCCGTCGGCGTCGCCCTCGCGGTAGGGGCGCCCCTGCCGCTGCTCCTCGCGGCGGGCGCGCTGTTCGGCGGCTTTGGCATCCCGATCTATTCATTGTGTCTCGCGGTTGCCAACGACGACCTTCCGGCCGGCCGGCTGCTCGGTACCGCCCGCGGGCTTCTGCTGCTCAACGGGATCGGGACAGCCGCCGGACCCCTTATCGGGGGTGCTGCGATGACTATCGCCGGCCCCGGTGGGCTGTTCCTTTATGCGGCCGCATTGCTTGCCATATTGGCGGTGTTGGCTATCGGGAGCAGCCAGCCAAGGCGCCGCATCCACGCCAAGGCTGCCCGCTCTCCAAGCACACCGATGATCACGGGATCTCTTGATGTGATGATATGCATGGAGTCAGAGACGGAGGCCGCCCGGCACTAGCGCGCCTACTGCGACGGGCGTCCTATTCTACATCTTCTACGATGAGGTCCCGGCCGTTGAACTGCACGGTCTCTCCTGTTCGTGCTCCTTCGATCGCCTCGAAGATCGGCGCCATCGTTGAAATTCCCATGAACTCACGCCCATCACAGGTGAACTTGCTCGTTGACACTGCGATCACGAAATGGCGCCCCGACAGTTTGATGACAGCACCCTCCTCCACTGCCGACTTGGGGCCGAAGTCGATCGTCCTGAGCTTTTCAAGTTTATCGGCATAGTCGTGCAATGTGTCGTCAAGCGCTTCAGCCAAGTCGCTCGCGACTTCGGCCTGCGCCTGCTCGTCATTCTCGATCGGCTCGCTCCGATCCAGCTGAGCGATGGAGACATAATCCAGATAATTGGTGCGAGCGCTATGCAGGGCGGCAGTCTCCAGCGAAAGCATGGTTTCGCGGATGTGGCTTTTATTCCAGTTCATCATCACCTCGTTGTGTTTGGATCATTCGAAAGTTCGTGCTTCGGTCCGTCACCGCCGCGGGAGTGCCCCCATTGGGCTCGCCGGCCCGCTACTCGTCGCCTGGGGCGTCATCTCCCTGGTAGGGCGCTCTGATCAGCCGGGAATCCCGGATGATGCTGGTTACAAGCCAGACATAGGATTGCTCGGCGGTATCGAAGCCGAGAATGCTGAAGGCGCCGCCGAAAGGGCATGGCGGGAAGTCTGGAAAGCCCTCGCGCAGCACATAGCGCTCGGGATCGCGCTCAAACTCATTCTTGTAGACTTTGCGCAGGCCGTGCTTGCTCGGAACATCCTCGTCGCCCGCTGGCGTCGTTTGCCGATCCGCGACAAGCCGCTCGGAAAGGTCGCGGTGACAGATTTCGTCGAAGACATCGAAGGCGTCGATCAGCAGACCCTTATGGTTGGTCGCGGGATCGGTAATCGCGTATATGTTGGACGCGTCTTCTCCATCATCCCCGCTTTCGAGGCGCAACGCCGCATCGACGGTTATCGCGCATGGATCGAGCGTTGATCCCAGTTCGAGATCGATGAGATGGCCGTCCTTGACGCGGTACTCGCGGTCGTAGCCCTTCGCGACGAAGGACTGGACTGCTGCTAGGACGTCGGTCACTTGGGATGTCATTGTTGCACCTTGGCTTTGCATGGCATTGGACATGCTCTAATATCAGGGAGGCTGTTGCGGCTCAGCTGACGGAGATGAAAAGCAAACGCGCGCTATTCATATCCACTTGGCCTTCTTGAACCGCACGAACAGGTACAGGCAGAACATCGTCATCAACCCGAGCACGACAAAATAGCCATAGACCGTGTCCAGCTCGGGCATGTTCCTGAAGTTCATGCCATATATCCCGGCGATGGCCGTCGGGACCGCCAATATGGCGGCCCAGGCCGCGAGCTGGCGCGTGGTCACGCCCGTTCTTTGCGCTTCCAACAGGCTGCTGAACTCGAAGACGGTGGACAGAACCTGCAGGAGGCCATCGACCATGGTCTGCACGCGAGCGACATGATCCGCGACGTCGCTGAAATAGGGTCTGACTTCTGAACTGATGCAGGGGAAATGGCCTCGGACGAGTTTCCGGACCAGTTCAGCCATAGCGCCGAGCGTGCGCTGGAAGCGCGTGAGTTCGCTTCTCAGCCCGAAGATGCGGTCGATTTCTGCCCGTCCGAGAAAGTCGTCGAGCGATCGTCTCTCCATCGCCAGAACGTCATCCTCGATCATCTCGAAGATGGGAAGATATTGATCGACGATCCGGTGCAGGATCGCATGCAGCACATAGTCGACACCTTTGCCAAAAAGCGCCGGCGAAGCCTCGAGTTGCTCGCGAAGATTGCCGAGCGCTCCGCCGTTGCCGTGCCGTACGCTGATGAGATGGTTGTGACCGGTGAAGATCGCCATCTTGCCGTAGCGGATCTGGTCTCCATCCAGCTCGGCGGTCTGAGCGACAACATAGAGCTCTTCATTATACGCTTCGAGCTTGGGCGGGCAGAGCGGGTGCATCGCGTTGTCGATTGCCAACGGATGGAGGTTATACGTCGTTTGGATCGCTTTAAGCTCGTCGGCGGTGGGCTCGCGAAGCGCGATCCAGCAAAAGCCGGAGCGATCCTTATCGAGCTGGACCTGCTCGTCGATCGCGATTTCGCGGACCCGCAGGCCCTTGTTGTAATAATAAGCAGCGATGACGCTCATGCCGGTCTCGCAGGGATGCGCAGGCCGCGCTGCACCGCGGGCCGCGCCAGCCCGCGGCGGAGCCATGTCTGGACGTTCGAATATTCGCCGAGGCCGAGGATGTCGCCGGCCGCGTAGACTTCGGCCAGTGCGTTGACCCACCCAAGTGTCGCAATGTCCGCGATCGAATAATCATCGACAAGCCATTCGCGGCCTTCGAGCTGGCGGTCCAGCACCCCCAAGAGACGCTTGGATTCATCGATAAAGCGCTGCCGAGGGCGCTTGTCCTCATAGTCCTTGCCGGCAAATTTCAGGAAAAAACCAAGCTGACCGAAGGTCGGCCCGACGCCGGATACTTGAAAGAATACCCAAGCCAGCGTCTCGTAACGCTGCGCGGGCGCACTCGAATTGAGCTGGCCGGTTTTGTCGGCCAGGTAGAGGAGGATCGCGCCCGATTCCCATATGGCGATAGGGTTGCCGTCAGGACCAGCCGGATCGATGATCGCCGGTATGCGGCCGTTGGGGTTCAACGATACGAACGCTGGATCCTTCGACTCGTTGTTCGAGATATCGACCAGGTGGGGCTCGTACGCCAGGCCGGTCTCCTCGAGCATGATCGAGACCTTGACGCCATTGGGGGTGGGAGCGGCGTAGAGTTGCAGGCGATCGGGATGCAATGCGGGCCAGCGCTGCGTAATAGGAAAGGTCGAGAGGTCTGGCATAAATCTGCGATCCTGTGCTGCGATGGCGACTATATGGACCGACCCGTCTCTCTGAAGCAGGGTTGGATGACCGCGTCGTTGTACGACGCGGTCATGAAGATTGCGAACGGGATCGGCGGAGCGGCAACAGCAGTTAAGCCTATCCCGCTGCCGTCCCCGCCGCGGACTGATCATCATCAACTTTCTGGCGCTTTGGAAGCACCCAGCCGGGACGGACGAAATGGCAGGTGTAGCCGCCCGGGCGTTTCTCGAGATAATCCTGATGGTCCGGCTCGGCCTCCCAGAAATCTCCGACCGGCACGACCTCTGTCACCACCTTGCCATCCCACAGTCCGGAGGCATCCACATCGGCGATCGTGTCCTCGGCGACGCGCTTCTGCTCCTCGTCGACATAATAGATGCCCGACCGGTAGGAGAGCCCGATATCACCGCCTTGGCGATTCTTGGTCGTCGGGTCGTGGATCTGGAAGAAATATTCCAGGATATTGCGGAAGGTCGTCACTGCCGGGTCGAAGATGATCTCGATCCCTTCGGCATGCGTGCCGTGATTGCGATAAGTGGCGTCCGGGACATCGCCGCCGGTGTAGCCGACACGGGTCGATACGATGCCGGGCTGCTTGCGGATCAGATCCTGCATGCCCCAGAAACATCCGCCGGCGAGAATAGCGCGCTGGTGCATGTCAGGCCTCCTCGACCTGATCGAGATATTCGCCATATCCTTCGCTCTCCATCTCGTCGCGCGGAATGAAGCGAAGCGACGCGGAGTTAATGCAGTAGCGCAAACCTCCGCGATCGGAGGGACCGTCCGGGAATACATGACCGAGATGACTGTCGGCGTGCACCGATCTTACTTCCGTCCGCACCATACCGTGCGCGCTGTCGCGCAACTCGTTCACATTTGCTGCAACGATCGGCTTGGTGAAGCTGGGCCAGCCAGAACCCGAGTCGAATTTGTCGGTCGAGGCGAACAAAGGCTCTCCCGACACGATATCGACGTAGATGCCTGGTTCCTTGTTGTCATCATACTCCCCCGTGAAGGGCCGCTCGGTGCCCGACTCCTGGGTGACGTAGCGCTGCTCGGCAGTAAGGAGATCAACAGCTTCCTGCGACTTTTCGAACTTCATGATAGTCTCCGATATTGATCTGAGAGGGCGAAAAAGCCGCCGCTTATCGTGTCAGTCACTGCGCCGACTATCGCAGTGCGCCTAGGATTTATCCAATAGGCTGTGCCTATAGTTTCCATAGCACCGACGCTCTCGCGACGGGGTTTAGTGCCACGCATATCCGGCTGCCAGTTGCGCGATCTTCCGTATCTCGACGGGTGCGGTGGAGCCAGATACCGTCGCGATCACGACTTCGCGCTCCAGGGCAAATCCCTCGATCGGCCGCGTAACAAGACCGGGCGCCGTGGCGGATCGTTCCGGAAGAATGCATATGGCGGTGCCATCGGCGACGAAGTGTTGCACCCAGTCCTCGCGGTCCGATCGAAAGCGGGGCTGCATGAGCAGGTCGTGCCGCGCGAAATGATCGAGGATCTGATCGCGAAACTCGCACTTGAGGCGATCGACGAAAGGAAACTCGAGCAGGTCTTCTCCGCGCACGATTTCGCGGGATGCCAAGGGATGGCTCGCAGAACAGCCCAGTACGAAGCGCTCTCTGAATAGCGGATGCACATCGAGCTTAGGCTCCGGCCTTGTCTCGCGCGGCATGATGCACGCATGATATTTTCCGGACAGAATGTCCGAGGTGTCCTCGTTCGGCTGAAGCGAGTGCAGCTTGATTTCAATGGATGGCACCTCCGCCAACGCGCTCTCGAAAAACGCGGCAAACTCCTGCGGTCCGACAGTCGGCGCGACCGCCACATCCAGAACACGGTGCATCCCCATCGCCCAGTTCTCGGAATGATTGCGGACGCTTCGCATCGCCACCAGCATGCGCCGGAATTCTGTCTCGACGTCCCGGCCAAGGCCGGTCAGGCGACTGTTTTTCCCGTCGCGGTGAATCAGCGGCCCGCCGAGCTCCTCTTCCAAGCGGCGGATTGCGCGGGTCAGGCTCGGCTGCGACACACCGCTCAGGCGAGCGGCCGCTGTAAAATTCAGCGTCTTGGCCAAGTTGATGAAATAGCTGACCTGATTGAGTTCCATAGTCCGTCGATCCATGCGCCTGACTGATGCTTCTTCCGAAAGACCGCGTTCCTGGGAGAGGCGAAATAAGTATGCGCGACGCATATAATCATAGTGTGCAGCTTTGTCTATATGCGCGGCGCATATATTTTATACGCGATGCGATGCGTAGCCGTGGCCGTGGCCGTGCGCTCGGGCTGCCGAAAGGTCTGGGAACACAACGGCGAAGCCTCCAGACGGCGGTCCGACGCATATGACAGCGACAATATTCACGTGTATTCGCGAGGCTGGCTCTTAGCTGTCCGGACACCTCGAGGCGTCTGAAGAACTAGATTGATCTAAAGCTTGCGCCGCCTTGCTCTGCGACGGGGCCCTATGCGCCGCCCCTCCGCGCCCGGATCTCGGCGGGATCGAACTGATACAGGATACGGCCCGCAGGCATATAATTTAGGGTCATCAGTGCGCCGTTACGCACCTTGAGGAAATGCAGCGTGTCGCGCGCCGCGCAAACCCAGCCCAAACCCTGCCAATCGCCGGGCCCGGCGAGCTCCACCGCATCATCGACCGGAATCACCAGATCGATCTCACCATAGGGATGGCCGTGACAATGACCAACGAATATCGTGTCGGCGCCCGGCTGCCGGCCAGCCACCACCTCGGTACCGTGGTCTCATTCTTAGCGGACGGGTCACCGTCAGCCTGATTGGCGCCCCTGATATGCCTCTCTGTGAGCGGCGAGGAAGGCGGTCAGCTTGGTTGGCATGCGTCCCGTTATTTGCTCGACCTCTGTTGTGGTCCTGTCCTCCGACCCATATGAGATCGCGTCGTCCATGCGCGCGAGCGTGTCCGCATATCCCTCAGGAATGCCGAACCCGGCGTAGCGGCGTGCAAGCTGCTCCACCGATAACCGGCAGTGGTGGACGGGGCGCTGGGCCACGGCGGTGATTCGGTCCGCAACCTCGTCATATGAGAGAGCTTCAGGACCGGTCAGGATCCTTTCTCCTGACCCGAAAACTGGATCCACCAAGGCTTCGACTGCGACCGCCGCTATGTCGGCTGCGTCGATGAACGGGATACGCCCATGCTTCGTCGCCGAGTAGATGCAACCCTCGTTGATGATCGACGGGAGATGCTGCGTAACGAAGTTCTGCATAAACCAGCTCGGGCGCAGTATCGTCCAGCGAGGCGCGTTGGCGTTGAGCCACCCATGAACCTCACCCATCATCGGCCCGCCCTCGTCGATAGACGATGCGCTCAGCAGCACCAGCTGGGCCACTCCTTGTGCCACGGCCTGTTCCAGCAGCGGGCGCATGACGGTCAGGTGGTCCGTTCGGTCGGTAGGAGCGACCAAGTAGATCGCGTCCACACCGTCGAGCGCGGTACGGTGGGAGGCAACGTCGCCCCACTCGAAGCGAACCTGCTCCGGCATCGTGGCGTTGCGGGTTGCGATGCGGGGTTCGACACCGCGTGCCGTAAGCTGCTGCGCAACCAGCGCGCCCGTCTTGCCCGTGCCCCCAGTCACCAAGACCCGATCAACCATGGTCTGACGCTCCGCCGACAAGGGCATCGACAACCGCGCTGCCGCGAAGCGCGCGCAGCGCCACCAGCGGGTTCCAGTAATCGCGATAGTGCATAATCCGCCCGGCGTCCGTCCGGATCACGGATATGTAGCGTTGGTCATAGGATTCCCCGGTCGCAACGCCGCTTCCGAAGCCTTCGAACTCGACAATGGTAACATCGGGGTCGGTCGTGGCGTGAATGGTCGGCTCACCCATGCGGTCGAAGGCTATCATGTCACCAAGGCTTTCAAGGTGACGCGCGATAGCAGCCTTTCCAACCAACCGGGTCGGAAGGCCTGGCGGCGAATAAGGAAATTCCATCACCCCATTTTCAGCCACCATGTCGAGAAAGGTGGCAGCATCGGGAGCGAGACGATCACCCAATGCCTTTCGAAGCATCGCTGAAAAGCTTTCCACACTGTCTGTCATGAACTAATCCCAATCGGTTGGAACGGTAGCGTTCCGCTGAGATATATAGGAAGGCATCGATGGAACACAAGCGTTCCGACGGAAATCCGAAAGCAGCCCGTGTTCTCAGCGGAGCAGCGGTCATGCGTGCTGACGTAACGAATGCACTGACGCGCAGCTTCTTCGAAGAATGGGCAAGGACTGGCTATGCGGGTCTGAGCCTCGAACGGGTGGCGCGAACTGCAGGGGTCGGCAAGGCTGCGCTTTACCGCCGCTGGCCGGACAAGGTGTCGATGGCCAGCGATTTGCTGTCGCATGTCGGGTTGACGATGACCGATGTGGAAGAGCACGGCTCGCTGGAGGCTGATCTGCAAGCGGTGCTCCTCGCCATCCGCCGCGTTCTGAGGCATCCCAAGGTGCGACGGATTCTGACCGACCTTCATGGCGAGATCGAGCGGACGCCGGCATTGGAAATGGCGATCCGGCCTTTCCAGCGCGCACGGCGCGAGCGGATCAATGGCCTGATTAATCGGGCGATCAAACGCCGGGAAGTGTCGCCCTTGGTGGACCGTGAGATGGCGGCCGACCTCATCGCAGCCCCGTTATACTGGCGGATCGCGGTATTGGGGGGACGATCGGATCGCGCCTACATCAAGCGGCTTGCCCTCGTCACGGGCGCCGCGCTTCGCGCAAGCGCGCCTTCGTAATTTGCCTTCCAGATCGGCCCATCACGTCCGCAAATTGCGAGCCCTACCCGTCGCCACTTTTCCCGCGTTCCACCCCCCGTTCGTGCAATTCGGCGTCGATGGGGCAGTTGGTGCAGCCTTCATAGCAGCACAGGCGGCAGATGCGGTAGGAATGCTCCAGGTTTTCCAGGCGATCGCGCAGGACGCGTTCAGCCATGTCGCATAGGATTTTCAGTTCGTCGGGCTTCAGGATCGATAATCCTTCGGCAATCACCTCGTCGCGCGAAGCAAGAACCTCGTCGCTCGCAATCTTTCCGGTTGGAGTGAGGTAGAGGGCCCGCGTGCGCCCATCTGACGAATGCTCCCTGCGTTCGATCAATCCCTCGGTAGCCAATCGATCCACCAGGCGAACCGTCCCTGCATGGGAAAGGCCTACCCCGACCGCAAGCATGCGGATCGAGAGCCCGGGCTGGTGCGCGAGTAGCGCCAGCGCTGAGGCGGCGGGGCCAGCTTCCGGTGCCCGCGATGAACTAGCGCGAACGATGTCGTCGCTGATCATCAGTGCGAACGCCCCAAATATATTGCGGTCTCGAGGTCCATCCATCGGCGCGTCTATATGTGCGCGGGGCATAGACAGCAAGTCATAGACTAGCCTCCTTTTATCCGCGCGTCCGGCGAGGAAATCTCGGTTTTAAAAGGGTTTTGATTCCACCGACTGATAGCGCGCGCCAAAAAAATCACTTCCATCTTATCAAGGCGCCGGGCTGGATTGATACCTTGGGGCTATGGCGCGCGACGAACGGGTTAAAAAAATGCCCGAGGTCGCGGCTAAGAATGTGTCAGCGCCGCCATCGACGCCGCGCAGGTGATGATATGCAAGACCTCAAGCTTCACCCCGGTGTCGCACCTCCACCATGTCACCGCGCGCAATCATGATTGTATCGATTTCATCCAAGAACAGTCCATGCTCCAGGACGCCCGGGATTGTGGTGATCGCGGCGGCGATCTCGCGCGGCCTTGGTATCTCATCCAAAGCTGCGTCCAGGATGTAATTGCCCTGGTCCGTGAGGAAGGGCGTCCCACCCGCTTCGCGAACAGTAACACGGGCTCCGAGTGCGGACAGGCGTGCACGAACAAACTCGGTGGCGAAAGGAACCACCTCCACGGGCAGAGGGAATTTGCCGAGCTGCGCAACAAGCTTGCTGGAATCGGCGATGATGATCACGCGCGTGGATGCGGACTCGGTGATTTTCTCGCGAAGCAGGGCGCCGCCTCCCCCTTTGATGGCTTGGAAGCGGTCATCGATTTCATCGGCGCCGTCGATCGTCAGGTCGACAGCGCTAAGCTGTTGAAAGGGAACAAGCGGCACCGCAAGACGGAGAGCTAGAGCTTCGGTCGCTTGGGATGTGGCGACCGCGGTGATGCGAAGGCCGTGCTTGATGCGCTCGCTGAGGCTTTTCACGGCATAAGCGGCGGTGCTTCCGGTCCCTAACCCGACAAGCATGCCATCGCGAACCTCATCGACTGCTCTCACCGCCGCGATCGATTTCTCAGCGACGAAGTTGGACATGGAGCGAGACCCCTCCTTTCTGGCCGAGCGGCCAGCCTTAATACCTGCGGAATGCAGTCGCGCGAACAAGGTTTGACGCTTCCAACTCGGTAGGCCGTTACCACTTCCTCTCTAAATTGTCGCGCTGCCGCCCATGAGGTGCACGGATACGTATATGAATGGCGCATATATCTGTTTTGCGTTTTATGCCTTCGATCTCACCGTCTGACGTTCCGCGCCCATGTTCAACTGCGCCGCGCGGACGCAGGGCGCAGATGCAGGACTGATTCTGCAAAGCAAGGGAAGACGCGAACAGTTATGTGCATCCGTGCGACCCAAATGGAGGGCTCTTCAACCAAAACTGGAACCGAAAATCGATGCAATTGGAACTTAGCCTTTTCGGATTACGACACGATTGAGCCGGCTCTGGAATCACTTCGCGATAGCCCCGCTCGCATTGTATTGCGAACCGCCCTCACTAGATTAGACCCATGCAACAAAATCTAGTTTCCTTGCGCGAGCATCGCGAGCTCGGCGACGTCGCCTGGCTGCGCGATCTGGACGCCGGTCTCGCGGTCGCAGCCGAGCAGAGAAAACCGGTTCTGCTGCTCTTTCAGGAGGTGCCGGGCTGCTCGACGTGCGTGCGTTTCGGGCAGGATGTACTGACCCATCCCTTGATGGTGGAACTTATCGCAGATCGGTTCGTGCCCGTGGCCATCTTCAACAACCGCCCGGGGGCGGACGCCGAGATCCTGCGCCGCTTCGACGAGCCATCATGGAATAATCCCGTGGTGCGGTTTCTCGGGCCCGATGGCGCCGAGTTGCTGCCCAAGCTCGCCGATCGTTATGATGCGCCGGCTCTGCACCAAAAGATCGTCGCCGTGCTGGAATTGCTCGGCGGCGACGTTCCTGGCTACTTCCGCCTGTTGGGGCGCGACCTGCTGATCGAAAATGGCCTCAGCAAATCGGCGACCTACACGACGCCGTGCTTCTGGTCGGGCGAAACGAGCCTCGCGCAGCATCCGGCGGTCATCACGACCGACGCTGGCTGGATCGATGGCGAGGAAGTGGTGCAGGTCCATTTCGATCCCCGCGCGGCGGCGCGTTCCGAACTCGATGCTTATGCCCACGAGGAGGGATTTGGCGCGATCGACAGTGGCGGGTTCGCGCTTGACGGTGAACCGCAATTCTATCTGCGCAAAAATGCGGCGCGCCATCTGCCGCTGACGCCGGCTCAGCGCACGCAGATCAACCTCGCTATACCCTATCGCACACCGCTCGCGGACTTTCTCAGCCCGCAACAATGCGCGTGGCTAGCCAATCCGCGGCTAGAAGCACCGGGCGAGAATGAAGCCTATCGCAAGGACATTCGCGAAAGCCGGCCCGTGCTGGCGCAGCGGCTTGGTTTGGTCGAAAAGGAGACATGATCATGGATATTGCTGCCATCGGCCTCATCGAAGACGAAGATATCCTGCTCGACCTGGCATCGCTCGCTCTCAGCCAACTCGATCATGAAAATGCGGACATCGCCCATTATCTCGACATGCTCGAAGATATTGAGGACCGGGTGTGCGCTGAAGGCCGAAGCGCGTTCCTTCCGGAAGAACGGGCCGCGGCGCTTTCGCGCGTTCTGCACGGCGAACTGGGGTTCGTTGGCGACGATGAAACTTATGATGCACCCGTCAACGCGGACTTCATCAGGGTGCTGGACCGAAAGCGCGGCCTGCCGATTGCACTGTCGATCCTCTATGTCGCCATGGCCCGCCGGACGGGCTGGAGCGCCTATGTGCTCAATCTCCCCGGCAAGGTGCTTGTCCAGCTGGGCGAGAAGAATCCGGTGGTGCTCGATCCGTTTGCCGGAGGCGCTGTGCTGTCAGCGGGACAAGTTGCAGCGGTGTACCGTGCGAGTCTAGGCCAGGAAGGCGGCGCCGCCGCACTCAGCGCCGTGCGGATGAGCAATCGCGATGTGCTGGCCCGGCTGCTGAACAATCAGGGAATCCGCGCAGAGCAGGAAAAGGATCATCAGCGGGGTCTCGCAATTTATCAGCGGATAACCAGGGTCGCACCGAGGCGCCTCGAGGCCTGGCAAAATCTGGCGCGTCTGCAGTTGCAATCCCGCGATGTCGAGGGCGCCAAGGCAAGCCTGTTCGCCATGTCGGAAGTTGCACCTGACAGGCGGACTCGTGACCGGATCATGGAAGCATTTGAAGCCCTGACCTAGACGAGGCCTGACACATCACATGTCGCTGCGCGCCGTTGCGCTCCTCTCCGGGGAGTCGACGTCGATGGCGATGTCCTTGGCTTCGAAGGGCGTCCCTACAAGCGGTGCGGCCTCGATAAAGACATGCCGCGAAATGTCGCAGGGCTGCTCCCCGAAAGGCGGCTCGACCGCGCCGATCGCGCGAAAACGACTGACCACCCGCCGCCGGCATCAAAAAACCATGTTGAAGCCATAGAGGTGGAGAGCGAGCGTCACCCAGACAAACGTGACCCCAGCGAGGACCAGCAAAGTCGCGCCGAGCTTCACAGTCCATCGGCGCTTGTCCCTGATACTCAGCAAGAGATGCCAGAATGCTGTCGCGAGCAAGTAGCGGCAGATCCGCTCTTTCGTGTAGATTCGCGTATAGAGCACTTATTCCGCCCACATGGCATTGAACCGCTGGATGGACATATCTGCTGACCGTAAGTCAGGGCTTGCTCACGGCCAAATCTTGCCATTTAAGGCGCGACCGTCGGCAAAGGGGGCGGTCTTGCGACCGTCCCCTGCTCCACCTCAGGCACCAAATGCGCCGTCGATCGTGTGCATGGCGCCAGTGACAAAACCCGCTTCGGGGCCAGCCAGCCAAGCAACCATGCCAGCGACCTCTTCGGGCCGCCCGTGGCGCTTGATCGCCATGAAGCTGTGCATCAGCTCGCGCATCGGTCCGTCCTCGGGGTTGGCGTCGGTATCGATCGGGCCGGGCTGCACGATATTGATCGTGATTCCGCGCGGTCCGAAATCCCGGGCCAGTCCGCGCGCCATGCCCTGCAGCGCCGATTTGCTCAGTGCATAGGAGGCCATGCCGGGGAGAGGCATGCGGTCGCCGTTTACCGAACCGATCACGATGATGCGGCCGCCGTCGGGCATCTGCCGCGCGGCCTCGACCGACGCATGATAGGGGGCGGTGACGTTGACGCGGATCAGCCGGTCGACGTCGTCGGGATCGAGGTCGAGCGCGTCGCCGAACAGCGCGAAGCCGGCGTTGACGACCAGTATGTCGAGCGGGCCGCTCTCGCGCACGCGTGCAATCACTGCGTCGCGGTCGCCGCTGTCGGTCGCTACCGCGCTGGTGCCGGTTTCGGTCGCCAGCTGCTCGGCCGCCTCGCGCGATCCGTTGTAGGTGAAGACGACCTTGGCGCCGTCGGACGCAAAACGGCGGACGATCGCCGCGCCGATTCCGCGGCTGCCGCCGAGGACCAGAACGGATTTTCCTTGAAAGTTGGACATCGGGAGACTCCTTGCTTATTAATGTATCGTCCACTACATAATATCGCGAAAGCCATCGTCAAGGCATTTTGTAATGGTTACTACAAATAGATCCCGCACGCGTGGCCGTCCACGTAAGTTCGATCCCGAGGCAGCGGTGGCGACTGCGCAGCAACTTTTCCATGAACGCGGTTATGACGCCGTCAGCGTCGCCGATGTCACCGACGCGCTCGGCATCAATCCGCCAAGCTTTTACGCCGCTTTCGGCAGCAAAGCCGGACTTTACCAGCGCGTGCTCGATTATTGGACGGACACCGAAGCGATTCCGCTCGCGGACATTCTGCGTCCCGACGTCCCCGTCGCCGATGCCGTTGCGGCTATGCTGGAGGAGGCCGCGCGTCGCTATGCGTTCAACCCGGCGGCAGGCGGGTGCCTTGTACTCGAAGGCACGCGTTGCAACGACGACGATGCGCGCGAAGCCGCTCGCGCGCTCAACCTCGGTGCGGAAACGTTCATCCATGACTATATCGCGGCGCGCCATCCGGAGGCGGCCGATCAAGTGACCGATTTTGTCGCCACGACGATGTCCGGGCTTTCGGCAAAGGCGCGAAGCGGACACGACCTATCGCGCCTCCTCGCTACAGCGCGGCTTGCAGGCAGCGTTCTCACGCAGGTGCTGCCGGCTTGATAGCAGCATGATCAGAAGGTGGTGAATAACCGGCCGATTAGAGCTAGCACGATTGACCGAAGATGCCCCTGATGCGCCCTGTGGACAGTACTGGCCGATTTCGGACGGTCCGCTTCTGGAAGCAAATCGGGAGAAGCAGACGTAGAATAAGCCGCACAGCGAAAGGGCGGACATGCCATTCGGGCGCGTGTCAACTTGGCGCCGCGCATGAAGCTATGTTGACCTCCCGAAGTCGGCTATTCCCCTCTGCTCGGAGCGGGAGAAGGAGCAGATGGATCGGCTGGACGCCATGCGGGTCTTATTGGCGGTCGTCGATGCCGGCAGCCTGTCAGCCGGAAGCCGCGCGCTTGGATCTCCTTTGCCCAGCGTCAGTCGTAAGGTTGCCGAACTCGAGCGCTACCTTGGAACCAATCTGCTCGTCAGGACGAGCCGCAACATTCAGTTGACCGACGCGGGCCGCGACTATGTCGAAGCGGCGCGGCGTATCATCGCCGACCTAGAAGAAACCGAACGCCGGGCATCTGGGGAATATCAAACGCCCCGCGGAGAGTTGTCGATCACAATGCCGATCGAATTCGGCGTGCGGCACGTCATCCCGATCGCGCTCGCCTTCATCGACGAATATCCCGAAGTCACACTGAATCTCATTACCTCCGACCGGCTCGTCCACATGGTCGACGAGCATGTCGACGTCGCGATCCGCCTCGGCCATTTGCCCGACAGCGCGCTCTTTGCGGTCAAGGCTGGCGAGTTTCGCCTGATCGCCTGTGCCAGCCCTGCCTATCTGGACCGGCGCGGAGCGCCGACCAGCCCGCGCGAACTTTCCGGGCATGACGGGATCATGTTCGGACCGCTGCCGATGTTCTGGGGCTACCGCATCGATGGCGAGGATGTGATGTGCACGCCGCGTCCGCGGGTCTCAGTCAACAGCGCGGCAGGAAATCTTGCGGCGGTGCTGAGCGGCGTGGGCGTCGCGCGGCTCTTCGACTATCAGGTGTCGGAGCATCTTCAGTCGGGCGCGCTCGTGCGCATTCTTCCTGATGCCGATGGCGAGCCGCGCCCCGTTCATATCGTTTACCCGCGCCAAGGTCTCCTGCCGCTCAAGGTCCGCGCCTTCATCGACTGGGCCTCGCCGCGCCTGCGCGCATCGTGCACCGGACTGGACTGCGGCTGACCGCGATGCCGAGAATGAGAGGCTTGCTCTCGCTTTCCCTTTCTACCGCCATTCTCCCCACCCTCTAAATCGCTCTGGTCGCCCCGATCAAACCGGTCGGTCGGCATCCCAACCTTCTTCGAAAGGAAGAGCGATGAACGAAGCAAAGGGCACTGCCCTCATCACTGGCGGCTCCACCGGAATCGGTGCGATCTATGCCGACCGCCTGGCGCGCCAAGGATATGATCTGATCCTGGTTGCGCGCAACGCCGCAAAGCTGGATCAGGTCGCCGCAACCATTCGCACAGCCACCGGTCGCAATGTCGACACCGTGCCCGCCGACCTCTCCAATCCCGGCGAGCTGCGCCTGATCGAAGCGCGCCTCATCAACGATCGCCGCATCACGATGCTGGTCAACAATGCGGGTATCGGCGCGCCGGTCCCGACGTGGCAGGCCGACATCGATCAGATGGAATCAATGATCGACATCAATGCGACCGCGCTCGCCCGGCTGACCTATGCCGTCGCCCAGCGTTTTGCTGCAGCCGGCAACGGCACGATCATCAACATCGCATCGACCGTCGCGATCGCCCCCGAGTTCATGCTCAACGGCGTCTACGGCGCGACCAAGGCCTTCGTCGTGGCGCTCACGGCTTCGCTGCACGCCGAGCTCGCCGACAAGGGCGTCCGCGTCCAGGTTGTCCTGCCCGGCGCGACGGCGACCGAATTCTGGGACCTGTCGGGTGTGCCGCTGTCCGGCGTCCCCGCCGAGATCGTGATGTCGGCCGACGCCATGGTCGACGCGGCGCTCGCCGGTCTCGAACTTGGCGAGACCGTCACCATTCCCGCGCTCCCCGATGCCGCTGAGTGGACCGCGTTCGAAGCGGCCCGGACCGCGATGCTCCCCAATCTGTCGCTGACCAACCCGGCCGATCGATATCGGGCCGTTGCCGCCGCCGCTTGAACGCCCTCGACCAGTCCGAAACAGGAGAAAGACTATGTCCCCCGCCAAATCAATTTCGCTCCGCCGCCTGCTGTCCACCGCCATTTCTGTCGCGGCGCTCGGCATGACCCTCCAGTCCAGCCCGAGCTTCGCCAGCAGCGCTGGCCCGTCCACCGCTATCACGGTCTCGGCCGCTGCGGCGGTCGCCGCACCGCAAGACGAGTCCATCCGCCCGTTTCATGTGAGCATCCCCGAAGAGGCGCTCACGGATCTTCGCCGCCGTCTCGCCGAGACGCGCTGGCCCGATCGCGAAAAGGTTTCGGACGCATCGCAGGGTGTGCAACTCGACCGTCTCGAACCCCTCGTCCGTTATTGGGGCACTGACTATGACTGGCGCAAGGGCGAAGCCCGCCTCAACGCCGTGCCGCAGTTCATCACCACCATCGACGGTCTCGACATCCAGTTCATCCACATCCGCTCGAAGCATAAGGGTGCGATGCCGCTGCTCATGACGCACGGCTGGCCCGGCTCACCGTTCGAGCTGCTGAAAACCGTCGGACCGCTTACCGATCCGACCGCGCACGGCGGGAAGGCCGAAGACGCCTTCGACCTGATCATGCCGACCTATCCGGGTTATGGGTTTTCCGGCAAGCCGAACGAGGCATGGGATCCGGCCCGGGTGGCGCGCGCCTGGGATGTGCTGATGAAGCGTCTCGGCTACAAGAATTATGTGTCGCAGGGCGGCGATTGGGGCGCGATCATTTCGCAGGTGCTGGCCGTGCAGGCACCCGAAGGATTGCTTGGCATCCATACCAATATGCCGGGCACCGTTCCGCCGGGCGTTCTCAAGCTCGTCCGCGCCAAGCAACCGGCTCCGGACAGCTATTCTCCCGAAGAGAAGATCGCCTACGCCGGTCTCGAGACCTTCTACGGCAAGGGCTTCGGCTATGCCGAAATGATGAACACGCGCCCGCAGACGCTCGGCTACGGCCTGTCGGACTCTCCGGTCGGGCTTGCAGCTTTCCTCTACGAGAAGATCGCGACCTGGACGGATAGCGGTGGCAATCCCGAAAGCGTGCTGACGCGCGACGAGATACTCGACAACATCACCCTTTACTGGCTGACCAACACCGGAACCTCGTCATCGCGCAGCTATTGGGATGCCGCGCAGGGCCCGGGCGGTCCGTTCAACGCGATCGAGATCAGCAAGGTGCCGGTCGCGGTGACCGTCTTCCCCGGCGAGATCTATCGCGCGCCGCGCAGCTGGGGCGAAAAGAGCTTCAAGAAGCTCATCTACTGGAACGAGGTCGACAAGGGCGGTCATTTCGCCGCCTGGGAACAGCCCGAGCTGTTCGCTGCCGAGATCCGCGCCGCCTTCCGCCCCTTGCGCGAGAAGAAGTGAACGACTGACGACCCCCTCATCAAAGGAACAAGATCATGAGCAAGCCCGACAAGATCCTCTACACCGCCAAGACCCACACCACCGGAGGCCGCGATGGCAAATCGACCAGCTCGGACGGAAGGCTCGACGTCAAGCTTTCCAGTCCCGGCGGGCCGGGCGGCGGGACCAACCCCGAACAATTGTTCGCCGCTGGCTGGTCGGCGTGTTTCGAGGGCGCAATGGGCCTTGCCGCCAAGAAGCTGGACGTCAAACTCCCAGCCGATCTCGCGATCGATGCCGAGGTTGATCTGGGAATGACCGGCGATGCCTATCTGCTTCAGGCGCGCCTCAATATCAGCTTGCCCGGCGTCGACAAGGAAACGGCTCGCGCGATCGTCGATATGGCGCACCAGACCTGTCCCTATTCGAAAGCGACGCGCGGCAACATCAATGTCGAGATCAACCTCGTCTGATCGCCTGCCATTCGTGAGCCGTCACCGGCGTCCCATCCAGGAGCAAGAAAATGAACACTCAACTGAAACGAAAGATTGCGTTCGCGCTCCTGATGGGCGTCGTGACGACGGGAATTATCTCCTTTTCGCTACTCGCCATCAACTTCGGCTTCCCAACGGATTTCGTCGCGAAATGGCTTCGATCCTGGGCCGTCGCCTACGCCATCGTCATACCAGCCATTCTCCTGATCAGCCCCCGCCTGCAGGCTCAGGTGGACCGCGTCATCCACTGAACCCGCAGGCAGGCGGCGCTCGATCGCACCGAGATGCTCGAAGTTCGGCAGTAGTCTGGCCCACCGTTGCAGAACCGCGCCAAGCTTGCATGATCTCCGAGCCGGTCAGGCCGACAGGAGCCTTTCTTCCACGGTGGCCGAGCGGCTCAGCTTTTCCCAATGCAGATCAGAAGCGCGCCTCGCGTCGCCTGAACCAATGCCCATTTCGAACGAGTCTGCGCCGGCAAGAATTCGGGAGGGTGGATCGTCCAGTGCAGCCACTTGAAGGATCATCGCTGCCACGCCGTCGGGATCGCGCAAGATGTTGTTGTACTCGGGCGATTGCATCATCCCGATCGTCGTCCCGACGGTCGCCTCATAGGCCGGGCCGAACGGCGAGACCTGCAGCGAGCCGGCTTCGGCAAAGCGCGTGCGCATCGCACCGGGTTCGACCGCCGTGACCTGGATACCGAGGGGGCCGACTTCCAGCGCGAGCGTTTCGGCAAGCGCCGAGACCGCGGCCTTGGACGCATAATAGACGCCGGCCCCTGCGGTGGCGATACGTGCCCCGATGGAAGAGACAAGCAGGATGCGACCGCGCGCCCGTGCCCGCATCGTCGGGAGCACCGCCCGGGTCAGATTGACCGCGCCAAGGAAATTGGTCGACAGCTGTGCCTCGATGAGTTCGAGCGGCATATCTTCGATCGACCCGACGCCCGAAAAGCCGGCATTGTTGATCAAGACATCGAGGCGTCCGAACTTATCAACAGCTTGCCGGACAGCGTCGCGCGCACCCTCGGCATCTGTGACATCGAGCCTCACGGCCAGCAATTGCCCGGAATAGCGCGCGGCCAGGTCTTCAAGAACTGCGGGGTTACGGGCCGTCGCAACGACATTGTGGCCTTGCGCGAGCGCGGCCTCCACTATCGAGCGGCCGAGTCCGACCGAGCTGCCGGTCACGAAATATGTTTCTGTCATGATGATTCCTTTGGAAGCGGGGAGCGCGCCAACATAGGAACAGCGATAAGGTTTGACAATGACTGAGTAGTCAGTCATTTATAGTGAAGACTGAAAGGGACGATTTTGGCGAGACCAAAGAGCGAGCAGAAGCGAAACGCCATCCTTGCGGCAACGACCGGGTTGATCGCAGAGCAGGGTCTGGGCGCGCCAACTGCGGAGATCGCAAAACAGGCCGGCGTGCCGCATGGCTCGGTCTTTGCCTATTTCAACACCAAGGCCGAATTGCTGCGGACCCTCTATGTCGAGCTGAGCGCGGAGATGACCGACACGGTGATGGCCGATATGCCCGGTGACGAAAGCGCTCGAGACCAG
Organism: Sphingopyxis alaskensis RB2256; assembly: GCF_000013985.1. Lineage (GTDB taxonomy): Bacteria > Pseudomonadota > Alphaproteobacteria > Sphingomonadales > Sphingomonadaceae > Sphingopyxis > Sphingopyxis alaskensis. The sequence goes on along the minus strand of NC_008048.1, from coordinate 83,491 downwards.
TTTCGTCATCTGTGGGTTCGCTGGACGCATTGGGGCGCATCGAACCCGTCGAAGCGGCGCGCGCAGGCGATCCTGAAGTTGTCGGTCGAGCGCCGCCAAGCCGATGATTATGCTTCACCGGTTTTCAAGATAATTGAGCGTGCGAGCGAGCATGGCACCCTCGGGGATGGGCCGCCGCTCTACGTCATCGAACTTGTCGATGCCTGGGTGTCGACGACAATCGACTTCATGATCGGCCATCCCAAGGAAGCCGACGAATATTGTGAGCGCGGGTTTAACGCCATGTGGCACGCCTTGAATTGAGACGATCTCTCGACGTTTGATGGGTTGGGTAGCTTTCGGCGCCCTTGCATTTCCCATGCTGACGATCCGGCAGCATCGGGCGCGTCGCGCGCCCACTGGAGACCTTCGATGCCCAGACAAATGAAATACGCCCTAGCGCTTTTGGTCGCATTCGCCTTCGCCGCGCCCGCTTCCGCGCAGACCGCACGAGACATCGTCGGGCCCGCTGGCGTCGTCCCTTGGAGCGCACCGCAACTGCCAGCGCGGATCATCGTCGACCCTCCGCTTCCCGGCCCTCTCGCCCGCGGCCAAGTCTTCATCCAGTATCGTGCCGACAATCTGCGAATCCAGCCGGTGTTCGGTCCGAACGCGCTCGATGTCTCACCGCGCATCGGCCATATCCACGTCACCGTCGATCGCGCGCCTTGGCACTGGGCCGACGCCAGCGGCGAACCGGTCATTCTGGTTGGGTTACCGCCCGGCCCGCACGAGGTCGAGTTCATCCTCGCCGATGCGAACCACATGCCGCTCGATCGCGCGGTTGTCGCGTTCACCGTGCCGGCGACAACCACACCGCATCATTGATCCAAACCGCCGATCCCCTTGGGCAAACCAAAAAAGGATATCATCATGACCGATCATAGCGACACCGATCGCAGGCTTTTCCTCCAGACGGCCGGGCTTGGCGCAGCCGGAATGGCAATGACGGCCCTCGGCCTGCCCGGCACATCACAAGCCGCGCTACTTGCCCCGACGCGACCCATGGCCGCCGGCTCCTCTCCCACGTTGGGGCCGTTGCGGCAGATACGGGCAGGCGAACTGGACATCGCCTATATCGAAATGGGTCCGCCCAAGGGGCAGGTCGCCATTCTCTTACACGGCTGGCCGTATGACATCCATTGTTACGAAGAGGTCGCGCCGCTGCTTGCCAAGGCAGGCTACCGCGTGATTATTCCCTATCTGCGCGGATATGGTGCCACGCGGTTCGTTGCGGCCGACACGCTGCGCAACGGTCAGCAAGCCGCGTTGGCACAGGATGTGATCGCGCTGATGGATGCGCTCAGGATCCAGACCACGACGGTTGCAGGATGCGACTGGGGTGCACGCACCGCCTGCATCGTTGCCGCGATCTGGCCCGAGCGCGTCACTGCACTGGTGTCGGTCAGCGGCTATCTCATCGGCAGTCAGCAGGCCAATGTCATGCCGCTACCTCCGAAAGCCGAGCTGAGCTGGTGGTACCAATTCTACTTTGCGACCGACCGCGGCGAGCGCGGTTATGAGGCCAATCGCAAGGAGTTCGCCAAACTCATCTGGCATACGGCATCGCCCGAATGGAAGTTCGATGATGCGACCTTCGACCGATCGGCGCAGGCATTCGACAATCCCGACCATGTCGCGATCGTGATCCATAATTACCGCTGGCGATTGGGTGCGGCAGCAGGCGATCCGAAATATGATGCACTGGAAAAGCGTCTCGCCGAAAGCCCGACCATCGGCGTGCCGACGATCACCCTTGAAGGCGACGCGAATGGCGCTCCGCACCCCGATCCAGCCGCCTATGCCAAGAAATTCACGGGGAAATACGCTCACCGCAATATCACTGGCGGCATCGGGCATAATCTACCGCAAGAGGCGCCCAAGGCTTTTGCCGACGCCGTACTGCAGGCGGCGACTCCGGCATGACAAGCGGAACGTCGAACGCAAAGAATGTAACGTCCCTGCCCTCGCAACCGAAACGCACAGGCGCGGGGAACGCAGCCGCATGTCCGGCCCTTGAAGGGCTGGCACGCATCAGAAGGAAATAGGTCAATGCTACGCAAAAGACGCGGTTTGGGATTTGCGGCGATCGCGGTTACCGCGGCGATCGGCGCGGTCGTCTATTGCTTCGGCGACATACCGGGCGGCCGCTTGAACCCGACGCCCAGCCCGATCCCGAGCGCCGCCGCCGCCGAATATCCCGGCCAGCCGCTTGTGGCCCTTGCCGGCAACGGTCCCTGGCTCAACACGACTGAGCGCACGCCGCAGGCACTGCGCGGCAAAGTCGTTCTTGTCAATTTCTGGACCTATTCGTGCATAAACTCGCTGCGGCCCCTGCCCTATATTCGCGACTGGGCCGCGAAGTATAAAGACGACGGTCTGATCGTCATCGGTGTCCACACACCCGAATTCGCTTTCGAAAAGGATGGTGACAAGGTCCGACGCGCCGTGGCGGAACTCGGCGTCACCTGGCCGGTCAAGCTCGACAGCGACTATGCGACCTGGAGGCTGTTCGGCAACGACGGCTGGCCAGGATTCTATTTCATCGATGCCAAAGGCCAGGTCCGCCACCATCGTCTCGGCGAGGGCGATTATGCGGCGTCCGAACGGCTGCTCCAGCAACTCCTCGCCGAAGCCAAGGCTGCGCCAATCAATGAAAAACTGACTGGCGACATCGGCAAGGGGATAGAGGCGGCTCCCGATTGGGACCAACTGCGCTCGCCCGAGACCTATGTCGGATACCGACAGGCCGACCGCCTCGCCGCGCCGCAACGGTTGAAGCGGGACGCTCCCCTCACCTATAGCCTTCCCTCTTCCGTCCCGGCCAACCAATGGGGCTTGGGCGGAGCATGGACCGTCGGCGCCGAGTCCGCACGCGCCGACGCCGCGTCGGCGAAGATACGCTATCGCTTCGAGGCGCGTGACCTGCACATGGTCCTCGGCGCGCGCGGCGACGGAACACCCGCCCGCTTCCGCGTGACGCTCGATGGTTTGCCGCCCGGAACAGATCATGGTGTGGATACCGATGCGAACGGCATGGGCACCGTTACCAAGGACAGGCTCTACCAGCTCGTTCGCCAGTCCGCGGCCGTCAGAGCCCGGACATTCGAGATCGAATTCCTCGACCCCGGTGCTCGCGCCTATGTCTTCACCTTTGGATAGCTGTCGGTCTTGGCCGATCGTGGACAGTCTGGACCCTGCCTAAATATGCGCTGAAGCAGCCGCCGAGCCGAGCGCCGGGGACCGAATTGGCGTCTCCATACTATTTCGTAGCGGAGTTTGCGTCCAAGGCATGATCTTCCGCGGAGCGGTCGCTGGCGCGACCCAGGTGATCACTCCGTGGTGGGGGCGATGTTTTTGCGATTGCATTCATCGTTGAAGGGCGGTGCGAAGGAGACTTCGCGCCGCCTTTTTACCGCTCGACGCCGATCGGGCCTCGCCGATTGCGGGATTGGCGCCGCGCATGTGTCAACGATGCAGATGGTGTATCAAGGATCGTCAAGGGATCGGGGGGTGCGATGGCAGCAAGCACAAGACGGTGGTGGGATCGGATTTTTTGGGCGGTAGTTGTCGTCGATGCCATCGGTGCGCTGACGTTGATTTTTGCAAGCGAAGGAAACCAGGATGCGGCGGGGCGCGGCGTGCAGTCGGGTTTGGGGATCATTCTGCTGATCATTGTCGCGGTGCTGGCCGGCCTGGGCTGGCTTTTCAAGACGCCCTTCGTGCGCGTGCCGGTGTTCATTGCGATGGCGCTGCCGGGCTTGTGGCTCGCGTCCGCCTATCTGTCGCAATGAATGAGGCCCGGAAAATGCCGCAAAGTCGCGCGGCGCGGCACGGCAAGAAATGGGCGTAAGCGGACTCTCTGTCGCGATTATCAACGCTGACTCGACTCATGACCAAATAGGCCTAGCGTGATGGCGCAATGACTTTCCTGCGACCCGGAAAGCCGTTGGGGCTTCCTTTGGTCATGACGGCAGAGGACGGAAGGGCTTCGTTATACGGCGAGGCCCTTCTTTGTCGCGCTGCACGCAAATCATCGGCACCGCAAATTTCATATCTTTAGGAATTGCTCAGCCAATAGAGTAGCGTCCGGCGAAATTCGGAGGTGCAGATGACGGTCGAAGCCCTGGGACTATTCACACGTCGATCGATGCTGGCCGGGGCCATCGGGGCGGCGGCGATGTCCGGCTTGCCGCTGCGCGCAAAGGATGCTGCTTTCCGGGTGCCGGTCGTCGACTCGCTCACGCTGACCGTTCTCACCGACAGCGGGACATTCGGACCTTTTCTTCCCGATCTGGACCTGCCCGGTCTAAAGGTGTTGCGTGCCGGCAACGGAAGCCCTCCAGGCTACACCCGCATGTCGCCCAAAGCCTTGATGGGGGAGTTCGGTCTTTCCCTGCTCGCGGATTCGCGCGTCGGAGACGCGTCACGCCGGGTGCTCGTCGACTTCGGCTACACGGCTGAGGTCCTCGCCAACAATATGGGGATGCTCGGTATCGATCCATCGAGCATCGACGCGTCCGTGCTGAGCCATGGGCACCTCGATCACTACGGCGGCTTTCCTGCCATGACCGGCAGCGCAGAAAAACGCGGTCGTCCGCTGCCGCTCTACGTCGGCGGGGAGGAAACCTTCTGCGAGCGGGTCGCGATGATCGGCGATCCGCCGCCGGTGATGGGCATTCTAGATCGCGCGGCGCTGACCAAAGCCGGTTACGAAGTCCGCATCTCGCCGACGCCTCAGATCGTCGCCGATCAGGCGTTCACGACCGGGATCATCCCGCTCGAGACATTCGAGCGCACCGCGATCCCGACGCGGATGCGGCCCGGAGCCGGCTGCGAGCGGACCGGACTGCGCAGCGACAAGCGTGATCTGGCCGAAGTCACCGACGACGGCGAGCATGAGCTCGCCACCTGCTATGCCATCAAGGGACTTGGCTTGGTGGTGATTGCATCGTGTAGCCATCGCGGCGTCCTCAATTCGGTCCGGCGCGCGCAGGCGATCAGCGGCATTTCAAAGGTGCAAATGGTGATCGGCGGCTTCCATCTCGTCCGCCCGCGCACCGAGGAGGAGGCGCGGCAGACCGTCTCAGCGTTCAAGGTGATCGATCCCGACTATATCGTGCCGATGCACTGCACCGGCGAGGTCTTTATCGAGGAAGCCATCCGGCAGATGCCCTCAAAGGTCATCCGTCCCTATGTCGGTACGCGCTTAGCAATGGCATGAAGGCAAAAATTGGCCGGTAGGAGACTGACCGCTTCTTGGCACCGAACCGGGTATAGCGGACCTTGCCAATGTGACGAACGTCAAAGAGTGCGGCGGCCGCAGCATCTGGAGATCGCCATTTTGCAACTTCGAGGACTCGGGCTTAGAAACTGACGTTCGTCGACAATTTCACGGTGATCTTTACCACCCACTCTCGGCGGCAGCCGACATGATACAGGCAGTTGCAGACAGAGATTGCTGAAATTTAGCCTGCCGTTCGCCAAAGAAAGCAACTTGCAAATTGATCGTGGCTGTCTGTTTTGCGGCGTCGACCGGGGTGCCACCCGAGCCGAAGCAAGTCCATTTCTGGATGCCAACTCCCGCCCCTTGCACGACGATGATCACAGCTGCCCCTCCACGTGCGGTGAGGATGGCCCGAATGCAGGCCTCGCTATTCGAGGCTGCGCATGCCCGCACCTTACTGCGATCAGTCCCCGGGGCAGCCCGCTCGAACGCGCCGGAGTAGGCCGCCAGCGTAACATAGGCTTCAGCAAGGCCTTCTTCGCCAAGGTCAGCGGAGTAGGCAATCACATCGATCCGCGGCGGCGGCGGTGCCGCGAAGGCCGGTGTGACCATTAGCATCGAAGGGAAGAAGAGCGCGAGCAATGAGCGGCTGACGATGGGCATGACTTCTCCCGATAAAATTCCGGCGGCTTTGGCGTCGCCAGCGTTCGTCAATGGAATTCCGCGACTTACGGTCCGGCGTTTTGCTTAGCGGCTACCCGCCATATTTCCAAATTGCTTCGCTACGACGTGTCGGTTAGCCCGGAGCCGGGAGAAATGCCTATGCGAGCCCGGCCAATCTTGGTTTCAATATGTCTGATCAGCATGCCAGCACAGGCGGCAGAAAAAACGACCTATGGGTGGTGCGAACGGCGCGAACCGACGGACATATATCGCATGTCAGGGCTCATGCAGAAATCGCCGAGCACGTCCACGGTCGACATCGAGAACGCTTTTCGCGCTTCTCTTGGAACCGAAGAGAGCGTCACCTGCTGGTTCTATTATTCCAGCCCCAGCGAAGGCGAAGACTATTTCAACCGGCGGCAGTACGTGATCGCGACCGAGGAGAAGCGCCAGTTCACACTAACAGGATGGACCGGTCCCTATGCGATCACCGGCAAGCCGGCGCCTAAACCCGCCGGAGCCGTTCTGACGGTAGAAGCGGCCCCTGTCGCACAGCCTGATGCAGAAGCGGCAGCGCGGGCCGCAATAATCGTGCAGCGCCGCGAAGTGGATGCTCGCGTCGGTGCGGCAGCCCGTGCCGCGCAAGCAGATGCTGAATATCAAGCAAAGCTCAGCAAGTTTTTCGAGGAACTGCGCCGCCGAGGACGCGCCCAATGAAGGCCTTTCTGGCTGCGGCCAGCCTTTTTGCGATCCCGATAGCCGGTGCGCAGGTGCCTACGGGTAGCGCGCAGACGTTCCCCGATCTGCGCGAGACGACGCCACCGGAACCATCGCCACCGCGCGGATCGCCCCCCCGCATCATTCCCGGCACGCTGGTGAAGATGTCGGGGGGCGACGCCAATCTGCGGCAGTTTGTGGCGCTGGCCGGAAGCGAGATCACAATCACACTGCGTGGCACAGGCCTCATCGCTGCAGTCCTTTATGACGCCGACGGCACTGCCCTTGCCGTGCGGGAGGCGACGACCGTCGCGCGCATTCGGCAAAAACTGCCCAAAGACGGAGTCTATTATCTCGCGCCCATTGCTCCGCCGGGTTCACAACTCGAGTTGTCGCTGGATTTGGCACTTCCCCCGCCGCCGCCAGAACCGGACTGGATGCGCAGAATCACGAAGCTCCCGACGATCGCGACCGATTACGGACCGGCATTCCCAATCGCTCCCGGGCAATTAATCTCGGGCAATTTTGCACAGGCGGCTGTGTCCCGGTTCGAACCAGCGCGGGCGGCCGTCCTCTACCGCCTCGAAGGGCGATTGGCGCAGCGCGTGAAGGTAGCGGTGCGTTCTTCCGATGCCCACAGCCTAGTCTGGATAGCGCGCGGCCCGAGCGATCCGAAAATGCTCCGTTCGAGTGACGCCCAGTATAAAGGCGACGTGGGTTATGACAGCGTGCTCGATCGATACCTGCCGGCCGACGGAACATATTTCATAATCGTTCAAGCCTATGCCGACGGACCGAAAGGTCAGCGCGACCTATCTGCCCCAGGGCCGTCCGCCGGCGAATTCACTATCGAGATGCAGCTGAAGTAAGAATCTCACATCGAAGCCGATCACGATCGCCTAAGCCGCAGTGCTTACCGATGCTGGCCGTTGCACGAACCGCTCCGCGGATTGGCGCTATTGTCGAGGTAAAGCCGTCCAGCGAGCGCCGCATGTGATTGAACGTCGGCGGCCATAGGCAGACCCTTTCGACTCCTTCAACTGAGGAGTCGAACGATGAATGAGCTTATCCAGATTGGCCCGATCAGCCCGCTACGCCAGCGCCTGCTCGACGACATGGCGATGCGGCGGTTCGGGCCGGAGACGCAGCGTAATTATCTGCGCGACGTCGGACGGTTCGCGACCTGGCTCGGGCGCTCACCGCACACCGCAAGTGCGGAGGAGGTCCGCCAGTTCCAGATCGATCAGCAGCAAGCGGGCGTTCCGGTGCCGACGATGAACAGCATCGTCAGTGCGCTCCGCTTCTTCTTCACCGAGACGCTCGACCGCCCCGATCTCGCGCGCAAGCTGATCCGCGCCAAGCAGGTTCGCAAGATCCCCGTCGTCCTGACCATGGCCGAGGTGAAGCGGCTGCTCGATGCGACCCGCTGTCTCAAGCACCAGGCTGCACTGTCGGTTGCGTACGGCGCCGGGCTGCGCGTCGCCGAGGTCTCAGCGCTCAAGGTCAGCAATATCGACAGCAAGCGCATGCTGCTGCGTGTCGAGCGCGGTAAAGGCGGACGTGACCGCAACGCCATGCTGCCCGAAGGCTTGCTCCTGCTGCTGCGCGACTGGTGGCGCGCCGGACGACAGCAGGGCATTTTGTATCGCGACGGCTGGCTCTTTCCCGGACAGGGCGCAGCGGCCCATATCAGCACCCGCCAGCTCCACCGCGTCGTCGTCGAGGCGGCTGAGGCGGCCGATATCGACAAGCGCGTCGGGCCGCACACCTTGCGCCACAGCTTTGCCACCCACCTGCTCGAGGACGGCGTCAACATCCGCGTCATCCAGGCGCTGCTCGGACACGCCAACCTCAATACCACCGCCTTTTACTTGCAGGTCGCAACGAAGACGACGCGCAAGGTGACCAGCCCGCTCGACAGGCTCGCGCTGGCATCGCCCATCGAGGAGCCACCCGACGGCTGAGGCTGATGCGCACCTCGCTCGAGGTCGCCGACGTCTTCCGTACTGCTGGACCCGCGTATCGCACCGCGCATGCCGGGCATCTGAGCCTGCATCAGCTCAAGATCATGTCGGCGATCGAACATTGCCGCACCGCCGCCCTAGGTGGACACGTCGAGGCTTGCACCGACTGCGGGCATTGGCGGATCGCCTACAACAGTTGCCGCAACCGGCACTGCCCGCGGTGCCAGGGCGCTGCTGCACGCACCTGGCTCGAGGCCCGCGAGGCCGACCTGCTCCCGGTCGGCTATTTCCACGTCGTCTTCACCCTCCCTGCCGAGGTCGCTGCGATCGCCTTCACCAACAAGGCGCTGGTCTATGATCTTCTGTTCAAGGCCGCGGCCGATACGATGCTGACCATCGCCGCTGATCCCAAGCATCTCGGCGCCCGGATCGGCATCACCGCCGTCCTTCACACATGGGGATCCGCCCTCACCCATCATCCCCACATCCACATGATCGTGCCGGGCGGCGGCATATCGCGCGATGGGACGCGCTGGATATCCGCACGCCCCGCCTTCCTGCTCCCCGTGCGCGTGCTCGGCGCGCTTTTCCGCCGCCTGTTCCTGACCCGCCTTCGCGCGCTGCACGATGACGGCAAGCTCGCTTTCTTTGGCAGCCTCACGCATTTTGCCGAACGACGAGCATTCCTGCGGCACCTCTCTCCCGTCAGGAAGAAGCGCTGGGTGGTCTATGCCAAGCCGCCGTTCGCCGGGCCCGAAGCGGTGCTCGCCTATCTGTCGCGCTACACCCACCGGGTTGCGATATCGAACAGCCGCCTCCTCCGCTTCGACGAGGCCGGGGTCACCTTCCGCTACAAGGATTATCGCCAGGGCGGCGCCAACCGCCAGCAGGTCATGACCCTCGCCGCCGACGAGTTCATTCGCCGCTTCCTCCTCCACGCCCTGCCCCGCGGGTTCCACCGCATCCGCCACTATGGGCTCCTCGCCAGCGCTAGGCGCAAGGATCATCTCGAACGCGCCCGCCGTCTGCTCAATGTCGCCCCCGCGCCGGCCGACGATCTGCCCGCCGAGCTCGAAGCTCAGCCGCTGTGCCCGTGCTGCGGCGGCACCATGGCGATCATCGAGGTCTTCGAACGTCGCTATCAACCCCGAGCGCCACCACCGCCCTCACTCTCATCCGGGACACAGGCGCCGTGACCCGGCACGGCTCATCCACTCCCATACCCGGCGCAGCCCTGCGTCCGGAAGCGGACCCGCTTGCGCTCGCCCTGCCGAAAAGCAGACGCCGCTATACTAAAATCGGCCCGTCCGCTTTTCGGCGTCCGCTTTTGCGATCTAAATTCAGACGGTCCGCTCTCAGATGCGTCCCATTTTGGGCAGCATCCGTCAGCCCCAGGCCACGCTCAAAACCGCTTTCCCCATAGCTCTCAGCCTATGACCCCCGCGGTTCGGGCATCGAAGACTTTCCGACGCCTGACGGCGTCCGAAACCCTAAACGTCTGAAGACGTTCCGCTTTTAAGGCATAAATGAGCAAAAGCGGACAAGCCGCGACACATCTTCTGTCGTGACGGTCCCCATGATGCGATCAACCGCTGGTCGCATCGAGGGGCAGGTGACAAGATTTTGTTAACCTTATCGGCGCAGTTTTACTGCGGGGGGCACGTACAAGCGGCTTCAGCCGCGCGAATGGAGAGTTCGCGGTGCTCGATTTGAAGACTAAGCCGACATCGGTCGCCGGACCGCTGGGCCCGGTCACAGTGGGCGATTTACCATCGTCATCGACAACCTATTGGACGGCTCGCCGGAAGGCCGAAGTTCTGGCGGCGATAGACGGTGGGCTAATGGACTTTGAGGAAGCCTGCGAGAGATATCGCCTCAGCCGCGAAGAGCTTGCCGCATGGCGGCGCATGCTCGACCGTGCCGGGGTGCCCGGGCTCCGTATTACAAACAGGCAGCGCCTTCGTGATCAGTATATTTTTGAATAGACGATGGGTGCGGCGCGTTCCCCACAGCGCGCGGCACTAAGAGGGCGGCGCGGGCAGACTGGTCCCTCCCGCGCCGCCCATTCAGTTCAACGGCATTTGAGTTCGCCACGGTCGATGGCGCGCCCCAATAGACCGCCGCCGGCCGCGCCAATGATCGTCCCGACCGTCCGGTCGCGGCCGCCATCGAGCTCGCGTCCAACGAGCGCACCCACGGCGGCGCCGATGATGAGCCCGGTCGTTCCATTCTCGCGGCGGCAGTAATAACGTCCATCCTTCGCTCGCCAGATGCGGTCGTTTTGCGACAGGCGACGCGGCTCATAATAGCGGCCAGACCCGTCATACAGCCCGCGATCCTTGGCGCGCTTGCCATGTGCGGGCGCCCAGGGCGGCGGGTCGGCAAGTGCCGGAGCATTGGGGATGGCAACGGCCGCGAGAACCGCGGCAGCAATATATTTCTTCAACTCCCGTCTCCTTCTGTGAACCGAGAGCGATAGTCTTACCGAGCCGAACTGCGGCTGAACAAAACATTCATGAGGGAGCATTGATTCGCCACTCTGCGCCGAGGCTGGCAAGTGCCGAGGTTCGGACCGCCAACCCTCTCGGTGTACACGAGATGCTCCGCGCTAGCCGAAACAAAGGCGTCCCCGGCCGGTCCTACGACCAGCCGGGGACGCCTTGCGGCTTATCGGTTCATCGCGTGAATGCGGACCACGGCCTGGGTTCTAGCATCGATCTGATAGATCTGCCGTCCGTCCGAGCGAAAATAGCTTTGGTCGGTGTCGCGGTACCGGTCGCGATACTCATAAGGAACGCCGTAAAGATCCGTCGGCGCCCGCTGACCGATCTGCAGGCTGGTCGTATTGCGGCCCAACACGCCATCGAACACGCCGCCCAGTCCCCCGCGTTGTTCAGGCTCGCGGTATCGGTTGTCGGCGTCGTCGTACCGGCTATCGTCGCGATCATATCCGCGTCCATCATCCCGGCGGCCGTCTCGGTCGTCGTAGCGGTCGTCGTCGCGTCCGCCCTGGCGGTCCCAGTCGTCATAACGTCCCCGCGCGCCATCGTCGGCCTGGCGCACTTCCTGTCGGAGCGAGCGCAGCCGCAACTGAAGGTCCTGCAGTTCCCCATTGGTCAAGCCGTTCCGGCTGTAGCGGCGCTCCAGCTCGGTCAGCGATCGCAGCGATGAGCGAAGCGACAACGCTTCGCGGCGGCTGATAGCGCCCGATCGCACACCTTCCTCGATGCGTTCGCGCAGTTGCTCAATGCGGGACGAAATGTTTCCGCGGCCGCCGTCGTCGTCACGATAGCTTCCGGGCCGGTCCTGATAGCGATTGTCCGGAGCCTGCGCGACCGCAGGGCCCGTTATCGCCGCAGCCGAAATGGCCAAGCTCAATAAAAGTCTTTTCATCTGATTTCTCCACACGGCCCCCAAGCATGCCTCCCTTGAGCGCCCCGAACCTTGTCCCGGTCCTGAATGAAGAGTTCATAATTCATTCACAACTAATAAGAGAAATATCGTGCTATATCGGCAATATTTCTAAGTTTCCCAATAGTTGCTGTAGTTATCACTATTTATATTATGCAAGATTTTATGTTTCTGGAACCTCAGACGTCGTTTTTCGTATCGATTTCAACTCCATCTCCTGAGGCTGCATGTCTCACCGCTCTCAGGAGATGGGGCCATCGACTATAGAATTACCTTCGAGCCGGAACCATCAGCCACCAAAAGCGTCCTTTGGCGATAGCAACGGATGGAGGATAGCATGGCTGATGAAATTCATACGATCCGCGAAGCCGACGGGACTACGCACACGACAACGGTCGTGGGGCGTGAACCGAGACGCGGAGGGGGCATAACGCTCATCGTCATCGTTGCGCTCGCTGTCGCGGCCTTCCTCGGCTTCCAGTTTCTCGGGAACGAAAAGGCCGAAACAGGCGCGGTCACGGAGGCGGCGCAGAAGGTAGGCGATGCCGCGCAGAACGTCGGCGACGCCGCCCAAGAAGCCGTCAAATAGAAGTTCCGAAGCGATCGGCAACGATCGTGCGATTCCTGAAGTCTCCAGAATGCGACTCCCTGGAGACAGATGGGGCTTTCTCTTGGATTGAAACCTAAGGGAACGAAAAGGCCTCGCCCTCCGCGGGGCCTTTTTGCTGACCTCGCCGCCCATACGCGACGCGGCGGACCGGTGCTCGCCAATTCCTATCGTTTTGCCTCCGGAAGTGACGCTGTGCAAGGACGGTTGAGCCGCTCCATAAGCGGTCTCTTCCGTTGGACCTGGCCAAACACGGACCGGCAGCTTTTAGACGCTAATTTGAGATAGCGGAAATGTGTCAGAAGCTCCGCCGCGACGAAGTGGATCGTCTAGTTGCCGCCTTCAGCGTCGCAAGTATCCGCCTCCTCTAGCTTGGACAGGTGTAGCGATACCATTTGCGCGCGACGCCGGGCAGCCAGCGGAAGCTGGCCGGGTCGTTTACCTGTTTGGACACGCTGACCGAGCCGTTCGTGTCGACTTCGCTGACGCGGTTGGCACCTTCCAACCAGCTACGGACCGAGCTGCGCGAAGCGATGGCGCCGACAAGCGTCTCGTTGGTTTGCGACAATCGATCCGCGCCGAGCCTGATACGCATCGTGAAGGCGTCGCCCTTCCGAAGCGTGCCTGTGTGCGTGACCTCGGCGCCTTGCTCGCTCCAGCACGATCGGGAGATACCATGCTCGGTTGCGAACTCATAGCCCACGCCTATGGCCATGATCGATTGCTGAAGGGTCGGCGCCACGACGGACGTCCGCAGCACTGCTTCGATGGGCGCGCCCGGTCGGATGACGGCGATGACATAGGTTTCGGCGTAGGAGGGTATGAAGTCGAATGACCGTCCAGCGCTCGCACTCCGCACCATCAACAGCGTTCCAGCGGCGTCATAGACTTCGATAATGACTTTCCCGGCGAGACTGACGTCGATGCTTCGCGTTTCCCCGGGCACGCCGGCAAAATAGAAATAGCGCACTGCGTTGCGCTCACCTGCCGCAAGCGTGAGCGGCTGGCCGACGGGCAAAGGCTGTGCGCTTTCAATCTGCGCCATCGCGGGACCGCCAATCATCGCGGCCGCGATCGCCAGCATCAAGAGCTTCAGATGATGTTTCATTGCGCGCGCCCCCGCTTGCGCATGGCGTCGAGAAACGCCGTGAGCGCCGCCTCCGATTCCGCCCTCGCCTTGGCGCTGGCGGCGATGTTGCGGGCGAGTTCCGCAGCCGCCTGACGCTGTTGTTGCTGCTGCACCTCGCTCCACTCCGGAGCGGCGGGCGCTGGCGGTGACGAGACGGTCAGATGGCTACCCGATGCCGCGGCTGGCCCAGAAGGCGCGCCGGGCGCGGGCCATGCTCCCCGCCAGTTGGTACGAATGACTTGTCCGACGCTCATCGAATAGCGCCTATTGCCCTCTTCAGCGTCGCTCAGTCGCTTGGAAGAGTGGCAGTCGGGCTCGCGAACGATTGTCTCGAACTGTGCAACATAGCCCTGAAAAGCGCGGCCGAACTGGCGCGTCAGCACTTCCTGATGGACATTCCCTCCCTCGCCGATGTCGACGACCGCTGAAAGATAGGTGTCGTACGAGGTATCTTTCTGGATCGTGCACCAGCCATATTCCGCGTTAGCAGGGGTGACGACGGCGATCGACAGCAACATCCCCCAAAAAAACCGATGCATCCAAGCCCCTCGTTTACATGTGTGAGAATCTATACCGAATATCCGCAGACATTGGCGAGCCGTTCCTGCCAAATCAAGGCTCGCGGAGAAGCGTCTCAAGACAGGCGAAAATGCCGCACCGCATTGCGATGAAAGATGCTGGCGCGCTGGCTGGCTGTCAGGTCGGCGCCTTCGATGAACGTCACCGCATCGCGCGAACTTTCATAGGGATAGTCGATCGCCCACATGATATTCTCGATGCCGGCAACCTTGATGACGAGATCAAGCACATCGGGAGATTCGAAGCCGCTCGTCGTCACCGCGAAGTTCCGTTTGAAATATTCGCTGGGCGCTAGCGACAAGGGCTTCATCCGGCCATCCTTGGCGCGGCGCGCCGCCATATGGTCGAGGCGCCACATCCAGAACGGCAGTGCTTCCCCCATATGCCCAAGGACGATGCGCAGCCGCGGATAACGATCAAAAACTCCGCTTAAGATCATCCGCACCGCATGCGTCCCGGCCTCGACGCCGAAGCCCCAGATCGATCCTCCCATGCTGTAGTCCCGAAACGGAGCGGCCATGCCGTTGGACGGTGCGCGTGGGTGAAGGTAAATCGGACAATCGAGCGACTGCGCGGCCTCAAGGACCGGGGCAAAGCGCGGATCGTCCAGATAAAGATCTTGGGTGTGTGAGTTGACTATAAAGCCCTTCAGGCCAAGCGCATTCACTGCGCGCTCCATTTCCCGCGTCGCTTGGACAGGGTCGTGCGGCGCAAAGCAGGCAAGGCCGGCAAAGCGTGTCGGGCGCCGCGCGATGGCGGCGGCGAGATGGTCATTGGTTGTCACTGCAAGCTCGCCCGCCCGGGCTGGCTCGAAAATCTGTACGCCTGGTATCGTCACCGATAGAAGCTGCATGTCGACACCGGCTTCGTCCATGTCGCGGATGCGCTCGGCGTCCACATCGAGCAGTTGGCGGCGAAATCGGTCCTGGTTCGACCCGGGACGCGGATTGTCGAAAATCGAGAGGATACCGGTGGGAATATCCAGGCTGGAGTTGGGTTCGGAGCGGGCAATCTCCAGCCATGCCTTTGCCAACTCCGGCGTAGCAAACGCTTCCTCGGTCGCGATCTTGCGCATTGGCGCCTTGGCCATTTGAGCCGATGCTTCCCGGCTTGCCACCGAGGCCCCTAGCATCGCCGTTGCTGCACCCAGGAATTTTCGACGACTGGTGGTCATGGGCGTACCTCCGCAGAGGGCACAGCAGTATGGGACAGAAGGCCGCATGGCACGGAAATGCAAATTTTCATGGACGCTCTCCAATGGGCAAGATTTTGCGACCCCATGGATTGCCAAGATATTGCGCAGCTTTACCTGAGGCGGCAAGCCGAAATGCTGCTTGCACGTCGCGCGTAGGTTTGGCCGGTTGCAGCCAGTCGGCTTTTAAGGGTGGATATGCAGATGGCGGACATTCCCGGCCACATCGGGAGACGCGCTCCTTCCGGCGTTATTTGGCTGTAGGGCGACTGGCTGACGATCTGACATGACTTCGCACGTGGGCCGCGGATGGGCGGACCTACCCATCCGGAGGCGCCGGCGCCGGCGGAATGGGCGGCGGAGGGAGTAAAGGCGCCAGAAGTTCAGCGATCTCGGCAAGCAAGGCGCGGGCGGCAGGGATATCGGCGCAGAGAGCGAGGTTGACCGCGTCGGTATCGAAATCGCTGCTGTGCAGATGATCGGCGCGGCCGCGCAGGAAGCGCGCGGCGCGCTCGCGCACGGGCGCTGCGGGCGCGCCTTCGGCTGCGACCGCCGCCTGCACCGCGGCAATGAGACGGGTTTGCAGCGCGGCGTCCTCGCCGATCGTCAGCGCCGCGAGCGCCGCGAGCGCGCTGTCGAGCGTGTTCCAGCCGGTGTTTTCGGCACCGGCTTCGAAGCCCCAGCGCAGCAGCGCGTCGAAGGCGGTGTCGAAGCCTTCCAGCCATTCGCGCTCGCTCGCCATCGATCCGAACTCGAACAGGATATCGATCAGCGAGAAGGCCTCGATCCATTTCGCCGTCTCCGGATCGCGCGGAATGAAGGTCAGCGAGCCAATAAGAAAATGCGCCTGCTTTTCCAGAGTGGAGCGGTCATGATGAGCCGTCGCGGGCGCCTTGGCGGCAAAAAAGAGAAGCTCGCTCATCCCGGTGATCCAGTGGATGAGATCGATGACGAACTGCGAGCGTTTCTCGATCGCGAGCTTAAGGAGCGCGCGGACGTCGACATAGAGCTTGTCGGCCCATTCCACGATATTGTGCGCGACCTTGGCTGCCATCGCGGCGTCGGCGCCCGGCTCATGGAGCGCATTGACGAGCGAAGTGAGCGAAGAGCGAAAGCCGCGCGGATCGCTGCCCGAAAAGAAAGGTGCGAGCGCGGTAATCTGTTTTGACGCGAGCGGCAGATCTGGGAGCGCGAACATCGCGGTTGCGGTGGTGAAGATGGCGCTGCGCAATTGCCGCGTGGCATAGCCATGATTCGCGCCGTCACCATAGAACAAGCTGAGTTGGAGCGAGGCAAGCTGTTCGATTGCGACGACGGCCACCGGAAAACCGTCGCGCTGCATCGCGCCCGCAACGCCGATCTTCGCGATCTTGCCGAAAAGGCTGCTCGCTGCGCTTGCATGACCGGCACTCGCGAACAGCCTTGCGGCGTCGCCGAGACATTTGACGCCTTCCATCAGCGTATCGGTCATCTGTGTCGGAATGACTGCCTCGACCGCGCTTTCGAGATAATGGGCTGCGAGCAGCGCATGGCTCGGCGAGGGATTGAGCCCCGGATATTCGATGCCGAGATAGGCCCGCACCAGCCCCAAATGGGCCTTAAAAAGCTGTTCGAGATGCGGTTCGTCGAGACCTGCGAGCGCGGCCACGCGCAGCCGACGGAGCTCTTCGAGCGTCGCGTTGATCGTTCCGTCGGTAACCTGAGGGTTCTCGAACAGCAGGGTGCGCGCGTGGAAGCTCCGCCCCTTCACGGCGACATAGGCGCGATTGAGCGCGAGCAGGCTGTTTAGCGCGGCCGCCGAGACCTCGAGATCGCCGCGTTCGGCCGCCTGGCGCGAAAAGGCGGCCGCCTGCCCGATCGCGGTGCGTAGCGGACCGTCCCACCCCTTGCTCCCCTCGAGGATCGCGGCGCGGCGGACATCGAGACGCATGCCCTCGCGGCGCGCGGCGGGCTCGCCCGGTCCCGGGTCTTCGGCAAGTAGCGGCTGCAGCCACCGCACGCGGCGGTCCCAGCGGCGGAGCTTGGCCGCCGCATCTGCCTCGATCATCGAGAGCTGCGACACCGGGTCGATAAGGCGGAGCGAGCGGCGGTAGGCGTGGAGAAGCAACCTTAAAATGAGCGCGACGGCGAGGATGGCGGCGACTACGACCGCCGATGAATGACCTGGATCCTCGATAAAGGCGAGCGCCATCGTGCCGAGCGAGAGCATGAAGGCGGCAGCAAAACCGCCGAGCAGTCGCGCATCGGAACTGAAGCGATGGAAAAGACCATACGGAAGCCGTTCGACATTCACCTGCATCGCGAACAGAATGAAGGATGCAACAATAGCGGTCGCGCCGATCATAGCGCCGCTGGCGGCAATGATCATATCGCGCAGCGTAGCGACGCCCTCACTGCCGAGGAGCGGTGCGATGAGTGATTGAAGCGGTGGGACCGAAAAGATGGCGCCGGCGGCGACCGCGAGCCAGCCGAGGCCCTCGATCTTGCCGCGGTGGTTGCCCGCCGATTGCCGGGCGTCGGCGGCGAGATGGCCGGTACGCACAACGATTAGCCCACGCAGCCGGGCCGGCCAGCCTTTCGAGCGGATATCGAGTTGTTTCCAGAGCGTCGCGACGGAGCCGGCCATAGCGCTTCTATAGCCGACGCGCGGCGTGCCGGAAGCCCTGTCAAAGATCCATCGGAGGCCAGCCATGGAGGCTATTCAAGCCGTCAGAGATCGAGCAGCTCAAGGCCTTCGGCTATTTTCCGCTCCGCGGCTTTGGTGGCATGGATGGCTGCGCCCTTCCGCAACGGGCGCGACGCTCCGACGGCCTGCCGACAGTCCCGTGACAAGCGCGGCACATCTGGGGCATGCCGAACTCCCACCCGGCCAGCACAGGTCAACCCCAACATCCGCGACCGATGCCGGGCAATGATCCTGGCCGTAGCCGGTCAGTCAGCTTCGGGTCGCCGTTGTGCGATAGCTGCCGTTTCCGAACGAAGTGATGTCGGCAGCTTGTACGCCCGAAAGTTGCTATTCCCGCCTTAATATGGGCACGTCAGAAGCCGACATACGTTCGGCACCCTCCGACGAGAGGGAGATGCCGTGTTCCTGAATAACCATCGACTGATTTAGAAAATCGCCTTGCCTGGCTTCCTAGGCCGCTGCGGAGTGATACTCACAGACATCTGCGAACCTGCACCGGCCCGCTTGTTGTGCCGGATATTCTCTTCGAGGGTTTTCACCGCAATATCCCATGTTCCCGGTGGGGCCAAAGCATCCAAACTAAAGTTGTTGGCGACGAGAGCCGCAACCATTCCCGGATATCGGCGAGCATGGAAATCCCATGTCGTGAGCGCTTTCGCCCGAACTAACGGTTCTGGATGCGTCCGCATTAGGCGGTAGATATCGGAGAGGTAACGCACGCCTTCCGGGAGAGCTGGGGAATGATCACTGACTATCCGATTGGCGAAGGGATAGCCGTCACCGGATGCCGCGTGCAGATATTCTAAGGGACGACTCAAATAGACGAACGAGAAGTCGTCGGTGAAGGGCGAAACCCTAAAAAACCGATTGTAGGGCAGGCACGAGGAATGGAGCGCAAGGCCAATCAAGGGTAGCCGCTTCTCCGATTGGTAAGCGTCGATAAGGGCCTTTCCATAGAAGGCGTCCAGATTCTCAAGCTGATAGTGATTGAACTCTCCGGCGATCAGGACAGCCCGGAACCATATGTCCTGCCCCACCAAACGGCTGTAAAGGTCTTCAGCCGCCTCTGCCAAATACCAGACATAGAAATTGCGGTCTTCGTCGTTGCGCGCCCCGATGGGGTTGTAGACCAGCACCGTGTCCGAAAACACGATCGTCTTGAATGCCTTGTCCCGATGTACATTAAGCTTGTTCAAGATCGCATAGGTGCGAGCGACCGAACGAGGATCGCTCTTCGTCATTTCGGAAAAACCGAGAATGTCGATGTACAGCAGAAATCGCGTTGGAGCAGGCTCAGTCATGTTGTGCACTCACCATCATCGGCTTCGTCCTCGACCTAATGAACATCCGCCGTCTCGACAGCCGTCGCCGCTACATTCGCCCTCCGATTGGTCAATCGGTCGCGCGGGGCCTTCGTTCAGCTGGCTTCAGAATTCGAACCGTAACTTACGGGGATTTTCGTTACAATTGCCTGCGAGATCGTTAGGCAATCAGAAACGAAGTGTTGGGTTTCGAAGATCGAGGCGAACAAACCGTGGAGCGGCGGGATGCGAGAATGTATTCCTAGAATACGTCGATAATGCCAAGTTTCGATGAAGTTTTCAACGCTTCATGGAGGCGCGATAGTAGCGGCGCGCGGCATTCTTAAATGTCAATGATGGTATATAAAGAGTGATTTCGGGACGTCTCCTCAAAAGCTCTGAAGCGGCCGAGTCGAGCGCCCGAAAAATAGTTCAGAGCTTTTCCTAGTGACAAATCGAATGAGATTCCGGACGTTCAACAGTTAGGAACACTGGCGTGAAAGAGGATACCGTCGATCCAGAGGCACCGCGTCATCCCGGCTTCGTGCGCAAAGCGCTGGACTGGGCGGAGGATCTGTCCGCGCAAGAGATTTTGACGGCGGCGAGGATCAAGGACCGGACGGCTAGCGGTTATCTCCCGTCAGCGGCGCTGGTTCGACTCGTTCGCCGGTATCGAACTGAGGGAGACGATGACAGCAGCACCCGCCTCAGCACGCTCCTAATTGCGCGCGCCTACGAATATGTACGCGGCATCTACGCCCGGATGGGCGTTGACGGCCAAGATGTGGTCCAAGAGACCATGCAGACATTCCTAACTGAGCTCGCCGAACAGGACGGGGTCGACTGGTGGGAGGCGACCTTCGAGCGTGAATTGCGGCGTCGGGCGGCCGATGCGTATCGGCATCTGTTCAAGCGCCACCGATCGCGCAGCTTGGTATTGCCCGAAGATCACGATCGGGGCGACGACGGCGAAGAAGCCCATGAGATCGCACGCCGAGCCGCCCTTGCGGCCTTCGCCGAGGTGCGCATTCCCACCGAGAAAAAGCGCCGATTATTCCTTTTGCTAATGTTGAATGAATTGCCGATCGATGCGCCCGAGGCGCCGAATGACCTCGTCCGGCTGACCGGAATCCCGCGCAGCACATTGGCCAATCTCAAGACTGAATTCGGGCGCATGCTCAAATCGGCGCTCGCGGAGAAGACGTCATGAAAAATATCAATCCAAACCTCGGCAGACTGGCCGAAGACTATATCGTCAGCGGCGCCTGGGACCCCGAACTAGTGGACAAGCTCGGTCCGGACGAACTCGATCAATTGTTCAGCCATTTGACGGCCCGTGCCGCGGTTGAGACGGCGGCCGCCACACTTGAGCCCGAGTCCCTCGAACTCGATGAGGACGCACAAGCGGCAGTATTGAGGCTCCAGAGTTTCTATCTGGGCGAAGTTGCACGCGTCCGAACCGCCAAGCCCGACGCGGCGGCGATGCTCCTGAAGCCGGCAACCTGGTTGGCGATCGAGCCAGTCTTGCGCGACCGCGATTTCCTCATCCGGTTGGCGCAGCGCCGCTTGCGTGGGATGCAGTCGCGTTGCACGCAGGATATTGCGGATCTGCTCGGTTATTCGCGTAGAGCGGTGGCGGACTTTTTCAGAGGCGAGGCGGGCGAGGGCCTGACACTTGCGGAGAACCGTAACACCGGAAAGCCCGATGATGGTGGAGACGAGGAGTTTTCCACCGCGCTGGCGCGCTCAGATATTCCCGAGGCGTTCAAGCGGAGATGGAGGGAAGAGTAAGCAGGTGGCGGCGTTCGACCTTGCTCGGCTTCATGCACGCGCGCTTCGCGAAGCCAAGATCGCCGGGCGTGCGACCGGACCCGCTGCCGTCAAATCGGCCGCCGCCGCCGAAGGATTTGTCATCAAGCCGGTTCCTCCCGGCGATCCGGTGATCGGGACCAGCGATGCCAAACTGCTTCGCGAGTGGTGCTCCATTTATGTTCGCAACGATGTTTCGGATGCCGAGGCAGCCGCTTTTGTCGCTCACGAGCTTGGGCATCTGAAACTGCACCGTCCTCAAGACAATTGTACGGGCCCGAATCCGGACGCTGGTACCTCGCGTGCTTTATCGCGGGTCGAAGCCTATGGACCGCGCGAAAGGCGTGAACTCCAGGCCAATGTCTTCGCGCGCGAGTTGCTGCTGCCGCGTGCGCTCGCGCGGCAGCTTTTCTTGGTTGAGCGGCTAGGCGCAGGCAGCATCGCGCAGCTGCTCGAACTGCCCGTTCCGCTCGTGCGCCGTCAGTTGTTCGACAGCCTGCTGGGACCCGATGCCTCGGCTCCTACCGTCAATGCGCAAAAGCCGAAGTTTGGGCGCGATGACAGCCAGGAGGCCGCCGCGGGATTCGCGGATCCGGCGCTGCTACTCGAAGCCGGCCCGGGCTCGGGCAAGACGCGGACACTCGTAAAGCGGATCGAGCACCTGCTCGACTTCGACGAGGCCGTGCCGAATGAAATTCTTGCGCTGACCTTCTCGAATAAGGCGGCCGGTGAACTCGCGGACCGTATTGCCACCGCCCGGCCTGACGCTGCCGCCGATATGTGGATCGGCACGTTCCATGCCTTCGGATTGGATCTCATCCGCCGCTATTACGAATTGCTGGACCTGCCCAGCAACGTTCAGCTCATCGACAAGGCACAGGCGATCGAACTGCTTGAGGACCAGCTGCCCTTGATGGGGCTCAACCATTATCATGATCTGCGCAATCCGGATCAGGGCCTCGTGAAGATCCTCTCGGCCATCTCGCGCGCGAAAGACGAACTTGTCACGCACGCCGAGTTTACACGGCGTGCCCGGGAAGCGCTGGCGGCAGCCGTGAGCGCAGAGCAGGTCGAGGTGGCCGAACGAGCGTGCGAGGCCGCACGAGTCTACGAAATTTATGCCGATGCGTTGGGGAAGGCCGGCGCTGTCGATTTCGGCGACCTCGTCATGTTGCCGACGCTCCTCATGATGCGCAATGATTGCGTGCGTGCTCAGGTGGCTCAACGCCATTCAATGGTGCTGGTTGACGAGTATCAGGACGTCAATCGCGCTAGCGCGCGGCTGTTGATGGAATTGTATCGGGAAGGTGCACGTCTTTGGGTCGTCGGCGACGCCCGGCAATCGCTCTACCGCTGGCGCGGCGCGTCATCGGCGAACATGGCCCAGTTCGAGCGCGATTTTTCCGGAGGCAAACGGCTCCCTCTCGACCGCAATTATCGCTCGACCGAGCATATTGTCGGGCTTGGCCGAGGCTTCGCCAGAGACATGCGCGCCGGGAAAAACGGGCTCGCCTATAATGCTAAATCCGCGCGGGAGGAGCCTGGGAGCGCAACCCGCTTGCTCGTCGGACTCGATGACCGGTGCGAAGGAGAGTTGCTGGCGGCCGAAATCACTTCCCTCAAGCAGGCCGGCGTCCCCTTGTCGCAGCAAGCCGTTCTCGCCCCGACCAACAACCGCCTTGATATTGTAGCCGGTATCCTTGCCGAACACGGGATTGCGACTACGCATCTCGGCAGCTTCTTCGAGCGCGAGGAAGTGCGGGACCTGCTCTCAGTCATTGCTCTGCTGGCCGAAGCGAATGGCGGCGCGCTCGTTCGCGTGGCGGCCCTTCGCGAGATCGGGGTCGGCGCCAGTGACATCGGTGTTATCGTGCGAGCCGCGCAGGCGGCCCGGGTGCCGCTGCTTTCCTTGCTCGCGACCGCATCGACCCTGACAGGCATGAGCCCGACAGGTGGCGAAGCGCTCGAACAGCTGGGCCTGCAAATGGCGGGGCTCGACCAGTTCACCCCGGCGTTCGAAGTGGCGGCGAGCTGGTTGCTCGATCGATCCGACTATCTGCGCGACCTAGCAGTTGCTCCCGACGCCTCCGGATCGCTGTCCCGCGCAGCTCTATTGGCATTGCTCGGGTTTCTCGATCAGCGCGAGCTGGGTGGCCAGCCGCTGACACCGGCCCGAGCGCTCAAGCGCATGCGAAGCACGGTATTGCTGGCGGATGATCGAGACTTGCGGGATGCAACGCTCGGCGCCGATGCGGACGCCGTCCGCCTAATGACCATACACGGCGCGAAGGGGCTGGAGTTTCCGGCCGTCCATGTGGTTGGCCTACACGATCAGTGCCTGCCGGGCGCGTTCCGGCGCGACGACAGCCCGCTTCCGCCGGGGCTTGTAGAACCCGAAACGCGCGAGGGTCATCTCGAGGAGGAGGAATGCCTGTTCTTCGTCGCCATATCCCGGGCCGAAGACCATCTGCGCCTCTATCACAGCGAGCTGGCGAACGTGCGGGGTCGCAAACCTTCGCCGTTTCTGGGACGGCTCGGAGCGCTGGAACGCCGCCATTTGCCAGCCGCAGCGACAGCCGCCGGAGCGGCAGGTTCCCCGCTCTCGCCGATCTCGACCGACCGGATCAACCTGTTCGATGTTCGGGACTTTGACAGCTGCCCGCTTCGCATCGCCTATCGCCGCTTTTTTGGCGTTGAGGGCCGCCGGCACGAAACGCCCTATCTGAAGACCTCGGGGGTGCTTTATGCGCTCGTCGATCGAATAACCGAAGTGTCGGGGCCGGGAGTGGAGGAAAGGCTCCAGGTGCTGCTTGGCGAAATCTGGGCCATTCGCGGTCCAGCCGAGCACGGACTGGCTGCCGACTATCTTGCGCATGCGGCTGGGCGGGCGGCGGCGCTGGGGCGCCTGATGAGCGGCTTCGACTCGCCGGGCTATTCGCAGATCGAGTTGCCCATAAACGGCGGCCTGCTGACCGTCGCCGCGCCCCTGGTCCGATCCACGGCGGCCGGCACAGAGATACGTTTTCTCGAAGCGGGCCGCGTTCGTTCGAAGACCGGCAACGATCTGACGGCGGGACTATTGCTGGCGGCGGCGCGTCATACATTCGGCCCGAACGTCTCCGTCACGATCGGGCATGTCACCGACGGTGCAACAGTTCCAGTCAAGCGGCAGGACGACAAGGCCGCCGGTGACGTCGAAGCGGCGGCGGCTATCCTAGCTGCGATCAACAAAGGCGCTCTCCCGGCGAAACCGGCAATGCGCGTCTGCGGACGTTGCCCCCATTTCGTCGCCTGCCCGGCGGTCGGCCGGGCCGAGACCGCCTGACAAGGATCAGACGTTTTCCGGGTGAGCCAACGATGACTTGTTGAGACCGGCGTTCCTGCCCGGTCGATCAACGGAGTCATACGATGCCCATCGACATCTTCATCAAGCGGGGCGGAAGCCTCGAAGTCCAGCACCAGAAGGCCGAGAGCTTCGATCTCGCTCATATCAAGCGCAAGCTCGACGAAGTGTTCGGCGCAGGCCACCTCTTCCTCGAAGACGGCGACGAGCCGATCGCCGCGGACCATAAGGTCGAGGGCGGCAGCATTTTCGTCCATCATAACCGGTGCAAGCAGATCGAAGTGACCGTGCGCTATGCCGGCAAGGCGTTCGAGCACGGCTTCACCCCGGGCACGACCCTCAAGAAGATCAAGCGCCGCGCCGAAAAGAAGTTGGATATCGACCCGGCCGATGCCGTCGAGCTGTCGCTGCAGCTCGCCGGCACGACCGAGCGGCCGGACGAGGCAACCCATGTGGGCTCGCTGGCGCAGCCCAAGACTTGCGCCGTCGCCTTCGATCTCGTCCCCTCCGACCGCATCAACGGCTGAGATGACTCCGGACCGCGTCATCTTCGAGCGCGACATTGCCGCGGCGCCCTTTCTGGAGGGCGCCGCACGCAATCGATGGGCGCTGCGAACCCTCGAATGGCCTCACGGAATGTTCGATGTCACCGCCCGTGACGGCCGCCTGTTCCATCTGCGCCTCGATTTTACCGGCTATCCCGCGGCGTCCCCGACCGGAGGGCTCTGGGACCCGGACACCGGGGCAATCCTGGCGCTGGACAAATGGCCAATCGGCGATGTCGCGTTTGCCAGCGTGTTCCGAAGGGACTGGCAGGATGGCCGGGCGCTTTACATGCCCCTCGACCGGATTTCACTGACCGGTCACCACGACTGGCCGACGCAATATCCGCACCTAGTCTGGAGGCCGGATGTCGGTCTCATCCAGTACCTCGCCGAAGTGCATCGGTTACTCAACATGCGAGGCTATCATGGTATCGTCGGCTGATTCCTTTCGCCTGTCCTGGCTCGGCTGGTGGCGCCTTGTAGGTCAGCTGCGCCGGCGGGGTCGCGGTATCCGCGAAAGCGGTGCGTTCCTGCTGGGACATCGCCATTCCGGGCCGGGCGTCGTCACGGACTTCGTCTTCTACGATGAGATCGATCCTGACGCATTGTCGCGAGGCCATGTCCATCTTTCGGGCCAAGCGCTCGGCAAGGTGTGGGACCGCTGTGGCGTAAGGGGATTGGAAGTGCTCGCAGACGTGCACACGCATCCCGGCAGCGCCGGGCAGAGCGACTCCGACCGCGCGTACCCGATGATCGCGATCAAGGGGCATACAGCTCTCATCATTCCCGCCTTCGCCCGCTCGGCGACCAACCTTCGCGGTGTCGGCGTCTATCGCCATCTCGGTGCCGGCAACTGGATTTCCCTGCCGTCGCCCAAAGCGGGTTGGCGCGGCATCACCTTTTGAAGGGTTCGTTTCGATGCATCACAGCGACTTCACTGCCTTCCTCGATGGCTTCAATCGGCTGGCCAAACTCGATCTCGACCTTGGCGACGCATCCTGTCCCGAGACCGCAATGGCTCGCCTGCGCGGCTATCGAGCGCACATTGCGGCCGGGCCGGAGGTAACGGAGAGCATCGCTCACCAGATCGCGTTGCTGACATTCGTCAATATCGCATCACGCTTTGCGCTCGGCGGGGTGACGGTCTCCGGGATCGCGGATGTTCCATTGCTCGCACCTTGGCACGGAGACAGCCTGGCATCCGCGGTCGAAATGCTCGGTGGCGCGACCGCAGACTTGGCCGAGGAGACACCCGTCGTACTCTTGGGCAGCGCGACCACCCCGGCGGAGCGCGGCGGCTGTCAAATCACCTTTGCCGGATGGCGAGGCGGTGTCGTTCCGCTCGGCGGTTCCAGGCTGGATGAAAAGGAGACAGTCGCGGCGGCCGCGGTGCTAGCCGGATCTTTGGCCGCCGCGGAAATATTCGCCATGCTGCGGGACGAAATCGGCGCCGGTTGCCGCGACCATGGGCTTTCGATCTGGCGGCCGGACGGGGATGAGGACTGGCGTTCGCCTGCAAGCGACGGGCCGCCGGTTTCGGTGCTACCCAATCATCTCTGGGTGCTTGGGCTGGGGCATCTCGGCCAAGCCTTTCTGTGGACGCTGGCGATGAGCCCCTATTCTGACCGGGCAAGCGTGAAGCTGGTTCTGCAAGACACCGATGTCGTCACCGGCTCGACCGCGAGCACATCGATTCTGACTCGTCCTGAAACCACCGGCCGCAAGACCCGTACGGTTGCGGCTCTGCTGGAGAATCTCGGCTTCGCGACCTCCATCATCGAGCGTCCGTTCGACGGCGCCTTTAGCCGCCGCTCAGACGATCCATCGGTTCTGATCTGCGGTGTGGACAATGCGCTGGCACGCACTCAGCTCGAACTCCCTCGGTTCGAATTGGTGATCGAAGCAGGAATAGGTCGAACGGCGAGCGACTTCAGAGCGGTTCGCCTGCACAGCTTTCCCTCGCAGCGAGCCGCCGCGGAACTGTGGAAGGCGGGTGCGGCCGCAGGCGTCGCGACCGCGGGAAATATGCCGGGATATCAGCGCCTGCGCGAAAGCGGCGTCGATGATTGTGGCTTGGCCCTTCTAGCCGGAACAGCGGTAGGCGCGCCGTTTGTCGGGGGCGTGGCGGGCGCCTTGATGTTCGGTCAAATCCTCAAGCTCCTGCACGGCGAGCGGCCCGATGCGGTAGTGGATCTCGACCTGCGAGCCCTCGAAGCCCGGCGGGCGGTGCCCAGTTCCGTACCCTTGGTGCACAATCCCGGATTCCAGCCGTGCGACAATTGCTGATATGGTCCGAAGGACGGGCCGCTATCTAGAAGTGGAGATCCTGACTAAGATGTATGAATCGATGATAAGACCTCCGCAATATTGAAGAAGTTCAAAAAAATGACAGGAACCTTTACTTTCGTTCACGCGGCCGATGTTCATCTCGACAGCCCGCTTGGCGGATTGGCGAAGCGGGACAAAGCCTTTAGCGGTCTGGCCCTCAACGCGACCCGGCGCGCCCTTGCGAATGTCGTCGATCTGGCCATCGCGGAGGGGGCCGCATTTGTCGTCGTCGCAGGCGACCTCTACGACGGCACCTGGAAGGATCAGTCGACCGGGCAGTTTGCGGTTTCCCAGTTTGCGCGGCTGTCGCGAGCGGGCATTCGCGTCGCCATCGCCTTCGGAAATCATGATGCCGAAAGCCGGATTACCCGCCATTTGACCATGCCGGAAGGCGTTTTCGGATTCTCCAATCGGAAGTGCGAGACCGTCCTGTTCGAGGATCTCGGAGTCGCGCTGCACGGCCGAAGCTACAAGGATGTAGCGACCCTCGAGAATATCGCAGCTGAATATTGTCCGCCGGTCACCGGGATGTTCAACTTGGCGGTGCTTCACACCGCGCTTGAAGGGCATCCGGATCATGCGCGCTACGCGCCCTGCTCCGTCGGCGAGCTCGTGGCGTCGGGACATGACTATTGGGCGCTTGGCCATGTCCATGATGCATCAATCCGCTCCGAGCATCCGCACATCGTTTATCCAGGCAATACCCAGGGCCGGAATGTCAGGGAGACCGGCGTCAAGGGTGCCATGGTGGTTCGAGTGGAGGAAGGCGTCGTGCGGTCGGTCGAACACCGCGCGTGTGACGAAGTGCGATGGGCTCGGCCGGAGTTCGACGGGCGACAGGCGAGCGACATGCACGAGCTTCTCTCCGGCATCGGCGGTGTGCTCCAAGAAGCCATCGCAGGCGCGGGCGACCGACCGACGGCGGTACGCCTTCACGTGAAGACCTCTGGCGGCCTCCAAAACAAACTGCTCGCCGATCCGGATTGGTTTAACGCGGAAGTCGGCGCGCGCGCCATGACCGTGTCGGAGAGTTTGTGGATCGAAAGGGTTAAGGTTGAAAGCAGTGAAGACGCCGCTACTCGGGGGCTTCCGCCTGAGTTGATCGAACTGCTGAATGGCGCATTGGCCGATCCGGATTGTCTGCGCGCGGTGGAGGATGCGGTCGCGCCGCTTGTCGGCAAGATGCCTGCTGGCACGATTGATGCGGATCTTGCACCGCTATTGGCCGCAGCAAGCGCGCGGGATGGTAACTCCCTGCTCGCGGCGGCAAAGCGAGCCGTCGAAGCTTCGCTAAGCGTAGATGCCTGATGCGATTCCAGCTGCTCGATCTGGTCCGCTATGGCGGTTTTGCGGATCGCGTCGTCACGTTCGGGCCGGGGCGGCCGGATCTTCATCTCGTCATGGGGCCCAACGAGGCCGGCAAGTCGACCATGCTAGAGGCAATTGGCGATCTGCTGTTCGGAATTCATGCGCAAACGGCGCAAGGCTGGCGCTTTGACTATGGAGAGCTTCGCATTCGCGCGGTTCTGGAGCATCAAGGCAGTGTGGTAGAGATCACTCGCCGCAAGGGTAGCCGCAACACCCTGCTTGCCACCGACGGAACTGCGCTCCCCGAGGACATCCTGGTTCCTTTTCTCGGCGGGATAGACCGGACGACTTTCGAGCGAATGTACGGTCTCGATCACCAGAAACTCCGGTCCGGCGGCCTTGCGATTCTGGAGGGCAAAGACGACGCTGCGCGCCTTGTTCTCGAGGCCGGCAGCGGGCTGAGTGTTGTCGGTGCGGAGTTGGCCCGCCTCGAACGGGTTGCGGGCGAACTCTTCAAGCCCAACGCCCAGATTCCACCCGTCAACCGGCTGATGCGAGAGCGGGGCGAAGCCCAGGCGATTGTCCGTTCGTCGGCGCTGACGGACAGCGCGTGGAGTGCGATTATCGCCGCCGAGCGACGAGCTGGTGAACAACGATCCGAATTGCAGGTTGAAAGTCGCGAGCTTGCGACACGGGCCGCTGCACTAGAAAGGACCAATCGGGCGCGGGCGCCTTTGGCGCGCATTGGCGAAATCGACGCCGAACTCGAGGCGTTGGGCGACATCAAGCTATTTCCCGCCGATGCCGCATCCCGGCTCAATGCAGCCATCGCAAATCGCAATACGGCGCAGGAACTCCAGAATCAGCATAGCATCCAGTTGGACAGGGCAAAGAATGTCTTGTCGTCAATCACACTTCCCGAGCTGCTGCTTGCTGAACGGGAGCGGGCCGAAGCACTTGAGGAACGACGGCCTGTGGTCGAAAAGGCAGTGGCGGATATCGCGCGCCGAACCGGCGAGCTTGAGCGGTC
This sequence comes from Sphingopyxis alaskensis RB2256, assembly GCF_000013985.1. Classification (GTDB taxonomy): domain Bacteria; phylum Pseudomonadota; class Alphaproteobacteria; order Sphingomonadales; family Sphingomonadaceae; genus Sphingopyxis; species Sphingopyxis alaskensis. The sequence goes on along the minus strand of NC_008048.1, from coordinate 53,613 downwards.
CGAGGCGCGTATCGAAACCGCCCGCTCCGAGGCGCGCTTACCGGCTGGTGCCGCTTTGCCATCGGCGGGATGGCGCAAGCGCGCACGCGAGTATCTGCAAGACCGACGCGCGCTGGCGGAGCGGCGCGTCCGCCTGAGCTTGGCCCTGAGTGAAGCGGCACTGGCCAAAGCCAAGGCGGAAACCGACCTAGCAGCATTGCCGCCCCCCATCGAGCTGGCCGGGCTGACGGATGCAATTACTGCGGTCCCCGCTGACTTCGCGGAGCGGGTGACGAGTGCAGAAGAACGGTTGATCCGGGCAGAGCGCCGAATGCAGATCGAGCGCGCCAGTCTTTCCCCTTGGGCGGGAGAAATTGACGGGCTCGGAACGATGTCCTTGCCCGTGGATGTTGTAGTTAGCGAACATCAGGCCCGGATTGAAGTTGCCAACGCGCAACTGGCCCAGGCCAAGTTGGCCATTTCCAACTCGAGCGAAGCCAGCGTCAAAGCGACGGCGCGCCTTGCCGGCTTGTCGGCTGCGGGGGATCTCCCAACACCAGAAGCCGTTCTCGCGGCGCGCGAGCTACGCGACAGTGCCGTAGAGGATGTCCGGGGACGCCTCGCCCGGCCGCGCGAGCCCGGTGACGAGGATGCCGGAGTCGCGCTGTCTCTCGCAGTCGAGCGCGCGGACGCAGTCGCCGATCGGCGCGACGCGGAAGCAGATCGTATCGCTGAACTTCTGCTTGCCCGCACCACTTCGGCCGAAGCCGACGCGTTTCACCAAGCCAATCGGCTCCTCGTCGAAGAGGCCGAAGCGGCCTTAGAGGAGGCTAAAGCAGATTGGGCGAGCCTGCTGGCACCGCTCGGCCTCGTGCTCCCGCCGGCGGCGCTCGCGGCGTGGCGAGCGAGCCGTGAGCGCGTGCTCGAGGCCTTTGAGGAACAGGCCGCCGCAAAGACTGGCCTCGACCGGCTCAAAGCAACTGCGGCCGCGGCGCTGACTAAATTAGCGCAGATCTCGTCCGCGGCAGGATTTCAAATCGAGGCAGAGATGGAGTTGGCGGACGCCGTGCGTGCCGCCAAAGCGCGTCTATCGGCGCTGGAGGTGGCGGACAGGCTGCGTGCGGCCGCCAATGTTGTGATGGCGGGTGTAGCAACAACGCTTGACGAGCTGGCGCGGGAGGAGCGCGAGATTGTTTCGCGCGGTGCCGTCCTCGACGAGGACCGTGGCGCTTTGATGGTCGAAGCCGGATTGCTCGAGGACGCCGGCGACCCCGCGATTTCCGATGCAATCGAAGCGACCGAAGCCGTCGCTGCCGAAATCGCCACGGCGGACGGGCTGCGGCGCCAGATCAACGGAATGAAAAAGGATATCGACGCGTTCGAGGCGGATGCCAACACTCTTTTTGCCGCGGTTGGACATGACGCGCCTACCCGCCATTCGGAGGACGTGCACGCGCTGACACTGACGCTAAAGGCCGGGCTTGCCGAAAAACTAAAGGTTGAGCGAGCCCGCGAGGATATTATCGCGGCACAGGCCGGAATTCAGGAATCCGAGGCGCGCGCGGCCGCGGCAAACGCGGTCGTCGCAGAGCTGCTCGGCATAGGCGATATCACCGAGGAGGCGGCATTGCTGCCAGCCATCGCGACGAGCACGCATTCGATTGCGCTGGGCACTGCGCGGCAAACCGCGTTGAACGATCTTGTAGAGATTAGCGGCGGCAGGAGCGTCGAGGAGTTGACTGCCGACGTCGCCGTGATCGGTGCGGACGAAGCAACTGCCGAGCTGGAGGCGATTGCGGACCGGCAGCATGAAATAGGGGCCGAGCGCGAGGCAATCGGGAAGGTGCTTCGCGAATCCGAACTTGCGCACGACAATGCAGCAACCGAAACCTTGGCAGCGGATGCGCAGCAGCGCGTAAAGGAAATTGAAGCGGCGCTGCTCGACGCGGCCGAGCGCCACGTCGGCGCCGCCGCGACAGCCGCCATGCTGCGCTGGCTGATCGGCAAGCATCGAGCGGAAAGCCAGGGGCCACTGATCGCTCGCGCAGGGTCGTTGTTTCAGGAGATGACCCATGGATCTTTCGCTGGGCTCGGCCTTGACTATGGTGCAGACGATCAGCCCAGAATGGTTGGCCTGCGGCAGGGCGGGGAGCGCGTTGGGGTCGATGGGATGTCCGAAGGAACGCGGGATCAGCTCTATCTGGCGCTGCGCCTGGCTTCAATCGACGAGCGCGCGGCAGGGGGAATGCCCTTCATCTGCGACGACATCCTGATAACTGCCGACGAGCCGAGGTCGGCGTCCATGTTGAGCGCATTGGGAGCGATTTCGAGACGGACTCAGGTCATTGTCTTCACGCACCACGAACATATCGTCGATTTGGCGCGGAGGACACTCGGCGACGATGGCTTCACGTTGCATCGGCTTGACGCTGAAATAGCCGTCATCGCAGCTGCGTAATTCTGGCGATGAGGCCAAGATGCCGGTCGCTATTAGAGAGATCGAACCATGATGGGCCAGTTGTCAGAGTAGGTAAATTGGATTCGGCCACTGAACGAACGGCGGCTTTCGGGATCGCCCAAGGAGTCGCTAAATGGCGCAATCCGGGCGCATAGCAGCCGTAAACGATGGCTTAGCCACCCAGCGACTATTCGATATTTAGTCCGACATGGTGTCAACCGCGCTTGCGCCGCCCGGCGCTCTCGCGAGTTGGCCGCGCGCCGCGCATGCAAACGGGTAGCAACCGGATTTCTACGGTATCTTGCAGATGGGCGGTCACTTTGGGTATCTGGTTCACGACATCAAGCAGGATCTGGAGGCGTGTGGCGCTCGCGTATCGGTTGGCATTTTCGCCGCCATGCTTCTGACCGAGAAGATCCGACCGAAATTCTTCGAATGTCTGCAACATCTTCAATTCAGTGCTGACCATATGCCGACCGCTGTGAACCGCCTGTCCCGGCTTTACGAGTTTCAGACGTGGCTTAATGTGAAGCCATATATTTTTGAAAAATACATCTCCCAGCGCACGCCCTGTGCGACCGGGTTGGATTTCTGGAAAGAGGTACTGCTCGCCAGCTTCCTTCATGGCTTGGACATAATGCATGAAGCCCAAGCGACGCAGCTCTTCGCAAACAGGAATCTTACGAACGCTGGTCGCGTTCTTGACGCCGCCCGCAGAAGTTTTCCTGATGTTGACAAAAAAGATACCGTCTTCTTCGCCGATATCATCGACCAAAAGCTTACAAGCTTCCTCGCGCCGCATACCTGAATACCAGACCAGCGGCATGACCCAATAGGCTGCGTCGTGCCAAATCGAGCCTCCCGGCGTCACGGACAAACGCTGAGGCAAATCGACGCCCGTACCGCCGGTCCAGATGCCGAGACGAAACAATTCTTCACCCTGCGCAATCGTATAGGGGTCGCGCTCGTCGCGCTCGTCCCTGTCGTCCTCATCGAGGATAAAATCTGAAAAATCGAGAGGCGCCATTGGCGTTTTCGTCGCAAGCCACGCACACAATCTCTTGAGGTTGGCGAAATGACGATTGATGGTTCCTACGTCGAGGCCAATCGCGAACGAGATTTCTTCGCCGCGCTCCTCTTCTTCAGTAAGACGATCGAGCGCCTCGCTGCAAATTTCCTCCAGCGACATCGCTTCGTGTCGAGGCGACTTATGATGCGACGACGGTAACCGGTTCAACAGGTCGTAAAACTGGTTCAGGTCTTCCTGGCATGTTGCTGCCATGGCCTTGCCATTATTTGACTTGCCGAACAGAAAGGGCGCGGCCTTGAACTGGCGCTTCTGGCTGGCGCCCCAGACCTTCGGCTGCGACTTGCGCTTTTTGGGGTTCGCACCCTCGGCCAGGACCGGCGCATCTTCCCGTCCGCGCGCCTTTGGTTTCAGCTCCATATATTTTTCTACTGCCTGCACCGGGCTAAGGGTGGCATAATGGGTCTGCACATCGGTGAGTGTCGACGCTGACGCAGGCACAATGGTGCTGGCGTTCCACGCGTTTGGAGGCGCAGGGGCGGAGATCGGGGGAGGCATCGAAGTCTGCAGAGGCGCTCGCCCGAGCGCGTTCATCAGCGCCAAGCTGTGTTCGATCGCCCGAACCTCGGGGCTGTCGTAGGTTGCCGCGGCCGTCAACCGTGCCCCACACATGACCTGCCGGGCAATTTCGATTCGGTCAGCCGCTGGCTCGATGCCGAGCCGCTCCAGCAATGCCTTTGCCTCATTCAGCAAATTGCCGGGAACATCGCCGGCTTGGGAAAGCATCGCATAAAGATTGGCGCGGGCCTCTTCGTCCAGCGACGGAAAGCGCTTGTCGAATGACCCGATGTAATCGATGCCCATATAGTCGTCGAAGCCATTTGCGATGAAATCGCCGTTAAACGCTGCATAGATCGAGAGCATCTGGTGGAAGCGAGCGGTGACATTGCCCTCACCGTCCTTCTCGATCACCGCCAACTGATGCGCCAGCATGTTGCGATACCGCACCATCTCCTCTCGAAAGAGATGGTTCACCTGCTCGCTGGTCAGTCCTTCCTGCTCGATCCGTTCGTATAAGCTCATTCGCACAACCTCGCTTCGGCTGGTCATCGCGACCGCGCGCCGTCGCGCGACCGACTGGTCCTTCGTCAAAAGGCTGACCGTTGTTACGATGGTTATAGGACGTTCAAGCCGTCCAACGAAGCGCACCCGGCGACGCCACCAGTAGGTGGCCCCGCGACGGTTCACATTTTCGATTGCTGGCATCAGGCACTGGCTCCACCCACTGGTAGCAATTGATGCCACTGCGATGGTCGGCCTTGCTCAGTTAAGGGAGAAACCTGGGGTTTTCCGTCCCTTGGCTGAGGCACAGCACCGGCTGGCTGGGGCGGCAGGATTCGAACCTGCGCATGGCGGTACCAAAAACCGCTGCCTTACCGCTTGGCTACGCCCCAACGGCCGGTGCGAGCGCGTCTATAGCGTCCGCGCCATCAATGGCAAGGCGGCGCGCGTCAGATCCGCGTCACCCAGCCATGGGGGTCGGCGGCGCGGCCGCGCTGGATATCGACGAGCCTCGCTTTCAGCATTTCGGTGACCTGGCCTTGACCACCCGCGCCGATGGTGAAGCTCTTCTCCCCGCGCGTCACCTTGCCGACCGGCGTAACCACTGCCGCGGTGCCGCAGGCAAAGCTTTCGGTTAGTCTGCCGCTCTCCGCATCGGCCTGCCACTGGTCGATCGCATAGGCTTCCTCGCGCACCGTGAGGCCCGCGTCATGCGCGAGCGTGATGATCGCGTCGCGGGTGATGCCGGGCAGGATCGTGCCGGTGAGCGGCGGGGTGACGAGGCTGCCGTCATCAAAGACGAAGAACATGTTCATGCCGCCCAGTTCCTCGATCCAGCGATGCTCGGCGGCGTCGAGGAAAACGACCTGATCGTGACCCTTGGCGATGGCTTCGCGCTGCGCGATCAGGCTCGCGGCATAATTGCCGCCGCATTTCGCCGCCCCCGTCCCGCCCGGCGCGGCGCGGGTATAATCCTCCGACACCCAGAGCGAGATCGCGGGGGCGCTCGACTTGAAATAATTGCCGACGGGCGAGGTGATGACGAGGAACTGATATTCGGACGCGGGCTTGACGCCCAGGAACACCTCGCTCGCAAACATGAAAGGGCGCAGATAAAGCGCGCCGCCATCGACCGGCGGGAACCAGTGCGCGTCGGCGGCGACGGCTTCCTTTACCGCGGCAATGAACAACTCCTCGGGCAGCTCGGCCATCGCCATGCGGCGCGCGCTGGCGTTGAAGCGCGCGGCATTGGCCTCGACGCGGAACAGCGCCATCGAGCCATCGTCGAGCCGGTAAGCCTTCAACCCTTCGAAGATTTCCTGTGCATAATGCAGCACCGCGGTCGCCGGATCGAGCGTCAGCGGCCCGCGCGGCATGACTTGTGCGTCGTGCCAGCCCTGCCCTTCGGTATAGCGAATCGACACCATATGGTCGGTGAACACCCGCCCGAACGCGGGATCGGCGATCGCCGCCGCGCGTACGTCATCGGCCACGGGACTGGGATGGGGCAGACGGGCGAAGGCGGGAGCGGACATCAAAAACACCTGTTGTTGGCGGTTTATGGAGCGCGCCTCTTGCCAAAGACCGGCGCGGCGCGCAACGGTAGCGACCATGCCGGATGACAATTTTCTTTCACAAGTTCCCGCCGCCTCTGCCCTTTTCTTGCGCGAGGAAGAGGTGCGCCGCGGCATCGAGTTTCTTTTTTTCGCCCATGCCTCGCTTTGGCGCGCGATCGACACGCCGCTCGCCGAAAAGGCGCTCGGACGCGCGCATTATCGCGCGCTCTATTTCATCGCGCGCCAGCCGGGGCTCACGATTTCGGACCTGCTGGCATTGCTCGGCATCACCAAGCAATCGCTGGGACGCGTGGTGAAGGAGCTGGAAGCGCGCGGCCTGGTGGCGACGCGGCCGGGCAATCGCGACCGCCGCGCCAAGGAACTGCGGCTGACCGACGCCGGCCGCGCCGCAGAGCGCGAGCTGTTCGGCGCGCTGCGCGACGCCATGAGCCGCGCCTATACCCATGCCGGGCAACAGGCGGTGACGGGTTTCTGGCAGGTCAGCGAGGCGCTGGTCCCGCCGCGCGACCGGCGCCGCATCGCGACGCTGGGGAAGGAGGCCGGTTAGAGCGGCGTGCTGTAAATCAGCCCTCGCCGCGTGCGATCTCGGCAAGCTCGCGCCCGCGATCGCGCGCCGCGCGCAGGACATTGGTGAGCAGCGCGGCGAGCTGGCCGTCGCTGTCGAGCACGTCGAGCCCCGCCTGTGTGGTGCCGCCCTTGCTCGCCACCTGTGCGATGAGCGTGCCGGGCTTTTCGCCGCTGTCGGCGAGCAGCGCGGTGGCGCCGCCGAAGGTCGCGGTGGCAAGTTTGAGCGCGTCCTCCGCCGACAGCCCCAGCCGCTCGCCCGCCGCCGCATAGGATTCGATCAGGCGAAACACGAACGCGGGACCGCTTCCGGTAAAGGCCGTGACGAGGTCCATCGTCGAATCGTCAGCCAGCGCGACAATGGTGCCGAGCGGGTCGAGCAATGCGGTGACCGCCGCCATGTCGGCCTCGCCGCTGCTCGCCACCGCCGACACGCCCGCGCCGATGCGCGCGGCGAGATTGGGCAGGATACGCACCTGCGCCTTTGCAGCCGGAAAGCGCGCGGCAAGGTCGGCGAGCGAAACGCCCGCGAGGATCGAGAGGAGGTGCGTGTCGCCGGTGACGACGTCGGCAAGGTCGCCCGCCACCTCGCCAAGCTGCTGCGGCTTCATGCCCAGCATGATCCAGTCGGCGCCGCCGCCCGCGGCGCACCATTCGGCAAGCGACGCGAACTGAACGACGCCCTCGCGCGGCGCGGCAAGCGGATCGACGATCGCAACGCGGTCCGCGCCCAGCCCCGATGCCAGCCAGCGATCGAGCATCGCGCCGGCCATGTTGCCGCACCCGACCAGCAGCATCCGGCCCTGAAAATCCTTCAATCTCTTCGTCATGATCCCCTGGTCTTCATTTATTGTTGGCAACTGCTGTCCGGACCCGAAACCAGGTCGAGGCAGCGGCCATCGATGGCGCCCGCATCGACCGGCAGGCCGATCAGTGCCGCGAGCGTCGGCATGATGTCGACCGTCATCACGGCATTGGGCTGCTCGAACCCGGCAAGGTCCTTGCGCCAGAAGATCATCGGCACGCGGCGGTCATAATCCCACACCGATCCGTGCGTCGCGACATAGCCCACGCCCGGTTCGGCGATCGGGGTGACGCGGGGCTTGAGCGCGACGATGAAATCGCCCGACCGGTCGGGGTGAAAGGAAGCGCGCAGCCGGTCCATCACGCTCCACATATCGGGCGCGCGTCTGGAGATGGGATGCGCCGCCAGTTCGTCGCGGGTCGCGACCATTTCGACCTGCGGATGCGCGCGCAGGCGCGGCAATATCTCGGCAAGCGCGGCTTTGCGCTGCGCAGCGGTCAGGGCCTTCGAGAGATAATAGTCGCCGCCCTCGCCATGGAGCAAAGGCTGCGGCAGGCCCAGCTTTTCGGCTACCTCATTGCCCAGCGCCTCGGGGTCCAGCGCCGTGTCGATGCGCTGCGCGTCGGGCCACGCATTCTGGCGGTTGCGTTCGGGGAGGTCGTGCCCGCCATGATCGGCGGTCAGCACGACGGCATAGTTCATCCCGGTCGCATCGAGCCGCGCAAGAAAATCGCCAAGCTCGCGGTCGAGGCCAGCGAGTTGCAGGCACATTTCGCTGCCCTCGGTCCCCGTGCCGTGCCCGACATAATCGGTCGCCGACAGGCCGATGATCAGCAGGTCGGTGCCGCTGCCTTGGCCCATCCGGCGCGCCTGACGCAGCGCGGCGGCGGTCGCAAGCACCGCGCCATCGGCTTCGGGTGAGGCCAGGAAGCGGCGGAAATCGCCCGCATCGCGCGCCATTCGCCCGGTGCCGACCGACGCGCCGTTCGCGAGCGGGATCGCAATATCCTGCGCCGCACATTCGGCGGGCAGCGTCAGCGGCCCGCGCGGCTGGTTGATCGCCGCGGCGATCACCGTAGCCGCGCGCTCGGCAGTCGGCGACAGCGCCTTACCGCGATAGCTGGTGAGGCCGGTGGGCGCGAGCCACAGCGTCTCGTCGGCGCGGTGCCCGCCCATCATGATCGCGGCGCGGTCCTTGCCCGCGACCGACACGACCTGCGCCTGCGGATCGCGCGCCTTCATCAGATCGCCGAGCGTCGGGACGAGCAGATGCTTGACCGACGGCGCATATTTGCCGCTGCCCGAACTGGTGTCCGGCACCGTTTCGTCCTCGGCGCAATAGACGCGCTTGTCGGCGCGCGCGACCGACAGGTCGAAATAATTGTTCGCGACGACGCCGGTGCGCGCGGGGTGGCTGCCGGTCAGGATCGTCGAATGGCCGGGGCAAGTCTCGGTCGCGCCGTGCGCCTGATAGGCCGAGGGAAAGACGACCCCCGTTGCGAGCCGCGCAAGACCGCCGCGGAAGCGGCCACGATATTCGGCGAAGAGATCGGCCGACAGCTGGTCGACCGCGATCACGACGAGCAGTTTGGGGGCCTGGATCGCGGCGGTCGCGCGGCGCGCGGCGGGCGCCGCCTCCTGCGCGACCGTGGTTCCGGCACCGGCAAGGCAAAGCGCACCCACAAGGGCGGCGATCGGATATTTGAGCTTCACGGGCGGCGTCTCCATCGGGCGGGTGTCAGCGCGGGCTGTCCTCTCGACGAAAGCCGCCTATATGGCAAGCCTTCGAACGGCGAACGGCCGCAGACGGAGCATGAAATTGGCGAGTGAGGCTTTTGTGACACGCATCGGACGGGCGCTGGCCGCCCTGCTCGCCGCCCTGTTGCTGGCCGCCGGTCCGGCGCGGGCGCAGGCGACGCACATCTCGCCGCGACTGGTCGCCGAATCGGCGATGCCCGCGCCCGGTGGCACGACGACGCTGGCGCTGACGATGACGCCCGAAAAGCCCTGGCACGGCTATTGGGTCAATGGCGGCGACGCGGGGTTCGGCCTGACGGTCGAGTGGAACCTGCCCGACGGCGTGAGCGTCGCCCCCTTTCGCTACCCTGTGCCCGACGCGCTGATTCTCTTCGGCATGATGAACCATGTCTATGAGCATCCCTATGCGTTGCTCGCCGAACTCCGCGTCGACCGGTCGGTCGCGCCGGGCAGCGACCTCACCCTGTCGGGCGTCGCCAACTGGCTGGCCTGCACCGACAAGGTGTGCGTTCCCGAACGCGCGGTGATCTCGGTCGAGCTGACCGCGGGCGACGGGACGATTCCCGCCGGAGCGCGCGCGCGCTTCGACGGCTGGCGCGCCCTGCTGCCCCAGCCGCTCGACCGCGCGGGTCGCTGGGAGCGCCGCGGCGGCAGCGTGCGTTTCGCCATTCCGCTTCCCGCCAGCGTCGCGATCGACGCGCCGCATCTGTTCGTCGAAACGCAGGATGTCATCGACTATGCCGCGCCGCAGCGTTTCAGCCGCCGCGGCGACCACATCATTGTCGAGACGTCCGCCAAGGGGGCCCGCGAAGGGCCGGTGACGGCATTGCTCAGGACCGGCGAGGGACGCGGCCTGTCGCTGAGGCTCGTGCCGGGCCCGGTGCCCGCCGCGGGCGAACCCGTTGCGACGGACGCGGCGGGCATAAACATGGGGCTGTTCTGGACTGCGTTCGGCGGCGCAATTCTTGGCGGATTGATCCTCAACCTGATGCCCTGCGTCTTTCCGATTCTGAGTCTGAAGGCGCTAAGCCTTGCGCGGTCGGGCGGCGACGCGCGGACAGCAAGAATCGAGGCGCTGGCCTATACCGCCGGCGCCATCCTCACCGCCCTGCTGCTCGGCGGCGCCTTGCTCGCGCTGCGCGCGGCGGGCGAGCAGGTCGGCTGGGCATTCCAGCTTCAGCATCCGGTGAGCGTGCTCGCGCTGTTGCTCCTTGCACTCGCGATCACGCTCAATTTGCTTGGTTTCTACGAACTGCCCTCGTTCAGCGGCGGTCAGGCGCTTGCGGATCAGGGCGGCGCAGCGGGCGGTTTCTGGACCGGCGCGCTCGCCGCCTTTGTCGCAACACCGTGCAGCGGGCCACTGCTCGGCGCGGCGCTCGGCGCGACCCTGGCGCTGCCCGCATGGGCCGCGCTGCCGGTTTTCGGCGGGCTCGGACTGGGGCTTGCCTTGCCCTTCCTCGCGATCGGCTTTGTCCCCGCGCTCCGGAATCGCCTGCCCAAGCCGGGGCCGTGGATGAGCAGGTTTCGCCGCTGGATGGCGCTGCCGATGGGACTGACGACGCTCGCGCTGGTCTGGCTCCTCTGGCGCCAGCTCGGCAACGGTGACCAGCTTATCTGGCCGGCGGTCGCGGTCGCCATGGCGCTCGTGCTGCTCACCCACTATGGCGCGATCCAGCGCGGCGACCGGCGATCGTGGCTGCTGATTGCGTCCGGTCTGCTCTTTACCGTCAGCCTTGGCGCCACGGTCGCCGAGGTGGCGAGGGCCGAACGCACCGCCGAGGGGAGCGGCTCAACCTTCTCCCCCGATGCACTCGCCAAGGCGCGCGCGTCGGGCAAACCGGTCTTTGTCTATTTCACCGCCGACTGGTGCCTGTCGTGTAAAGCGAACGAGGCGGGCGCGATCAACCGCGCAGCTGTGCAGGCAGCGTTCGACAAGGCGGGGGTCGTCACGCTGGTCGGCGACTGGACGAACGGCGATCCGGTCATCACGCGCACGCTGGCCGAGCACGGCCGCAACAGCGTGCCGCTCTACCTCTGGTATGCGCCGGGCGCGGATAAACCCGAGATTTTGCCGCAGATCCTGACGCCGGGAATGCTGATCGATAAGGTTGGGGCCAAGTGATCGCCCTTGGTCGTCATTGCGAGCGCAGCGAAGCAATCTCCCGCTATCGCCCTGCCTTGCCGATAGCTGGAGATTGCTTCGTCGCTTCGCTCCTCGCAATGACGGGAGAAATGTGATGGCGAAGGTCCGCGCCGACCAGCTGCTCGTTGACCGCGGCCTGGCCGAAAGCCGGACGCGCGCGCAGGCGCTGATCCTCGCGGGACTGGCCTTCGTCGGCGACCGCAAGATCGACAAGGCGGGGCAGCAGATCGCCGCCGATGCCGCGCTGAGCGTGAAGGGCCGCGACCATCCGTGGGTGTCGCGCGGCGGGATCAAGCTCGACCATGCCCTCTCCCATCTGGGCTGGGACGTCACCGGCGCGGTCGCGATCGACGTCGGATCATCGACCGGCGGTTTCACCGACGTGCTGCTGAGCCGCGGCGCGGCGCGCGTTTATGCGGTCGATTCGGGCACCAACCAGCTCGCGTGGAAATTGCGGCAGGACGATCGCGTCATCGTCCACGAACAGACGAGCGCGCGCATCCTGACCGCGAAGCATATTCCGGAACCCGTCAGCCTTGTCGTCTGCGACGCCAGCTTCATCGCGCTGTCGAAGGTGCTGCCGGTGCCGATGTCTTTCACCGGGCCCGGAGCGCGTCTCGTCGCGCTGATCAAGCCGCAGTTCGAGGCCGAACGCCATGAGGTCGGCAAGAAAGGCGTCGTGCGCGACGTTGCCGTTCATGCGCGTGTTTGCGCCGACGTGCGCGCTTGGCTTACCGGCAAAGGCTGGGACGTGGTCGATCTGGTCGAAAGCCCGATCACCGGCCCCGAAGGCAATGTCGAGTTCCTGATCGCGGCGATCAAGCGAGCGGGTTGACGCTGCGCCGCACAATCGCGAGACACATGCAACGGATTCGCCGGTGGGGGATATTGCCGACATGACCGAAATCGCAACGCCGGGCCAGCTTCGCATGTCCTACCTCCGCTGGGCGCTCGTCACCGTTCCCGCCATCGTCCTCATCGGCAGCCTGATGGGCATCCTTTCGAACAGCGGTTATGACAATCGCTGGTTCGCCGCGCTCGACCTGCCGGCGATCACCCCGCCGGGCTGGGTGTTCGGCATCGTCTGGCCGATCCTGTACATCATGCTCGGCCTGTCGCTCGCGATGATTCTCCACGCGCGCGGTGCAAAGGGGCGCGGCTTTGCGCTGCTGCTCTTCTTCGTCCAGCTGATCGCCAATTTCGCATGGTCGCCGCTCTTTTTCGGCCAGCATCAGGTGACGAACGCGCTCTATCTCATCATCTTCATCCTGATGGTGTCGATTGCCACCGCCTTTGCCTTTGCGCCGATCCGCAAGGCCGCGGCGTGGCTGCTGGTGCCGTATATGGCGTGGCTGAGCTTTGCCGCGATCCTCAATTTCCAGATCGACCAGCGCAATCCCGGCGCCGAAACCCTTGTCCCCGCCGCCGCGACCACCCAGATAGGCTAAAGGCAAGGGGTGTCCCCGACGAAGGAATATCAGAGATGCAGAGCGAAAACCGCTTTTTCGACGACCTCGCCAAGATGGTGAACGGCATTGCCGGGACGGTGGCGGGCGCCGGACGCGAAGCCGAAGCCGCGATGCGCGAGCGCGCGAAGGAGTTTGTCGGTCGCATGGATTTCGTCAGCCGCGAGGAGTTCGAGGCGGTGAAGCAGATGGCGGCCACCGCGCGCGCCGAAGCCGAAGCGCTGAAAGCGCGGCTCGACAAGCTGGAGGGCGCGGCGAAGGCTGCTGCCAAGCCTGCCGCTGCGACCAAGTCCGCGACGAAGCCTGCCGCGAAGCCGAAAGCAGCACCCAAGGCGTAATCGTCGCCCCCGCGCAGGCGGGGGCCGCTGTCGGTTTACTTGGCGGCGCAGGAAAAGGCCGATGGCGGCCCCCGCCTGCGCGGGGGCGACGTTTTGCGTCGATGACTCGCCACCCGACCAAACACTCGCTAAAGCGCGCCTATGAGTGACGATATTTACGAAGATGATGACGGTCAGGACGCGGCGCCGATGGATATGCTCGCCTCCTATTTCGCCGCGCACGACTGGCCGCACGAGATGGTCGGCGAGGACGAGATTGTCGCGACCGCGCAGGGCAGCTGGACGACATACGAACTGCGCGCGGTGTGGCGCGCCGACGATGGGGTGATCCAGCTCCTCGCCTTTCCCGACATCCGCGTGGCCGACGACAAGCGCGCCGTCGCGCACGAGGCGCTGGCGATGATCAACGAGCAATTGTGGCTCGGCCATTTCGAGCTGTGGTCGAACAGCGGCACCATCCTCTATCGCCACGGGATGCTGCTCGGCGCCGATGCTGCGCTGCCACTCGACCTCACCGAAACGCTGGTCGAAAGCGCTATCGACGAATGCGAACGCTTTTATCCGGTGTTTCAGTTCGTGCTGTGGGGCGGCAAGACCCCCGCAGAAGCGCTCGCCGCCTCGCTGATCGAAACGCGCGGCGAGGCATAAGCCTACCGCTTTTCGAAACGCGCCAGCCCCGCGCCCAGCTCGTTCGCGCCGATCGCCAGCGCCTCGCCGCTCCAGTCGGCGACAAACACCGATCGGCGGCCCATCCCCGCGGGCAGGCTGGCGCGATTGCCTTCGATGACGAGGCCGCGCGACGGATTCTTGCGCTCTTCGGCCGCGACCGCGATGAAGGCCGAATAATTTTCCTTGTCGCGCCCCTGCACGAACAGATTGCCTATAATCCGCCCGGTCGAACCGGATGGCAGGTCGATCATATAATTGGTGCCGGTGCCCTGCGTGTCGTCGAAGCTGTTGTCGCTCACATCGACGCGGGCCGCGCGCGTTTTCAGATAATGGCCGCCGCTGCCCTTTTCAAAGCGGGCGCGGGTGACGGTCACGCGGCCATAGAGGCCGGTGTAGACGCTGTGCGCGCAGCTGAGGCCGCGATCGCAGCGGCCGAGCCGCGAAAAGGTCGAGCGGTCGATGGTCAACGCCGCCTCGGGATCGTCGGCGGTCAAAATGCCCTGTTCGCTGTTGCGGAACATCGCGTTCACGACGTCAAGGTCGCTCGTCTCCAGCCGGATGCCCGCACCATTGCCGTCGGGGACGCGCATATTCTGGAACACAAGGCCGTCGACGCGCGCGCCCTGCCCCCGCAGCACCAGCGCCGCCTTGCCCTCGCACGTCACGCCATCGAAGATCGCGCGTCCGGGTTCGGACGCGACAAAGGCGATGCGGCCCGCGGTCTGTACGGCGCAGTCGCGATGATAGCCGGCCGCGATGCGGATCGTCCCCTCGCCCTCGCCGATCGCATCGACGGCGTCCTGAAGGCGCGTAAAACCACGACCATCGACGTGATAGGGCGCGCCGCCACTTTGCGCAGGCAACGGCGCCGGTGCGAGCAGCAATGGAAGAGCGAGCAGCGGCAGCAGCGGCCGACGAAGGAGCGATCGGATCATGCGTGCCGTATAGCGCCCTTCGGCACGGCGGTCGTTCGCGAAGCTGGTTAACGGCACGCCTGTCTCGCTTTCGGACAGGCGCGCCGATCGGAATTAATGGCTAGAGCGCCTCAATCCAGATTGGGCCGCAGCCAGCGCGTCGCGGTTTCCAGATCGACGCCGCGTCGCCGGGCATAATCCTCCAGCTGGTCACTGCCGATCCGCGCTACGCCGAAATACTGGCTTTCGGGATGGCCGAAATAAAAGCCGCTCACCGCCGCGGTCGGCAGCATCGCAAAACTTTCGGTCAGCACCAGCCCGGCATTCTCTCCCGCGCCAAGCAGATCGAACAGGATCGGTTTCAGGCTGTGGTCGGGGCACGCCGGGTAACCGGGCGCCGGGCGGATGCCGCGATATTCCTCCTTGATCAGCGCTTCGTTGGTGAGCTGTTCGCCCGGCGCATAGCCCCATAATGTGGTGCGGACATGCTGGTGCAGCCGCTCGGCAAAGGCTTCGGCGAAGCGGTCGGCGAGCGCTTTGAGCAAAATGTCCGAATAATCATCCTTGTCGGCGCGGAAGCGCTCCGAATGCGGCTCGATCCCATGGATGCCGACCGCAAAGCCGCCGATCCAGTCACCCGCCGGGTCGATGAAGTCGGCGAGACACATATTGGCGCGGTCGCGGCTCTTCTTGATTTGCTGGCGCAGGAACGGGAGCGTCACATGGCGCTCTTCCTCGGCAAGGTGGATGACAATATCGTCACCGTGCCGCGCACACGGCCAGAAGGCGCAAACCCCACGCGCCGTCAGCCATTGCTCCGCAATAATCTGGTCGAGCATCGCATCGGCATCGGCCTTGAGCGCCCGCGCCGTCTCCCCGACCACCTCGTCTTGCAGGATCGACGGCCAGGTTCCATGCAGTTCCCATGCGCGAAAGAAGGGCGTCCAGTCGATATAGTCGCGCAGGTCCGCGAGCGACCAGTCGTCGAAGCGGTGGAGGCCGGGCTGGAGCGGCGGTGCGGGCTTGTCGCTCAAATAGGCATCGTAATAATTGGCGCGCGCCTCCTCGATGCTCAGCAGCACGCTTTGCCCCTTGCCCGCGCGCACGTCGCGGACATGGGCGTAATCATTCTTATACCCCTTCACATAGGCATCGCGCCCGGTGTCGCTGACCAGCGCGGTCGCGACGCCGACCGCGCGGCTGGCGTCGAGAACGTGGAGCACCGGCCCCTGATAGGCCGGGTCGATGCGCAGCGCGGTATGGACCTTCGACGTCGTCGCGCCGCCGATGAGGAGCGGAATCGTCATGCCCGCGCGCTGCATTTCCTCGGCCACCGTCACCATCTCGTCGAGTGAGGGGGTGATGAGGCCCGACAGACCGATCATGTCGGCGTCATTCTCGTTCGCGGCCTCCAGGATCTTGCTCCACGGCACCATCACGCCCAGGTCGATGATTTCGAAACCGTTGCACTGCAGCACGACGCCGACGATATTCTTGCCGATGTCGTGGACGTCGCCCTTGACGGTCGCCATCACGATCTTGCCCTTGCCCTTTGCTCCCGGCTCCTTCGACGCCTCGATGAAAGGCAGCAGGTGCGCGACCGCCTTTTTCATCACGCGCGCCGATTTGACGACCTGCGGCAGGAACATTTTGCCCGACCCGAACAGGTCGCCGACGACGTTCATCCCGTCCATCAGCGGCCCTTCGATCACCTCGATCGGACGATCCATGGCGCGGCGCATTTCTTCGGTATCTTCGACGATATGCGCGTCGATGCCCTTGACCAGCGCATGTTCAAGGCGCTTTTCGACCGCCCAGCCGCGCCATTCCTCAGCCGCCTTTTCCTGCGCGGCGTTCGTTCCCTTATAGCGTTCGGCGAGCGCAATCAGCCGTTCGGTAGGGCTGAGCTCTTCGCCTTCGACCTTGCGGTTGAGGATGACATCCTCGCACGCGGTCCTGAGTTCGGGGTCGATCGTGTCATAGACGTCGAGCTGCCCGGCGTTGACGATCGCCATGTCGAGTCCCGCGGGAATTGCATGGTAGAGAAAGACGCTGTGCATCGCGCGGCGCACGGTCTCGTTGCCGCGAAAGCTGAACGACAGGTTCGACAGCCCCCCCGAAAAATGCGCGTGCGGACAGCGGACGCGGATCTCCTTCACCGCCTCGATGAAATCGACCGCATAATTGTCATGCTCCTCGATCCCCGTCGCGACCGCGAAGATATTGGGATCAAAGATAATGTCCTCGGGCGGAAAGCCGATGGTCATCAGCAGCTTGTAGGCACGCTCGCAAATCTCGACCTTGCGCTCCCTGGTGTCGGCCTGTCCGACCTCGTCGAACGCCATGACGACGACCGCGGCGCCATAGGCCATGCACTTCTTCGCATGGTCCAGGAATTGCTCCTCGCCTTCCTTCATGCTGATCGAATTGACGATCGGCTTGCCGGGAACGCACTTCAGCCCGGCCTCGATCACGCTCCATTTCGAACTGTCGATCATCACCGGCACGCGCGCAATGTCGGGCTCGGCGGCGATGAGCTTGAGGAAGGTCGTCATCGCATGTTCGGCGTCGAGTAGGCCTTCGTCCATATTGACGTCGATGATCTGCGCGCCATTTTCGACCTGCTGGCGCGCGACCTCGACCGCCGCGGCATAGTCGTCGGCGAGGATCAGCCTCTTGAACGCCGCTGAACCGGTGACGTTGGTGCGTTCACCGATGTTGACGAAGGTGGAGGAGGAAAGGGTTTCGGTCATCGGGCTCTCTTCTCCCCTCCCGCTTGCGGGAGGGGTCGGGGGAGGGTCTGTTTCAAATCTCGGGCGGCGCCGTCGGACAGGGACAGCCCCTCCCCTAACCCCTCCCGCAAGCGGGAGGGGGACTAGGCGGCCGCCATCGTGAATGGCTCCAGCCCCGCCAGCCGCGTCCGCACCGGCACCTCGGGCACCTGGCGCGGCGCCAGCCCCTCGACCGCCTTCGCCATCGCCGCGATATGGTCGGGCGTCGAACCGCAGCAGCCGCCGAGGATATTGACCTGCCCATGCTCGGCCCATTCGCGGACGAGTTCGGCTGTCGTCTCGGGCAGCTCGTCATATTCGCCAAGCTCGTTCGGCAAGCCCGCATTGGGATAGACCATCACCAGCGCATCGGCGATGTCCGACAGAACCTTAACATGCGGGCGCAGCTGCGCCGCGCCGAACGAGCAATTGAGCCCGATCGTCATCGGTTTTGCATGACGCACCGCATACCAGAAGGCCTCGACCGTGTGCCCCGACAGATTGCGGCCCGACAGGTCGGTCAGGGTCATCGAGATCATCAGCGGCAGTTCGCGCCCCAACGCCGCTTCGGCTTCCAGCGTCGCGGCGATCCCGGCTTTCGCATTCAGCGTGTCGAAGATGGTCTCGATCAGGATGAAATCGGCGCCGCCTTCGGCCAGCGCGACCACCTGTTCCAGATAGACGTCCTTCAATTCGTCGAAGTCGATCTCGCGAAAACCCGGATTGTTGACGTCGGGCGACAGCGACAGCGTCTTGTTCGTCGGCCCGACCGCGCCAGCGACGAAGCGGCGACGGCCGTCCTTTTGCTGCATCGCATCGGCCTCGCGGCGGGCGAGGCGCGCACTGGCCAGATTGATCCCGGCCACCAGATGCTCGGCGCCATAATCGGCCTGGCTGATGCGATTCGCGCTGAAGGTGTTGGTTGCGATAATATCGGCGCCCGCGACAAGATAGTCGCGCATGATGTCCGCAACGATATCGGGCCGCGCCAGGTTGAGATAATCGCCGTTGCCGCGCGGATCGATCGACAGGCCGTGTTCGGCCCCGTCGACGCCGACATAGGCGTTGCGATGCTGAAAGGCGGTACCGAAGGGCCCATCCTTGATGAGGATGCGCTGCTTCGCCGCCTCTTTCAGCGCGTCGCGCGCGCTGCTGGCCAATGACGATGTCATGCTGCCCGATCCTTCAATGTCGATACTGGCCGCAGCCCCAGCAAATGACAAATGGCATAGCTGAGTTCGGCGCGGTTCAGCGTGTAGAAATGGAAATCGCGCACCCCCCCTGCATAGAGGCGGCGGCACATTTCGGCGGCGACCGTCGCCGCGACGAGCTGGCGCGCCGCCGGGTGGTCGTCGAGCCCATCGAACAGCGACACCATCCACGCGGGGATCGCGGTACCGCACATGTCCGCCATCCGCCGCGTCTGCGACACGTTCGACACGGGCAGGATACCGGGGATGATCGGCGCGTCGATTCCCGCCGCCGCCGCGGTGTCGCGAAAGCGGAGGAAACTGTCGGGCGAAAAGAAGAATTGCGTGATTGCCCGGTTTGCACCCGCGTCGAGCTTGCGCTTCAGATTGTCGAGGTCGGACTGTGGACAATCGGCATCGGGATGCACTTCGGGATAGGCGGCGACCGAGATGTCGAACGGCGCGATCGCCTTCAACCCCGCGACGAGTTCGACCGCATTGGCATAGCCGTCGGGGTGCGCGCGATAGGGTCCGCCGCCCGGAACGTCGCCGCGCAGCGCGACGATATGGCGCACGCCCGCATCCCAATAGGCGCGCGCCACCTCGTCGATTTCGGCGCGCGAGGCTTCGACACAGGTAAGGTGCGCCGCGGGCGGCACCCGGCTCTCCGCCGCGATGCGCGCGACCGTGGCATGGGTGCGCTCGCGGGTCGACCCACCGGCGCCATAGGTGACCGAGACGAAGCTGGGGGCCAGCGGTTCGAGCGTGCGGAACGTATCCCACAGCTGCGCCTCCATCTTCTCCGACTTCGGCGGGAAAAACTCGAAGCTGACGCCGACGTCGCCGTCGAGATTGGCGAACAACGGCGACGCCGCCGCGCGGCGCGCTTCCGCCAGCGCGTCGAGATTCGCGGTCATGCAGCAAGCCTTTTCGTCGGTCCGCCGTCGCTGACGGGGGGTTGATCCTGGTCGCTCCGGCGACGTCCGAGCCAGAGCTTGACGGCCAGCTTCCCGCCTTCGAGCGTCTGTGTGGTTTCGAGCAGCAGGCCCGCCGAGGCGAACCAGCCGCGGATCTGCGCGTCCGAAAAGCCGAGGCGGGCGTGCGCGGCAAGCGTGCGCAATTCCTCATCCTCGTGCGGCGCGAAATCGACGATCAGCAGGTGGCCGCCGCCGCGCAGCACCCGGCTCGCTTCCGCGATCACGCGATCGGGTTCGTGCGCAAAATGCAGCGCCTGATGAATGACGATGCTGTCGACGCTCGCGTCCCCCACCGGCAACTCCAGAAAATCGCCCTGGATCAGGTCGACGGGCACCGGCTGTCTTTCGAGCTTGGCGCGGGCGATCCGCAGCATTTCGGGGCTGCGGTCGAGGGCGGTGATGCGGCGCGCGGTCGGAGCAAAAATCTCTGCCATCCGCCCGGTTCCCGTCCCGATGTCGAGAAGGTGGCCAAGGCGGCGGTTGTGCATCATCGCCAGCATCGCCGCTTCGACCTCGCTTTCGGCGACATGGCGTGAGCGAATGGCATCCCATTCGGCAGCATGTTCGGCGAAATATCGCGCGGCCGCTGCCGCGCGTTCGGCGCGCACCGCCGCAAGGCGACGCGCATCATGCGCGATCACGCGCATTTCGCGCGCAGAAAAAGGCCATTTGTCCGCTTGCGCGATGATTGCGGCGATCGGCCCATCCGCGACGATGCGCAGGAATACCCAGCTTCCCTCACGGCGCCGCTCGACGATCCCCGCTTCGACCAGGATGCGGACGTGGCGGGAAACACGCGGCTGGCTCTGGTCCAGAACCACCGCCAACTCGCCGATCGCCAGTTCCATCTCGCGCAGCAAGGCCACGACTCGCAAGCGGGTCGGATCGGCCAAGGCCCGGCAAATGTCGATCAGCTCGCTCATCAATCATCATATAAAGCTTTCTTTATATCTGGTCAACCAAGTCTCATCCCGCGATTTCCGCGCTGCGCGCGCAGACCATCGACCGATTGCGATGAAAGGCGGGGAACGAGACAAAAAGGTCGTTGCACGCCTTTTGGCGAGACGGTAATTCTGCGCGCGATTGGCATTTTTCGGGATCGATCCGTTCCTGTGCCGGTCGGTCAGTTCAATTGAGAGGGGTATTCCCACATGAAAAAATCGATCACGCTGTCGCTCGTCCTCGCCGCTTCGCTCGGCCTCGCCGCCTGCGCTGAAAAGGCTGCCGACGACGCAGCTGCCACCGATGACGCCGCCGCGACCGTTGAAGGCGCGGCTGATGGTGCGATGGAAGCGGCCGAGGGCGCTGCCGACGCGGCCGCCGCTGCGGGCGACGCCGCCGACGCCGCGGGCGATGCCGCCGCTGCCGGCGACGCCGCCACGGCCGCCGACAAGGCCGCCGAAGCTGCGGACGCCGCCAAGGAAGCGACCGACGCCGCCAAGGGCGCGATGGAAGAAGCCAAGAAGTAATTTTCTTTCAGGCTTTTATCGGCTGATGAACGAAGAAGGGGCTGTCGGTTCGCCGACAGCCTCTTTTTCTTTCGGGCCGCGCCCTGACCATCGGCACGGCGCAGCACCGTGGTTGCCAAGCTGCGGATCGGTCGTTAGGTCTCACCCCATGGCCCCGGTGGCCATTGCATTCGAAAGGAAACCCATGCGCAAGATCATTATCGCTTCGATGGCCGCCGCGGCCTTCAGCCTCGCCGCCTGTTCGGAACAGACCCAGGACGCGGCCGCCGACACCGCCGCATCGGCCGGCGAAGATGTCGAAGCCGCGGGCGAGGCCATGGCCGAAGGCGCCGCCGATGCCGCCGCCGCGACGGCCGAAGCCGCCGACGACGCGGGCAACGCTGTCGAAGGCACGGTGAACGCTGCCGGCGACGCCGTCGAAGCTGCTGGCGACAAGGTCGCCGAAGAAACCGCCAAGGCCGAAGCCAACGACAAGCAGTAAGTCGTCGCTTCGCCTTCGGGCTGATATGGGGCTCCATCCGGCAAGGGTGGAGCCCTTTTTCATGGGAGCAGAGCGATGGGCAAAAAATCGATGGTGATCATGGCATTGGCCTTGTTCGGTTTCGCCCCTGGTTGCAGCCGCACCGACAACGAACCCGGCCCGGGCGGGGTAACGATCAGCGAAGCCAAGGCGCTCGATGACGCGGCGGCGATGCTCGAAAGCCGGGACAGCGGCGGCGCCGCAAATGGCGCCGCCGGGGACGGCACGGACAAATAGGCTTCCCGCCGCATCCGCGCCGCGCTATCCTTGACGCGCCCCGCAACTGACGCTTGAGGATGGAGTCCTGTCGGCAAGCAGGGCGGACCCTTTTGGCCTCCAGCCGCGCGCCTGGGTGATCCATGATCTGCGAAGGACCATCCGATGACCGACATGTCGGCCACCAACATCGTCTTCCTGCTGTTTCCCGGCGTCACCCAGCTCGATTTCACCGCGCCCGCGCAAGCGCTGAGCCGGATGCCGGGCGCGGTTGTCGCAGGGGCCGCCTCCAGCCTTGCCCCGATCGCGACCGACAGCGGCTTTGCAATCGTGCCGACGCACGATTTCGCCTCTGCGCCGCAGGCCGATATCTTGTGCGTGCCGGGCGGGCATGGCGTCGCCGAGGCGCTGGGTGATGCCGCGACGATTCATTTCATCGCCCGGCAGGCCGCGCGCGCCGCATGGGTCACAAGCGTCTGCACGGGCGCCTTCCTGCTCGGGCGCGCGGGGCTGCTCGCGGGCAAACGCGCGACGACACATTGGGCTTATACGCATTTGCTGCCGCTGGTCGGTGCCGAACATCAACCGGGCCGCGTCGTCGAGGATGGACAGATCGTGACGAGTGGCGGCGTTACGTCGGGGCTCGATTTTGCGTTGACGCTGATCGCCAGACTGAAAGGAGCGGCGGTGGCGCAGGCGATCCAGCTCGCAATCGAATATGATCCCGCGCCGCCCTTCGCCGGCGGCCATCCGGACCGCGCACCCGACGCGGTGACGACCGGGCTGAAACAGCGTGTCTATGACGCCGCCGCTGCACGCATGGAGGCGGCGCTTCGCGGCGAGGGCGTGATCGTCTTGGATTGAAGCGTACCGGTCGTTCCCGAGATAGTTTGCGCATTCGTTTGGTGCGAAGGCGGCGAGCAGACCGGCGCGTTTCCAACTTGTATCGACGGATCGTTCGTTTGTCTTTCGCAGGACGTCTTGAGCTTGGCGAAGGCCTGTTCGATCAGAGCGGTCGCGACGCTGACCCCAAACTGCGCCGCAGCGGCCCGTGCCGATGCGCCCGACGCCATCGCACCAACCACATGCTCCCCAAGATCAATCGAACAGGTTCGGCTCATCGCTGCCCGCCTTCTGCCCAGCCAACAGGTTGAATCAGATATACAGCACGCCGCTCTAGCCAATCTCTTGCCGCAATTGCGCGATCAACGCCGCAACCTTCGGCAACCGCTTTTCCTCTTGATCGAGGATCGCGTGAAACGCGCGACGTTTCATCGCCGCAAGCTCCGCAGCGGGCAGCGCGCCCTCGCCGGTCACGCTCGACGCCACGATGTCGATCAGCCGGTCGGCGCCGTGGAGGCGGCCCCATAGATAGTCATTCTCGCGGTAGGCGCGGCTGAAGAAGGCGCCGAAACTGTTGAACTCGATCCCTTTCAACATTGCCGCCGCGCCGCCGCTGCGGATCGCAGTCGCGTCGGACGGCGAGATGCGGTCGATCTTGATCGGGTCATATTCGTCGAACCCCTCGCCCTGGAGCAGCGGCAGGGTCGCGATGTCGTAAAAGGGATAGCCCAGATAGGCGAGCAGCAGCACGCGGCGGTCGTCCTTCGGCATCGCGGCGAGCCCGGCGGCGATCAGCGCGTCGGCCTCGCTGTCGACGATGGCGAGGTCGCGGCGTGCCGCGATCGCGTCGATCCAGTCGCCCGGCCCGGCGTCGGCGGGGAGGTCGAGGTCGGCCAGCCAGGCGTCGCCCTGCCGGTCGAGATAGAGGCCGAGCGCCGCGAAGATCGCGTCGCGCATTGCGTCGCACGCGGGGTCGCGCGCGTCGCGCTTCGCCTCGACCGCGGTGTCGAGCTCGCGACCGAGGAAACGCAGACGGCGGATACGAAAGCCAAGGTCGTGGGTACGGAAAAAAGCGATCGCATCGCCGCTCGCCCCCGCCCCCTTCTTCCCTGAAATCCGGTCGAGCCCGCGTGCGCGCACCTCGTCCCACAGCGCAAGGCGCCGGTTCGCGCGATGAATTGCGCCCTCGGCAGGGAGCAGCCGGTCGATCAGCCGCGCCAGTTCCTCGACCACCGCCGACAATTTGAGGTGACCATAGGGCGCAAAGGCAAAACCCGCGCGCGCCGCGGCCTGTTCCTGCGCCTTCGCGCGCCATTTCCGGAGCCGCGCAAGCGTCGGCGTGTCGAGGAAAAAGGTCGTGCCGAACAGCGCCGCGACCTGTTCCTCGACCTCGACCTTCATCGCATCGACGATATGCTGCATCCGCCGGATGCGCCGCGACATGCCCTCGATCACCTCGACATTGTCGCGGATCGGCTGTTCGCGCGGGATTTCGGACAATGCGCCGAGGATGGTCGGCACAAAACCCGGCAACCGCGGGTCGTCGCTGTCGGCAGCGTCGCCGGGCCTGCCGAAGCTGATCGAACGAAAGTCGGGCTTGGGGTCGATATAGACGAAGCGGCGGTCGATCTCACGCCGCGCGGGGCGCTGCTTGAGCGCCGCGATCGCGGGGCGAAAGGGCGCGTTGGCGAGCACCGAGCCGTCGATGAGCACGCGGTCGGCCGCATCGCCCGCCTCGCCCCGCGGCAATTGCGCGCGGACGAAGGCGTCGCGGCCGGGCCAATCCAATCCGCGCTTTTCGAGCACGCGGTCGATTTCGCGCAGCGTGAAGGGCGGGAAGGCACCGGGAAAGCTGGCCGTCGCACGCGCCGCCGCCGCGAGCCCCGGCACATCGTCGAGCCGCTTGCCCGTCCGGCCGTCCTCGCGAAAATGCAGGATCAGCCGATGCTCGTTCTCGGTCACGCGCGGCGGGCTGTTGAGCGCAAGCGGGACGCTGTGCCCGGCAAAATCGGTGACCGACACGAACAGGTCGACCGGCTGGCCATCCGGCACCAGCACCGGCCCGCGCGGCGCCGCGTCCATCGCGGCAAAGGCGTCGAACAGCAGGTGCGAGAAGGTCTCGCCGCCAAAGGGGGGTTCGAACCAGCGCGCGCGCACGAAGCGCGAAAGCTTGGCGCGCACCTCGTCCTGCGCCGCTTCGCCCACCGTCCGGTCGATGCTGTTGCCGCGCCGTTTCATCGCCCAGCCGGCGATCGGCACCGCCCAGAACTTTGTCATTCTCGACAGCGGCCGTGCGTCGGGGTCGAGCAGATTGTCGACGTCGGCGCTGTCGAGCCAGAGGTCGGTGAGCGGATCGAGCGATTCGCCGGTCGCCAGCGCACGCGCGAGGAAGATGCCGTTGATCCCCCCCGCGCTCGCGCCCGCGACGATGTCGGTAAAGACGCGCAGCCGCACATTGCCGTGCGCCGCAATCGCACCAAGCAGGTCGCGATAGACCGCACCCGTGCCGCCGATCGCCCCGCCGTCGTGAAAGGCCCGCGACGCGGCGGCGAGCCGCCACACTTCCTTGGTGACGCCGTGCATGTAGACGGCAAGACTGATGCCGCCATAGCAGATGAGGGCGAAGCGCAGTTCCTTTTCCCGCATGGCCAGGGTGATAGCGCGGAACGGCGCGCGGCGTCACCCCTTGTCCCGCGAGGTCGCGACGTCACCGTGGACCGGGCGTCGGCTTGTCGGTCATCGCGGCGAAGCCAATGTCCGCAAGCGGCCCATGCATCTTGCCTCCGCACGATTCCCCTTGCCTTTGCGAATGTGTCGCACTAGCGGCCACTGCCGAACAGGAGTTGATAATGAATCGCAAATGGCTCGCCGCCGCCCTGCTTTCGGGCGCGCTTCCCTTCCCCGCACTGGCGCAGGACGCGCCGCCTGTCGACGAAGCGCTGGCGGGGGACGCGGGCGAAACGATCATCGTGACCGCCGCGCGCACCATCCTGCCGCCAAACGCGCTGCCGCTGACGATCGACATCATCGAAAAGGATGCGCTCGACCAGCAGATCGCGATTGCCGGTTCGGTCACCGACGCGGTTGCGACCCTCAGCCCCAGCTTCTCGCCGACGCGGCAGAAGCTGTCGGGCGCGGGCGAAACGCTGCGCGGGCGCTCGCCGCTCTATGCGATCAACGGCATCCCGCAATCGACCCCGCTGCGCGACGGCAGCCGCGACGGCTTCACCATCGACGGCTTTTTCGTCGATCGGGTGGAACTGATCTTCGGATCGAACGCCTTGCAGGGGATCGGCGGCACCGGCGGCATCGTCAACCAGGTGACGGTCGGCGCGCCGACCGACGAAGGCGTTTCGGGCCGCGCGCTGCTTCAGGCGAGCGCCGACAATGATTTTTCCGACGAAGGCATGGGCGGCAAGGTCGCGGGCCTCGTCCAGTACAAGGCGGGGCGCTTCGACGCCTCGGTCGGCGCCGCCTGGGAACGCCGCGGCGTCTTTTTCGACGGCGAGGGCCGCCGCGTCGGCATCAACCTGACGCAGGGCGAGACGCAGGATTCGGAGACGCTCTCGCTGTTCGGCCGCTTTGGTTACGCCGTGACCGACACGATGCGGCTCGACCTGATCGCCAGCCGCTTCGAGCTGGAAGGCGACGGCGACTATGCCGCGGTCGCGGGCAACAAGGCCGCGGGCCTGCCGACGAGCGCACGGCCGGGGACGCCGCCGGGCGTCCCCGCCACGAACCGCACCGAAAGCGTCTCGCTGTCGCTGACCGACAGCAATTTGGGCGGCGGCAATTTCATCAGCCAGATTTTCTGGAACCGCAGCCGCGACACCTTCGGCGGCGAACCCAATCCGATCGCGACCTTTCAGGACGCGGCGATCGCCCCCATCGGCACCCTGTTCGACCAGTCACAGAACCGCAGCCGCAAATATGGCGGCAAGCTGAGCTATGAGCGCGCCGTGCCGGGGCTCGAGGCGCTGACGCTGATCGCGGGCTTCGACGCGCTGTGGGATTCGACCGAGCAGCGGCTGATCGCGACCGACCGCGTCTGGGTTCCGCCGACCGATTTTCGCAGCCTTGCGCCCTTCGGCCAGGCGAACCTCCAGCTTGCGGGCGGGCTCGTCCGCCTCGCGGGCGGCGTGCGCTACGAAAATGTGAAGATCAGCATCGACGATTACACGACGCTGGCCTCCGCGGGCCGCACCTTCGTTTCGGGCGGCAGCCCGACCTTCGACGACGTGCTGCTGAACGGCGGCGTCATCGTCGAGCCCATGCCCGGCATCCGCGCCTATGCGAGCTATGCCGAGGGATATACGGTGCCCGACGTCGGCCGCATCACGCGCGCGGTGCGCACCCCCGGCGTCGACATCGACAGCTTCCTCGACATCTCGCCCATCGTCTCGAACAACCGCGAGCTGGGCGTCGAGGTGAAGCGCGGCCCGCTCGACGCCAGCGCGACCTATTTCTGGTCGTCGAGCAAGAAGGGGCAATTGCTCATCGCGCGTCCCGACGGCATTTTCGACGTCCAGCGCCAGCGCGTCGAAATCGAGGGGCTGGAAATCAACCTGGCGGTCAAGATGCCGATCGACGGGCTGACGCTGTCGGCGGGCTATGCGCATATCGTCGGCCAGTTCGACGATGACGCGGACGGGCTGGTCGAAACCGACCTCGACGGCGCGAACATCTCGCCCGACCGGCTGAACCTCGCTGCGGCCTATGCGAACGGTCCCTTGTCGGCGCGGGTGCAGACGCAATTCTATCTGGCGCGGACCTTCCGCGGCCCGAACCGCGACGCGCGCAACGATTTCGAGGGCTACAATCTGACCGATGCGATCGTCCGCTATCAGACCAGCCTCGGCGGGGTGAGCCTCGCGGTGTCGAACCTGTTCGACCGGCAATATATCAGCTACGCGAGCGACACCCAGCGGCCGACCGACAATTTCTTCAATTTTGCCGGGCGCGGCCGCACCTTCACGCTCGGCTGGGATTATCGCTTTTAAATGATGAAACTGCTCGACACGCTGCACCGCTGGACGGGGGGGCTCATCGGCCTGGTGCTCGCGCTGCTCGGCCTGTCGGGCACGATCCTGCTTTACGAGCATCTGTGGATCGGCGTGCCGGGCGCGGGCGATCCGCTGCGAGGCGATCTTGCCACCGTCGCCGCGGCCACCGAAAAGCTGATGGCGGCACAGGGGACGCAGGGCATCATCTATGCCGACGAACGCTTCGGGCTGCACCAACTGCGGCTCGCAGAAGGTGCGGGCGCCTATGCCAGTCAGTCGGGCGAGATTGTCACGCGCTGGGCGAGCCAGTGGGAGCGGCCCGAACTCTGGCTCTTCGATTTCCACCACCATCTCTTCGTCGGCGACAATGGCGAATGGGTGATCGGCGTCGCAGGGCTTGCAGGGCTGTTTTTCGTGATCAGCGGCGTCATCCTGTGGTGGCGCACACGGCGGACTTTCCAGCTTCGCCTGTGGCCCAAAAGGATGAGCCGCCCGTCGGTCCTGATGCACCACCGCGACCTCGGCATCGTCGCCGCGCCCTTGTTGCTGATTTCGATCGTCACCGGCACGATGATGATCTTCCGCCCGTTCGCCCTGGGGGTGGTCGCCCCCTTCGGATCGCCCGCCGAAACCGCGAAGGCGCTCGATCTGCCGAAATACATGGGTGGCCCGCTTGCCGAAAAGCCCGATTACACCGCGATGCTGACCAAAGCGCACCGCCGCTTCCCCGACGCCGAGTTCCGCATCCTCAGCCTGCCGCGCAAGGATGGCGACCCGATCAGCCTGCGCATGAAACAGCCCGCCGAATGGCTCCCCAATGGTCGCACGACCCTGTGGTTCGACGCCGCGACCGGCGACGTGCTGGGCGCGCGCGATGCGCTCGCGATGCCGCCGGGGGCGCAGGCGTTCAACATGGCCTTCCCGCTCCATGCGTCGAGGGTCGGCGGCTGGGCATGGCGCAGCTTGCTGACGGTTTCGGGACTTTCGCTGACGCTGCTTGGCAGCCTCGCGGTATGGACCTTCTGGTTCAGGCGGCCGAAAACGGCGAAGCGCGCAGCAAAGAAGACAGCGCTGGCTTCGGCCTAGGCGCAAAAGGCTGCGTTGGGTTGGTAAGCGGGGGTTAGAGCGGCGATTGGCGCTCGATTGCACCCCCCTCCCCACCACCGCTTTGCGGCGGGTCCCCCTCGCCATGGCCGTCGGCCACAGGGAGGATATACAGCACGCCGCTCTAACCCGCCTCCCGCATCGCCCCGAAAGTGCAGCAATTGGGCAACACTGCTGACACGAACGACGGCGGCGCGGCGCTCGGGCGTTGACCGTGCGGCGCGTGCGCGGCAACGGCGGGAAAATTGTCTACCTACCCGCTTCACTTTCGAAAAGGACAGGTCATGCGCCATCTTCCTTCCGCCCTTGCCATGAGCGTCGCCCTCGCTGCCGCCGCGGTCGCCCCCGCCGCCGCACAGGAGGCTTCGGTCGTCGCCGCCGAAGAAGGCAGCGGCCTTGGCGACATCGTCGTCACGGCGCAGCGCCGCGAGGAAAGCCTGCAGGATGTGCCGGTGTCGGTCAGCGTATTGTCGGGCGACACGCTGGGCGCGATCACCTCGACCGGCGCCGACATCCGCGCGCTCGCGGGCCGCGTCCCCAGCCTCAACATCGAAAGCTCCTATGGCCGCTCCTTTCCGCGCTTCTATATCCGCGGCCTCGGCAACACCGACTTCGACCTCAACGCCTCGCAACCGGTCAGTCTCGTTTACGACGAGGTCGTGCTCGAAAACCCGATCCTGAAAGGCTTTCCGATCTTCGACCTCGACCGCGTCGAGGTGCTGCGCGGGCCGCAGGGCACGCTCTTCGGCCGCAACACCCCCGCGGGCATCGTCAAGTTCGACACCGTCAAGCCCGGCAAGACCGGCGGCTATGCGCGCGCCAGCTATGGCCGTTACGGCACCAGCCAGGTCGAAGTCGCGGCGGGCGCCGCCGACGACAATGGCTTTTCGGTGCGCCTCTCGGGCCTCTATCAGCATCGCGACGACTGGGTCGACAATATCGCCACCACCGCAAAGGACGATCTCGGCGGCTATGACGACATCGCCGCGCGGCTCCAGTTGCAATATGAAAACGGCCCCTTTACCGGTCGCGTAACCGGGCAGGTTCGCGTCTTCGACGGCTCGGCGATCATCTTCCGCGCCAATACGCAGCTGCCGGGCAGCAACCGCCTTGTCGGCCTCGGCGGCGCGGACACCGCGTTCGAGCGCGACAAGGTGTGGCAGGACGGAATCAATTTCCAGAAGCTCAACACCTATAATGCCGCATTGAACCTCGAATATGATTTCGGCGCGGTGACCGCCTATTCGATCACCTCCTACTGGAACGGCAATTTCAAGAGCCGCGGCGACATCGACGGCGGCTTCGGCGCGGTATTCCTGCCCGTATCGGGTCCCGGACTGATTCCCTTCGCGGCGCAGAGCCAGGACAATGTGCCCAGCCTCGACCAGTTCACGCAGGAAATCCGCATCGCCTCGAACAACAGCGGCGGGCTCGGTTACCAGTTCGGCGCCTTCTATTTCGACGAAGGGCTCGACATCACCAGCTTCGATTTCGGCGGTCCGACCGACGCAGCCCCTGCGGCGATCGCGGTGCAGCGGCAGGACAGCGAAGCCTATGGCATCTTCGGTTCGGTCAATTACGCCTTCGAGGGCGGCCTGACGCTTCAGGCCGGCGCGCGCTACAACCACGACACGCGCGATTTCGTCGCGGCGCGCCCGGTCGAAACGCGCCCGATCTTCGTCGTCAATCCGAACACGCCGGTCCCGCCCCAAAGCGCGAGGGTCAAGGGCAAGCTGCTGACATGGGACGCCAGCGCGACCTGGGAAGCGTCGGACGCCGTGACGTTCTACGCCCGCGTTGCGCGCGGCTATCGCGCGCCGTCGGTGCAGGGCCGCCTGACCTTCTCGCGCGTGATTTCGACCGCCGATCAGGAAGAAACGATGTCGTATGAGGCGGGGATCAAGACCGCCTTCCTCGACGACCGCGTCCGCTTCAACCTCACCGGCTATTATTTCGATACCAAGGATCTTCAGCTGACCGCGGTCGGCGGCACGGCGAACGTCGCCAGCCTGCTCAACGTCGATGCCAAGGGCCATGGGATCGAGGCCGAATTGCAGGCGGCGCCTGCGCGCGGGCTGACCTTCAGCGTGGGCGGCGCGTGGAACGTCGCCGAGATCGACGATGCCAACGCTTTTGTCGCGGGCTGTGGTTCGGCGACGCCGTGCACGGTGCTCGACCCGCAGCGGCCGGGCAGCCCCGGCATCTTCTCGATCGACGGCAACCAGCTGCCGCAGTCGCCCAAGTGGACGCTGAATGCGACCGCGGGTTATGAAATCCCCGTCGGCGACGGCGCCATCTATGCCTTCACCGACTGGTATTACCGGTCGAAGGTGCAGTTCTTCCTCTATCAGTCGGTCGAGTTCTCGGACGACAAGATGATCGAGGGCGGGCTGCGCGTCGGCTACCGCACCGACCGTTTCGACGTCGCGGCCTTTGTGCGCAACATCACCAACGATGAATCGCCGACCGGCGGCATCGATTTCAACAACCTGACGAGCTATGTCAACGAACCCCGCATCTGGGGCGTCGAGGCGGGCGTGAAGTTCTAAAGGCCCGGCAACCTCCCCGTCGCCCGGCGATGGGGAGGGGTGCCGCTTTGGGGTGGAGAGCGTCCCTCGATGATCCTCCCCATCGACTTGCGATGGGGAGGATCTTGGAGCGGCGCGCTAGGCCACCGGCCCCACCCGCGCGTCGGGTTCCAGCCGGACCAACGGGCGCGCCCGCCCCGTCAGTTTCGCGATCAGCCGCGGTACCGGCGCCTGCGCCTGTGCCCAGTTCCAATAGGCGACATAGGCCGGATCGCCGAGCAGATGCTTTTCCTCGGTCTTGGCGCGCCAGTAATAAATGCCGCTGACAAGGCCGAGCAGCACGACATTGCGCGCCGCCTCGACCCAGCCGCCCGCGGTGACAAGGAAGGGCAGCGCGCCGATCCACCAGGTCAGATTTTTCGCCACATAGGCGGGATGGCGCGTGAAGGCATAGGGGCCGTGGGTGATGATGCCGCGGTGCGTCAGGTTCGAAAAGCGGATGCCGAACGCCATCGTCGCCCAGCTGTAAACCGCGGTCAGCAGCACCAGCACCGCCCCCCAGAGGACCAGCAGGCCGTCATGCCCCGCGAGCCAATGCCCCCAGTCAGCGCCATGGACCTGATAATCGAGCGGCCCGCCGCTCATCAGGATGAAGGGCGGATAGCAGACGAGCGCCGCGACCCACGCCATGCCATAGGGGTTGGCGGTGCGGATATGCGCGTCGAGCGGCTTCAAGGTCAGTATATAGCCCACCGTCGCGATATGGACGTCGACGAGATAGAGGAGATTGATCGCCCAGATGCCGGTCAGATAGGGGTTCGCGAGCACCTCGGCCATCGGCACGGTGACGAGCGCCGAAAAATTGCCGGGCACGATCGACAGCATGAAGGCGGTGAAAAAACCCTTCACCGCCCAGGCGCGCAGATGATGGCCGATCGCGCGGCCATCGACGGGTTTGCCGGGCGCGATCAGCCAGCGCCCGAATTGGTAACAACCGTCGCGCGGCTCGATCATGCGGCGGTCGAGCCACAGCATATAGGGCACCGAGACAAGGAGCAGCCACGGCGCGACGCGCTCCAGCAGGTTCATCGAAAAGGCGTAATTGCCCTCCCAATAATAGCGCATCGTCCCATAGATCAGCGCGATCAGCCCCCAGGTCGCCCACAGCCCGGCGAGCTTGGTCAGGCTGATGTCGAGTGTGTCGCGCCATGGGCGCCGCAGCGCCCAGTCGATCCCTGTCGACGGATTGCGGTGCACCTTGTCGACGAACACCGACCAGAGCACCATCGGCACGCCGCAGGCGAGCACGCTGGCGACCGCCGAATTGGGTCCGCTCATCGGCCCCCGGTCGCCCCAGTCGATCCCCAGAAAGGCGGCGACCTCGGGCGCGAAGCGCGCGAGCAGCAAATAGGTCAAAAGACCGGCCAGCCCGACCAGGCCGACCCCCGCGCTGACCGCCGAACGCGGGCGCGCGGGCGCCGGGACGACGGGATCGCTGGCCGCCTCGGCAGCGCGGATCGGAGCGGATTCGGCCATGATATGCACCGCTTACCCCTAGCCAAAATTGGTAAGCAAGCCGTCAATATAAGCCGCCGATTCGCACGTCATTTCGCGCCAGATTGGCAGCGTTCCGCCGTGTTGACACCGTTCACCGCGCGTTGGTTTCGACTCACCCCGACTCGGCGCCCAAAGATTCGCCTGGGTCCGTTCGGCCTGTTAAGGCGCGCATCAATCGGGGCGGAGGGCTCCAAAAACAAACAAGATGGGGTCGCCACTTGTCGTCGAAACCAACGGGCCTGCGCGATGTGCGCCAGCGCTTTAACGCGCTGTTTCAGGACCATGAAATCTTCGTTCGCACGCACGGCCACGTCCGTTTCTTGCGTGTCAGCGCCCTCTGGCAGAAACGCGTCGCGCTGATCGCCGGGCTGGTGCTGCTCGCCTGGGCGGGCGCAACGCTTGCCGTGCTCGTCAACCAGCTGCTCACCGCCGACGAACGCGCGGCGGTTGCGGCGCAGAAAGCCGCCGCCGCCGCGTCCGAGGCGCGCATCGCCAAATATCGCGACCGCGTCGCCGAAACCGCCGCCGATCTCGAAGAGCGACAGGCGCTGCTTGAAAGCGTCGCCGAAAGTCATTTCGGCATCGATCCGGCCGACATGGCCACCGCCGCCCAAAAAACGCATACGTCGGACGCCGCGCCCGCCGAACCCGTCAAGACGAGCGCGATCGACCCGAACCTGCCGCCCGAAGCACAAGTGCTGGCGCGGCTCGCAGCGCGGCAGGAGGCCTTTGCCGCACGCCTGCTCGGCGCCGTCAAGGACCGTGTCGCAAAAGCCGAAACCGCGGTTGCAGCTCTTGGCCTCAACCCCGACACGCTGGTGCGCAACGCCGCGGCCGGTCGCGGCGGTCCCTTCATTCCCTTTCGTGGCCGCGGGGGTCAGGCCAAGGCGCTCGGCGCCAGCTTCGCCGCGCTCGATGGTGCGCTGTTCCGCATGGAAGTTCTCGAACGCACGCTCGTCGCGGTGCCGTCGGGCAATCCCGCCAATGTTCTGATGATGTCGTCGGGCTTCGGCTATCGCCGCGACCCCTTCACCGGCGCCGGCGCGATGCACGCGGGCGTAGACTTCCGCGGCCCGATCGGCACGCCGATCCTTGCCGCCGCGCCGGGCCGCGTCAGCTTTGTCGGCGTCAAGTCGGGCTATGGCAATGTCGTCGAAGTCGATCATGGTCAGGGCATCATGACGCGCTATGCCCACTTGTCGGGGTTCACGACCAGGGCGGGGGTCAAGGTCGCCGCGGGGCAGCAGATCGCCAAGATGGGTTCGACCGGCCGGTCGACCGGCAGCCACCTGCATTTCGAAGTCCGTTTGAACGGCGTCGCGGTCAATCCGCGCCGCTTCCTGGAGGCCAAAGCCGATGTTCTCGAAGTCAAAAACGACGCACGACAGCGAGTCGTCTCCGTCGCTGCCGCCCGCGGTGACCGCTAAGATGGCGACGGGCGCGCGCCACACGACCTTCTCGATCCTGGGGTCGGACGTCGTCGTCACCGGTAATGTGGCGGCAAGCGTCGATCTGCACGTCGACGGCAAGATCGAGGGCGACCTCAAATGCGCCAACCTCGTCCAGGGCGAGGCGAGCGAGATCAAGGGCGCGGTGACCGCCGAAACGGCAAAGATCGCGGGCCTGCTCGACGGATCGATCGAGGCCAAGACGCTGATCGTTCACGCCACCGCGCGGATCACCGGCGACGTGACCTACGAAACGATCACCATCGAAAATGGCGGCAAGGTCGACGGCAAGCTGTCGCACCGCCGCCATGGCGCGATGGCGGCCAAGGCGCCGCCACCGCTCGAGGTGGTCGAAAACAAGGCGGCTTCGCTCTGATCGCCAGCATCGCGGCGCGCTATTTCAACAGCACGATCTCGCGGCTTGGCGCGCGCGGCGGTCCGTCGCGGTACCGCTGGACGATGACCCTGTTGCGGCCGCCGCGCTTGGCGTCGTAAAGTGCTTCGTCGGCGACGCGATAGAGCTGCTTGAAATCGCACGCCGGACGCACTTCGGCGACGCCGATACTGGCCGTCACCGGTCGGTCGCCGACGATGACACTATGGTCGCAGTCGGCAAG
Organism: Sphingopyxis alaskensis RB2256; assembly: GCF_000013985.1. Classification (GTDB taxonomy): domain Bacteria; phylum Pseudomonadota; class Alphaproteobacteria; order Sphingomonadales; family Sphingomonadaceae; genus Sphingopyxis; species Sphingopyxis alaskensis. The sequence goes on along the minus strand of NC_008048.1, from coordinate 18,610 downwards.
GCCGCGCCGGATGCTCTCGGCAAAACGGCTGAGGACAATACCCTCCATGCCGATCGTCAGCAGGCCGAACTCCTCGCCGCCCAGCCGCGCGACGGTACACATCGGCCCTTCCCAGCGTTCGATCCGCTGTCCGATCGTACACAGCACCGCGTCGCCCGCCTCGTGACCATGGATGTCGTTGATCGACTTGAAGCGGTCGATATCGACGAGCAGCAGCGCCGCGGGCAGATTGCCGACGCGTGCACGGTCGAGCAGCGGGGTGACGCTGTCGATGAAGCCGCGCCGGTTCGCAAGGCCGGTGAGCGGGTCGCGGCGCGCCAGCGTCTGCGCCCGTGCCTCGGCATCGCGGGCATGGTCGCGCTCGATCCGAAGCTGCGCGAGGCGGCGCGTGGCGGCGGCGGCCAGCCAGAGCGCCTGCCAGGTCGCGGCGACCAGCATGACGAATTGCGAGCCGCCGCCCCAGAAGTCCTTGTTGACGTCGACGATGTGGATGAACGCCAGCACCGCCATCGGCAGCCCCCACGCCGCCAGAAAGTCGCGCGCCTCGACCGATCCGCGCCGCCACGCCAGCGCGAGATAGATCGCCACGACGATCAGGTCGGCGAGGATGGCGAAGCCCAACAGGTCGGCGAGCAGGCTGAGGTCGCCGCGGCGGATCAGCGCGAGCGGGATGCCCGCCAGACCGACGCCGACGCCAAGGAGCAATGCGACGATCCTGAGGCCCCGCACGCCCCGGCCGCGCTCGACCGCGGTGACGGCGCTCGCCGTCGCCACCGCAATGGCAAGACAGGCAAGAAAGGTGCAGATTTGCGCCGTCGCCGTCCCGGCCATCGTCGGCAGGAGCGCCAGGTGCGCCTGCGACCAGAGCGTGCCCCATAGCAGCATCGTCGCCGACCACCCCGCTTGCCAGGCGAGATATTGGCGGCGCACCGCAACCGCGAGCGACAGGCTGTAAATGCCGCTGACGAGCAGCAGCGTCAGCGCAGCGCCGATCGCCGCGGCCATGCCCGAGGCCTGCACCCCTGCCTCATCCGCCGGGAGGATGCGCGCGCGGACAAGTTGGTGCGCGGCAAGGCCATCGAAACGCATCGTCACGGCCGTTACCGGCACAGCGCGCGGGGGTGCATCGAACAGGATCTGCCCGCCGGCGCGCCAGTGCGATCCGAAATCGCCGCTGCGCACCCGCTGCCAGCGTGTTGTGCCGTCGGCATAGGAAAAGCCGACCGCCAGCCGGTCGAAGCGCGAATTGTGCAGCATCAGCGCCAGGCCGCCCTGCACCGGCCGCTCGTCGAGCGTGGTGCGGAGCCACAGGCTTTGCTTCTGATAATCATCGGGGGTGCCGCGGCAGGCAAAGCGCAGGCGCGGCAGCGCATCGTCGCCGAGCGCGGTGCCGCTCACCGCGTGGCACAGGTCGCGCTCGACGTCGAGCGCGCGGGCCTGCGCGGGTGTCGCGGGCATGGTGAGCAGCATGAGGCCAAGCAGGCCCCAGAGCCGACCGCAGCGCGTCGCGAGAGGAGAGCATCCCCCAGTCATCGCCGCGCTATCCCACCAAATCCTTGGGAAATCTTTACCATGGCGCGGCGTTCTTCAACATTTGCCGTCGCGGCCGACACGGAGCGACACGGCGACACGATCGCCAGGCCCCACCCCTTCGGCGCGCTGCACGGCGAGCTTGATCGCCAACAGATAGCCGCCGTCACGCGGAAAGAGCGAGGTTGTGAACTGCGTCGCGCCAACGCGCGCGACCGGGACCACGCCCCAACCATAGCTCGCCGTCATCGCGGCATGGCGAAGAGCACCGACATGCTCGTCGGGGATGGCAGCGAACAGGAAGGGCGCCGGCCCGCGCCATTCGATGATTGCGCTCTCGAAATCGATCGCCTCCACGTCCGCGCCCTAATTCCTCGGTGCCTGGCGGCGATAGCTCAGCGCCTCGGCGATATGGATGCGACCAACGGTTTCGGAGCCCGCAAGGTCGGCGATCGTCCGCGCGACGCGCAGGATTCGCGTATAGCCGCGCGCCGACAGCCGCATCGCCTCGGCGGCTTGCGCGAGCAGCTTGCGCCCGGCTTCGTCAGGCATCGCGACCGCTTCGAGCAATTCGCCGTCGATTTCGGCATTGGTGCGCGCCCTGAGCTCCGCATAGCGCCGGGTCTGCACATCGCGCGCCGCCGCGACGCGTGCGGCGACTTCGGCGCTGCCTTCGGCGGGGGGCGGCAGGGTGAGGTCGGCGGCGCTCACCGCCTGTACCTCGACGTGCAGGTCGATGCGGTCGAGCAGCGGCCCCGACAATTTCGCCTGATAATCGGCGGCGCAGCGCGGCGCGCGGCTGCACGCGAGCGCGGGGTCGCCAAGATGGCCGCAGCGGCACGGGTTCATCGCCGCGACGAGCTGGACGCGCGCGGGAAAGGTGACATGCGCATTGGCGCGCGCTACGCTGACCTCGCCCGTTTCGAGCGGCTGGCGGAGCGAATCGAGCACCCCGCGCTGAAACTCGGGCAGCTCGTCGAGGAACAATACGCCGAGATGCGCGAGACTGACCTCGCCCGGCCGCACGCGCAGACCCCCGCCGACGAGCGCGGGCATCGACGCCGAATGGTGAGGGCTGCGAAACGGCCGCGCGCGTACCAGCCGCCCGCCGTCGAGCTGTCCGGCGACCGAGGCGATCATCGACACCTCCAGCGCCTCGGCGGGGGTCAGCTCGGGCAATATGCCGGGCATGCAGGCGGCCATCAGCGACTTGCCCGCGCCCGGCGGGCCCGACATCAAAAGGTTGTGTCCGCCCGCCGCGGCGATTTCGAGCGCGCGCTTGGCGGTTTCCTGCCCCTTCACCTGCGCGAGATCGGCGCCGCGCGCCGGCGCCGCGACTTCGCCCGGCACTGGCGGCGGAAGCAGGGCATTGCCTTTGAAATGGTTGAGCAGCGACAGGAGGTCGGGCGCGCCGATCACCTCGACATTGCCCGCCCACGCCGCTTCGGGGCCCTGCGCCGCGGGGCAGATGAGGCCGCGCTCGACGCTGCCCGCGTGGAGCGCAGCGAGCAGCACGCCGGGCGAGGCGGCAACGCGCCCGTCGAGGCCGAGTTCGCCGACGACGACGTACGACGCCAGCGTTTCGGCATCGATCACCCCCATCGCGCCCAGAAGCGCGAGCGCGATCGGCAGGTCATAGTGCGAGCCTTCCTTGGGCAGGTCGGCGGGCGAGAGGTTGACGGTGATGACCTTGGGCGGGAGCGACAGGCCGATCGCGGCGATCGCGGCGCGGACGCGCTCGCGGCTTTCGCCGACCGCCTTGTCGGGCAGGCCGACGAGGACGAAGCGCGGAACGCCTGGCGTGATCTGGCACTGCACCTCGACCCCGCGGGCCTCGATGCCGAGATAGGCGGCGGTTGAGACGATTGCGACCATTTGCTCCCCCGGAACAGCACGATGTGCCCCCTTTGTTCCGAGGCCTTCTTAGGCGAAGCGGCGGAAAGGTCGAGTCTTTTTCGGAAGTTGGCGAAGGTGCCGCGTAGCGTGGGGTCGCTCGGGTGTTTGACAACATACCAACCAGTCGGTATGTCGATTCGCATGACGACGAATCAGACGCCCCCTTCCCCCGACGCCGTCGCCCGCTCCGCCCCCCGGGCGGGCGGCGGCACCTCGGCTGGCCGCGCCCCGCGCGGCAGTGCCCGCGCGGCGCTGATCGCGGCGGCACATCAGCTGGTGCGGCGACAGGGTTATGCGGCAACGACGGTCGACCAGATCTGCGCCGCCGCGGGCGTGACCAAGGGCGCCTTTTTCCACCATTTCGCGTCAAAGGAGGCGCTCGCCGTCGCCGCCGCCGAGGGCTGGACCGACCGCGCGCGGCCGCTGTTCGAGCTGCCGCCGCATACTCGGCTCGACGATCCGCTCGATCGCCTGCTCGGCCATATCGATTTCCGCCTGTCGATGCTGAGCGGTCCGACCGAGGAATATACCTGCTTCGTCGGCACGATGGTGCAGGAAGCCTATGCGACGAGCGACGCGATCCGCGAAGCGTGCGAAGCGAGCCTCAATGCCTATTGCGAAGCGCTCGTCCCCGACATCGAGGCGGCGTTCGACCGCCATGGCAGGCCCGAAGGCGTCAGCGCCATCGGCCTTGCCCGCCACGTCCAGGCGGTGCTGCAAGGATCGTTCATCCTCGCCAAGTCCGCGAATGCCCCCGCGATCGCCCGCGAGAGCGTCACCCATCTGAAGCGCTATGTCGCCATGTTGTTCGAACGGAGCGCCGCATGATGATGTCCCACATAATTGCCCCGGCGCGCCGATCGCGCTGACCTGATCCCCCCAAGAAAAGGAGAAAGACGATGCCCCGGATGATTTTCGTGAACCTGCCCGTCACCGACCTCGACAGATCGAAGGCCTTTTACGAGGCGGTCGGCGCGGTCAACAATCCCGCCTTCACCGACGAGACCGCCGCCTGCATGGTCGTCGAGGAAGGGTCGATCCACGTCATGCTGCTCAGCCATGAAAAATGGGCGAGCTTCACGTCGAAGATGATCCCCGACGCGCGCACGACCGCGCAGGTGCTGCTCTGCGTTTCGGCCGACAGCCGCGAGGCAGTCGACGGACAGGTCGACAAGGCGGTCAAGGCGGGCGGCAAGGCCGACCCGACCCCGACGCAGGATTTCGGCTTCATGTACGGCCGCAGCTTCGAAGACCCCGACGGCCACATCTGGGAAGTGATGTGGATGGACCCCGCCGCGATCCCCGCCGGCGAACCCGCCGAAGCCGCCGCCTGACCCGGCAGGCGATGGCGCGCTCTCCCTGTCTCGCCATCGCCTGTTTACCCCCGCAGCCCGAAAGGCCGCTTGCATGTCCTTCCAAGCCTATCTCGACAATGTTCGGACCAAAACGGGCCAATCCGCCGATGATTTGCGGGCACAGGCGACGCAAAAGGGCCTGGCCGACGACGCGGGCCTCGCGCCCGGGGTCAAGGCCGGTGCGGTGATCGACTGGCTGAAGGCCGATTACGGCCTGGGCCACGGCCACGCCATGTCGGTCGTCGCCTTCATCAAAGGCAAACGAAGCTAGGCTTCGTCAAACTATAGAGGATTATATCCATGACAGGTTTTTCTCCCCCCCGGATTTTCCGTCGCCGCCATTCGGGCGTCGCCGCCGCGCTCGCCCTGCTGGCCAGCGCCGCCGTCGTCGCGGCGCTGCCCCAACCCGCATATGCCCAACAGCCCGCAACGACCACCGCATCGGCCAGCGCCGCCAGGACGGGGCATGCGACGGTCAACGGCGTGCGCATCGCCTATGCGGTGCATGGCGACCCGACATCGAAGCAGACGCCGTTGCTGGTGCTGCACGGCGCGTTCATGTCGGGCGAAGCGATGGCACCCTTCGTCACCCCCTTTGTCGCATCGCGCCCCGTCATCACCATCGACGCACGCGGCCACGGCCGCACCGGCAAGGTCGGCGGTGCGTTCAGCTATGACCAGATGGCCGACGATGCAGCCGCCGTCCTCGCGTCGCTGCGCGTCGAACGCGCCGATGTGCTGGGCTATTCGATGGGCGGCAGCACCGCGATCGCGATGGCGGTGCGCCACCCGGAACGCGTCGGCAAACAGGTGATCATTTCGGGCGCCGCCAGGCTCGACGGGTGGGTTCCCGAAGTGTTGGAGGGCATCGCCAAAATGACCCCCGAAATGTTCGCCGGCACCCCGATGGAGACCGAGTATAAACGGCTGTCGCCAACCCCCGACGCCTTTCCCGACCTGGTCGCGGCGATCAAGCACATCGATTCGACGCCCTTCGCCTATAGCGACGCACAATTGCGCGCGATTCCGGGCAAGACGATGATCATTTTGGGCGACGCCGACGGCATCACATTCGAGCACGCGATCAAGCTGTTCAAGCTGCGTGGCGGCGCCGACATCGCAACGGCAACGCAGGGGTTCATGACCCAGCCACCCAAGGCGCGCCTGTCGATCCTGCCCGCGACATCGCACATCGGCGTTATGGCCGAAGCCCCCACGATCGCGGAACAGGCCATCGCCTTTCTGGACGATGCCATGCCGCCAATGCCCGAAGGCTTTTTCTGACACCCCGTCCCCAAGGAGAGAAATGATGCCGATCAACCCCGACGCCGCCATCGTGCTCACTGCCTTTGACTGGGTTCCCGATTTCGCGCGCGGCTTTGTCCGCGACCTGCGCCCGCGCTGGGCATGCGAGGAAATCGGCCTCGATTATGCCGAGCATCTGATCAGCGCGGTCAACCGCCCCGCCGACCATTTCCTGTTCCAGCCCTGGGGGCAGGTGCCGGTGCTCAACGACGGCGGCATCCGTTTGTTCGAAAGCGGCGCGATCCTGCTTCACCTCGCCGAAAAGGACGAACGGCTGATGCCGCGCGATGCGCAGGGCCGCGCCAACACACTCGCCTGGCTGTTCGCCGCCTATAACAGCGTCGAACCGATGCTGTTCGAACTGGGCAATGTCGATATTTTCTCGAAGGACGAGGAATGGGCGAAGCTCCGCCGCCCCGGCCTGATCGACTTCATTCGTGGCCGGCTCGGCCGTCTCAACGACGCGATGGGCGACAAACCCTATCTGACCGGCGACTTCACCGTCGCCGACATTGCGATGGCGACCGTGCTGCGCGAAGCCGTCGAGGCGGGACTGATCGCCGAACAGCCGCGGCTCCAGGCCTATCTCGACCGATGCCTGGCACGGCCTGCCTTTCGACGTGCGCTCGACGCGCAGCTTGCCGCGTTCCGTGAAGAGGCGGGTCCGCCTGCCTGATTACAGTTTCCTGCCCCCGAAAGGAGAGAGACGATGACCTATGTAGAAGGATTTGTGGTCGCGGTGCCGACCGCCAACAAGGACGCCTATCGCAGGCACGCCGCCGATGCGGCGCCGCTGTTCAGGGAGTTTGGCGTGACGCGGATGGTCGAGGCGTGGGGCGATGACGTGCCCGACGGCAAGGTCAACGATTTCAAGGGCGCGGTGCAGGCGAAGGCCGACGAGACCGTCGTGTTCAGCTGGTTCGAATATCCCGACAAGCAGGTGCGCGATGCCGCCAATGAAAGGATCATGTCCGACCCGCGGATGCAACAGATGGGTAGCGACATGCCGTTCGACGGCAAGCGGATGATCGTCGGCGGTTTCGAAACGATCCTCGACGATCGCGGCACCGGCGCCACCGGCTATGTCGACGGCTTTGTCGCCCCCGTCCCCGATGCCAACAAGGACCGCTATCGCGCGATGGCGAAAATGGCGTCGGAGATATTCATCGAACATGGCGCCACGCGCGTTGTTGAAAATTGGGGCGACGACGTCCCCGACGGCAAGATCACCGACTATGCCCGCGCCGCGCACAAAAAGGACGGCGAGACCGTCGTGTTCAGCTGGGTCGAATGGCCCAGCAGGGAAGCGCGCGACAGCGGCTGGGAAAGGGTGATGGCCGACGAGCGGATGAACCCCGGCCCCGAAGAAGAGCGCCCCTTCGACGCCAGGCGCATGATCTATGGCGGCTTCGTCCCGATCGTCGAGGCGTGATGCGGTCATCCCCCTGTGGCGCAGCCATGGAGCGGATCAGGAGGAACAATGATGATCAAACTTTACGGAACCCCGCCGACCCGCGCCCTGCGCGCGATCTGGCTGCTCAATGAACTCGACCTGCCGCACGAGATCATCCCGATCGACCTCGGCGCGGGCGAACAGTTGACGCCCGATTTTATGGCGCTCAACCCCGCCGCCAAGCTGCCGGTGCTCGTCGATGGCGCCATGGTGGTCAGCGAATCGGCGGCGATCCAGCTCTATCTCGCCGACAAATATGGCGAACGCTTCCCCGGCGGCGGGCTGATCCCCGCCACTGCCGAAGATCGCGGCCGCATGTATCACTGGCTGTTCTTCCTGATGACCGAGATCGAGGCACCGCTGTGGCGGATCGCGCTCCACAATTTCATCTATGATCCCGAGGAAAAGTCGGAGGCCGAAATCGCGCTGGCGAAGCGCGACGCCGCACGGATGGTTGCAGTGCTCGAACAGCATATGCAGGGGCGCGACGTCCTGGTCGGCGACGCGCTGACGGTGGCCGATTTCAACGCCGCCTTCACGCTCGACTGGGCGCGCGAGGAAGCGCTGCTGGACGATGCCCCGGCGCTCCGCGCCTTTCTGGACCGCATGTACGCGCGGCCCAGGGCGCCGGTGACGATCGCTGCGGCATTTGCGGCGCTGGAGGCGGTGGCCGCCGACGCCGACGGGGCGAGGGCTTGACGATGGGCAGGACCAACGACCGCGTCGACATGCTGAACGTCAACAGCCCGAACCATGTCGTGCGGGTCGAGCGCGTGAAATATGAGGCGATGCGCGATGCGATGCTGACGGTGGTGCCCACCGAAGCGCCCGGCCTGACCGCCGCCGAGATCAAGGAGCGCCTGCTGCCACTGCTCCCCGAGGTGCTGTTCCCCGGCGGGGCCAAGGCCGGCTGGTGGCAAAAGGGCGTCCAGCTCGACCTCGAGGCGCGCGGGCAGATGGCGCGCTCCGACACCAGGCCGCTGCGCTTCTACCGGCCCTGAGGCTGCATTTCGGAACAGGCTTTTGCAAGGAGAAGAAGGATGACCAATCCCCCAGGCAGCTTCATCTGGTACGAACTGATGACGAGCGACCCCGACGGCGCGGCGCGCTTTTACGGCGCGGTTGTCGGCTGGACGATCGCGGCGCACAGCGACCCCGGCGCGCCCGGCGGCGTCGATTACCGGATGATCGTCCGCACGAATGGCGGTAACGCGGGCGGCGTGTTGGCGCTCAATGCCGACATGATCGCGGGCGGCGCGCGGCCGGGCTGGCTCGGCTATCTTTACACCCCCGACGTCGATGCGGCGGTCGCAGCGATCACCGCCGACGGCGGCACCGTACACATGCCGGCGCACGACCTGCCCGTCGGGCGTATCGCGATGGTCGCCGATCCGCAGGGCGCGCCCTTTTACATCATGAATCCGATTCCGCCCGAGGGCGAACCCGACAAGGTTGCCGACGCTTTTTCGGTGACCGAGGCGCAGCATATACGCTGGAACGAACTGGCGACGAGCGAACCCGACACCGCGATCACATTCTATCAGCGGCATTTCGGCTGGGGACAGGAAGGCGCGATGGATATGGGCGAACTTGGCCAATATCGCTTCCTCCAGCACGGCGGCGACATGATTGGCGCGGTGATGCCGCTGATGGAGGGGATCCCCGCGCCGACGTGGACCTTTTACATCGGCGTCGACGACATCGACCGCGCGCGGGGTGCGGTCGCCGCGAACGGCGGGACGATCACCAACGAACCGATGGAAATACCGGGCGGCGAATATGCGATGAACGCCATCGACCCGCAGGGCGCGGCGATCGGCTTTGTTGGGCCGCGCAAAGGCTGACCCCCCATACCCCCCAGGCAATATGAAGGAGAGTGATGATGAGCAAGCCCCCCCTGACCCTATGCCTCTGGTACGAAGGCGACGCCGAGGAAGCGGCCAGTTTCTATGCCGAAACCTTTGCCGACAGCCATGTGGGCGCCGTCCACCGCGCACCCGGCGACACGCCGGGCGGCAAGGAAGGCGATGTGCTGACCGTCGAGTTCACGCTGCTCGGCACGCCGTGCCTCGGCCTCAACGGCCCACCGATCTTCAAGCATAGCGAGGCCTTTTCCTTCATCGTCCACACCGACACGCAGGAGGAAACCGACCGGCTGTGGGACGCGATTGTCGGCAATGGCGGGCAGGAAAGCATGTGCGGCTGGTGCAAGGACAAATGGGGCGTGAGCTGGCAGATTACCCCGCGCGTCCTGATCGAAGCGACGACGAGCAGCGACAAGGCCGCCGCCAAGCGCGCGTTCGAGGCGATGATGACGATGAAAAAGATCGACATCGCGGCGATCGAGGCCGCGGTGCGGGGCGAAGCCGTTGGCGCGGCGTAGTCCCGCGCTCTTCGCCTGGGCGCTCTGTGGCACGCTCGACATCGTCTATGCGGCGGTATCGAGCGTACTTCAGGGCGGCACCGTGCCGGGCATGTTGCGCGGCGTGGCGAGCGGGCCGTTCGGCGACGCTGCGCGGGACTGGGGCGCCGTGGGCGCCGCGGCGGGGCTGGCGACGCATTTCGCGATCATGGGCGCGATGGTCGCGGCATGGTTTTTCGTCGCGCGGCGCTGGAACGCGCTCACCCTATGGCCGTGGTGGCTGACGGGGACGCTCTATGGGTTGCTGCTCTACCTCGTGATGAACGCCGTCGTGCTGCCGCTGCGCTTCGGATCGCCCTTTCCGCCCGCCGACCCCGCGCAGGGGCTGATCGCGCTCTTGCCACATATCATGTTCGTCGGCTGGCCGCTCGCCTGGATGAAGCGAAAGGAACGTCGATGACCCTGATCTTCTATGGCCACCCCTTCTCTTCATACACGTGGAAGGCACTGATCGCGCTGTACGAAAAGGGTATCGATTTCGACTATCGCGCACTCGAAACCGAAGCCCCCTTCACTCATTATGACGAACTGCGGGCCCATTGGCCGGTGGGACAGTTTCCCCTGATCGTCCATGACGGGCAGGCGCTGTTCGAATCGAGCATCATCATCGAGTATCTCGACCAGATTGTCCCCGAACCGTGCATGGTTGCCGCCGATCCGAAGGTGGCGCTCGACGTGCGGTTTCTGGACCGGATATTCGACAATCATTTTCAGGCGCGTTTTCAGGCCGTGGTCGCCGAATATCTGCCGTTCATCACGGCAACGCCCGATCTTGCCCGCGTCGAGCGCGCGCGCGATCTGCTCGAAAAAGCCTATGGCTGGCTCGAGACCAGGCTGCCCAACGACGGCTGGGCCACGCCGCACGGCTTTTCGTTGGCCGACTGCGCCGCGGCGCCCGCGCTTTTCTATGCCGACTGGGTTCACCCGATCGATCCGCGCCATGTCAGGGTGCGTGCGTATCGTGCGCGTCTGAACGCACGGCCCAGCGTCGCGCGTTGTATCGAGGAAGCACGTCCCTATCGCGCTTTCTTCCCGCTTGGCGCGCCCGACCGCGATTAAACGTCCCGCAACGGGGTTAACGCGGCGCTGACGCTGCCGCTTTGCCAATTGGTCATCGCGGGCGCGCGAAGGCTGGGGCATGGCTTCGCCGTCTGCCCTGCTGCGCACGCTGATCGTCGCCGCGCTCGCCGCGGTGCTGGCGTTCGCGCCCGCGCAGGCACAGCGGGTCACGGTCGTCACCACGACGGTGACATGGACCCATGCCGACGCGGGCGACGATGACTTGGGCTATATCGAGGAGGATGCGGCGCTCCTCGATGACGAAGCGCTGGCCGAGGAAGAGGCGTTCGCGGCGACGCGGCGCTATGCGCCCACCGCCACGCTCGCGACGCCGGGACAGGCGAAGGCGAGCTTCGGTCCCTTTTCGGTGATCGACGCCGCAACGGCGCGGATGGCGGGCGACGTCACTTCGGCGACCCCGCGCCAGTTCGCCGCGATGCTCGCCGCCTTTCCGGGGCTGAAGAGGATCGAGATGATCGACTGCCCCGGCAGCCTCGACGAGGACGCCAATCTGGCGCTGGCGCGCGCGATCCGCCGCGCGGGACTGGAAACCGTGGTGCCCGCGGGCGGCTCGATCCGCTCGGGCGCGGTCGAGCTGTGGCTCGCCGGCGCCACGCGCCGCGCGGCGCCCGACGCCGAGTTCGGCGTGCATAGCTGGGCCGACGAATATGGGCGCGAGGCGAACGACTATCCGGCGAACGATCCAGTCCACGCCGACTATATCGCCCTTTATCGCGAAATGGGCATGGACGCCGCGAAGGCGCGCGAATTTTACGCGCTGACCAATGCGACGCCATTCGACGAGGTGCGTTACCTGACCCGCGACGATATGGCGCGGTTTGTCGCGCTCAACTGACTATCACCGCCAGGGCGCGTCGCGCGCCGGGCATGCTGACCCTAACAATTGCCTTTGACGCCGTCGGCACAGTCGCCGACCGATTCAATATCTTTTCCCGCGCCTTCAACGGTGTTGCACGCAGACAGAAACAATATCGAACCGCTAATGGCGAAAATCGTCAGAATCCTTTTCATTCTCTCTCTCCGGCAGCAATGCGAAGCGCCCGCGAAGGGCCTACATGACGGACAACAGCGGCCTGAACCGATCGTTCCGTCGATCGGGGCCGCGCCCGCCGAAGCGTTCGAAAAAACCGCCCGACCGGGGAGAATGATGGTGCGTCGCGGCGGCACGGCAACTGCTTTAGTCTTGTAACACGCCGCCGTCTCCCCCACATCGCCCCCATGGCAAAGCGGAGCCTCTACCAGCGATTACGGTCGAATGCGCAGGTGCGCACGGCCTTGTTCGCGCTCGGCGTGCTGCTGATGCTCGTCGGAATCGCGATCGGGCCGCTGCCGGGGCCGGGTTTCCTGATCGTCTTTCCGCTGGGGCTGATGCTCTGCCTTCAGAACAGCGCGTGGGCGAAGCGCGTCTATGTCCGCTTCAAGTGGCGGCACCCCCGCTATGGCGCATGGACCGACCGGGTTATGCGCCGCGTCAGCGCCGCGCGGCGGCGTGCGCGCCGCGCGCCGGAAACGCCAGATGGCGATTGACTTTGGGCCGACTCTTGCTTATCCGCGCCCCCAACGGTGGCCGCCCACGCTTGGCGGCCCTTTTCTGTTGCAGCATTTGACGAGATCTAGGGAAAACCGCGATGAAGCGCACCTATCAACCGAGCCGCCTCGTGCGCAAGCGCCGTCACGGCTTCCGCGCCCGCAAGGCCACCGTCGGCGGTCGCAAGGTTCTGGCCGCCCGCCGCGCCCGCGGCCGCAAGAAGCTGTCGGCCTGACCGCCGACGCTTCGCCGCCAGCGCGTCTGGTGCGAACGCTTAACAAACGCAGCGAATTTCTGGCCGCCAACCGCGGCCTTCGCTTTCCCATGCCCGGCTTTGTCCTGCTCGTCCGCCCGCGCGGCGACGATTCCGACGCGCTGGGCATCGGCTATACCGTCAGCAAGAAGGTCGGGAACGCGGTCACGCGCAACCGGATGAAGCGCCGCTTTCGCGAACTCGCGCGGGCACTGCTTCCCGAATCGGGGATCGCCGGCGCCGACCATGTGCTGATCGGTCGCCCCGGCGCCAACGACATCGCCTTTGCCGAGCTTGGCGAGCAGCTCGATTCGGCATTGAAGCGCGCGGCGAAGAAGCTCGCACGATGAATCGCCGCTCCCCGTTCCTGCCGGTCGTCCTCTCCCCTGAAGGGGAGAGGATAGCGCAGCTTGCTCAGCGAGGAGCTAGCGAAGCCTGGAGAGGGAAACAACCGCTCGTGACGCAACCCCCTCTCCAGCTCCGGCTAGGCGCTGCGCGCCAAGCCTCCATATCCTCTCCCCTGAAGGGGAGAGGGCAGGACGTTTCGCAGCTTCTAGCAGGGCTTCCCGCATGATCGCCCGCCTGCTCATCCTGATCGCGCGCGCCTGGCAGCTGGGCCCGTCGCGCGTCCTGCCGCCGACCTGCCGCTATGCGCCGTCGTGCAGCGAATATGCGATCGTCGCGCTTCGGCGCCATGGCGCGATCAAGGGTGGCTGGATCGCGACAAAGCGGCTATTGCGCTGCCATCCTTGGGGCGGTCACGGCTACGACCCGGTGCCTTAGTGCCCGCATCCCCCGACATTTTTGAGACGAAGAGAGATCGAAGAGCGTGGACGACAAGCGTAACCTGATCGCGGCAATCCTGTTGTCGGTGGCGATTTTGATCGGCTGGAACTTCGTCGCCGAGCGGTTTTTCCCGACCCCCGACCAGCCCGATGTGACCAAGACCGTCGCCGGCGCCAACGGCGCGCCCGCGACCGCGCCCACGGCGCAGGGCCAGCCGAGCGCGCTGCCCGCCCCGACGGCGGCCACCCCCGCGGCGGCGCAGGCGATCCGCCCGGTCGACGTCGTGCTCGCCGAAGGGCAGCGCATCCCGATCGAAACCCCGGCAATCCGCGGCTCGATCAACCTCGTCGGCGCGCGCATCGACGACATCACGCTCACCAAATATCGCCAGACGATCAAGAAGGACTCGCCCGCGGTGCGGCTGTTCGCGCCGGGCGGCACCCCCGCCGCCTATTTTGCCAGCCTCGGCTGGACGGCGCAGGGCATTCAGCTTCCGGGCGCGGGCACCGTCTGGACTGCGAACGGAACGAAGCTGACCCCGACCACCCCGGTAACGCTGAGCTGGACGAACACGACCGGCCAGACCTTCCGCATCGAATATAGCATCGACGCCAATTACCTGATCACCGCGAAGCAGACGGTGGTGAACGCCGGCACCGCGCCGGTGTCGCTCAGCAGCTTTGCGCTCATCGACCGCCTCGGCAAGCCGACCGACCCGCACGAGGTCGACAGCTGGACGATCCATGTCGGGCCGACCGGCTATCTCGACGGCAAGTCGGTGTTCGACATCGACTATGACGACCTCGAGGAAGCGCCGAACCGCAGCGTGCGCTACACTTCGGCAGGCTGGCTGGGCTTCACCGACAAATATTGGCTCGCCGCGATCGTCCCGGCGAAGGGCGAACGCGTGACCGCGGCGATCAGCTCGCCTGCGACGAACAATTACCAGACCTTGTTCGCGCGTGATTTTACGCAGGTCGCGCCGGGCCAGCAACTGACGGCGACGAGCCGCATCTTTGCGGGCGCCAAGGAAGTCGAGATTCTCGAAACCTATCAGGACGACCAGGGCATCACCCGCCTGTCGAACGCGATCGACTGGGGCTGGTTCGAGTTTTTCGAGGTGCCGATTTTCAAGCTGCTCCACTGGCTGTTCGAGAAGGTCGGCAATTTCGGGCTCGCGATCATGGCGCTGACGCTGATCATCCGCCTGCTGATGTTCCCGATCGCCAACCGGCAGTTTTCGTCGATGGCACAGATGCGCGTCGTCCAGCCGAAGATGAAGGCGCTGCAGGAGCGCTACAAGGACGACAAGCCCAGGATGCAGCAGGAGCTGATGAAGCTCTATAAGGACGAGAAGATCAATCCGCTCGCGGGCTGCCTGCCGATCGTCATCCAGATCCCGATCTTCTATGCGCTGTACAAGGTGCTGATGCTGGCGATCGAAATGCGCCACCAACCGTTCATCCTGTGGATCAAGGATCTGTCGGCGCCCGATCCGCTGCACATCCTCAACCTCTTCGGCCTCTTGCCCTTCACCCCGCCGTCGATCCTGGCGATCGGGCTGCTCGCGGTGATCCTGGGCGTGACGATGTGGCTGCAGTTCCGTCTGAACCCCGCCCCCGCCGACCCGGTGCAGGCGCAGGTGTTCAAGATCATGCCGTGGCTGTTCATGTTCATCATGGCGCCCTTCGCGGCGGGCCTGCTGCTTTACTGGATCACCAACAATATCCTGTCGATCGGGCAGCAGCAGTGGATGTATCGCAAGTTCCCGGCGCTGAAGGCGGCGCCGGCGAAGTGAGCGAGATCGAACTCGAACCCGGTGCGGATCCCGAACGGGCGGAGCGCGCGCGCAAGCTGTTTTCAGGCCCGATCGCCTTCCTGAAATCGGCGCCCGCGCTTCAGCATCTGCCTGTGCCGTCGGTGCCGGAGATTGCCTTTGCGGGTCGATCGAACGTCGGCAAATCGTCGCTGCTCAACGCGCTGACCAACCGCAACGGCCTCGCGCGCACCTCGGTCACGCCGGGACGCACGCAGGAACTCAACTATTTCGACGTGGGCGAACCGCCGGTGTTCCGCCTCGTCGACATGCCCGGTTACGGCTTTGCCAAGGCGCCGAAGGATGTCGTCAGGAAATGGCGCTTCCTGATCAACGATTACCTCCGCGGACGGCAGGTGCTGAAACGCACATTGGTGCTGATCGACAGCCGCCACGGCATCAAGGATGTCGACCGCGATGTGCTCGAAATGCTCGACACCGCGGCGGTGAGCTACCGCCTCGTGCTCACCAAGGCCGACAAGATCAAGGCGAGCGCGCTCGCCGACGTCCATGCCGCGACCGAGGCCGAGGCGCGCAAACACCCCGCCGCGCACCCCGAGGTGATTGCGACGAGCAGCGAGAAAGGCATGGGGATCGCCGAACTGCGCACCGCGGTGCTGGAGGCGGTGGAATTATA
This sequence comes from Sphingopyxis alaskensis RB2256, assembly GCF_000013985.1. GTDB lineage: Bacteria > Pseudomonadota > Alphaproteobacteria > Sphingomonadales > Sphingomonadaceae > Sphingopyxis > Sphingopyxis alaskensis. The sequence goes on along the minus strand of NC_008048.1, from coordinate 2,549 downwards.
GATGATCCTCTCCCCTTGCGGGAGAGGATGGTGAAGGTTGCGGACTGGTCCGCTACCGTAACCTGGAGAGGGGGAAGCGGCCCGCCGGGCCGCGGCGAGCCACGGGCTCGCATCACCCTCTCCCAGCTTCGACTAGCCAGCAAGCTGGCAAGTCTGCGCAACCCTCCCCCGTCAAGGGGGAGGGAGGAGGATTGGCATGAAACTCTTTATCGGCAACAAGGCCTATTCGAGCTGGAGCCTGCGCGGCTGGCTCGCCGCCAGGCACAGCGGCCTGCCGTTCGAGGAGGTCACCGTCCCGCTCTACAACGAAGAGTGGAACCAGCGGCGCGAGGGCGACGAGTTCGCGCCGTCGGGCGGCAAGGTGCCGATCCTGTGGGACGGCGCCGACATCGTCGTGTGGGACAGCCTGGCGATCATCGACTATCTCAACGAAAAGACCGGCGGGACGCGCGGATACTGGCCCGACGATATGGCGGCGCGCGCGATGGCGCGGTCGATGGCGGCCGAAATGCACTCGAGCTTTGCGGCGCTGCGCCGCGAGCACAGCATGAACATCCGCCGCATCTATCCCGCCGCCGAGCTCACCCCCGAAGTGCAGGCCGACGTGATCCGCATCCTCCAGATCTGGGCCGAAGCGCGCGCGCGGTTCGGCGGCGAAGGCGACTATCTGTTCGGCGACTGGTCGGCGGCCGACATGATGTTCGCGCCGGTGGTGACGCGCTTCATCACTTACTCGATCCCGCTGCCCCGCTTTGCCCTGCCCTATGCACAGGCGGTGATCAGCCACCCGCACATGCAGGAATGGATCGGCGGCGCACAGGCCGAGGACTGGGTGATCGAGAAGTTCGAGGGGCCGGTCGAGGGATAGCGCGGGGCCGCTTTCGACCGGAAGCAGCCATGTCTTCATCGTCATCCCGGACTTGATCCGGGATGACAAGGCTGGACGATGACTGCCCGCATGACCGCCGCGCGCTGTGGATAGTCCCGTGGATAACCCTCGGGACGGACCTGTGGATCAGCTGTTGAGACTGCGCCGGATCGCGGCGATTTCGGCGTCGAGTTCGCTGTCGGCGACGCGCAACGCCTCGACCGTGCGCACGGCGTGGATCACCGTCGAATGGTCGCGGCCACCGAAACGGCGCCCGATTTCGGGATAGGAGCGCGGCGTGAGTTCCTTCGCCAGATACATGGCGACCTGACGCGGGCGGGCGACCGCGCGGACGCGGCGCTTCGAGCTCATGTCCGATCTGTCGAGCCGGTAGTGCGCGCACACCGCGCGCTGGATCTCGTCGATCGTGATGCGCGGGCGCGCCGAGCGGACATTTTCGGCAAGCCGGTCTTCGGCGAGCATGAGGTCGATGCGCGCGCCGGTGAGCGCGGCATAAGCGAGCAGCTTGTTGAGCGCGCCCTCGAGCTCGCGGATATTGCGCGTGAAATGCTTGACCAGCCAGGCGATGACATCGTCGGGCACCTCGACCATCGGCATCGCGGCGAGCCGCTGGCGGATGATGCGTTCGCGCAAATCATCCTCGGGCGCCTCGATATCGGCGACGAGCCCGCCCGACAGGCGCGACAAGAGCCGCGCCTCGACCCCGTCGAGCATCGCAGGCGGACGGTCGGCGGTGACGACAAGGCGCTTGCCCGCCGTCATCAGGTCGTCGATCGTGTGGAGCAGTTCCTCCTGCGTCGAATTCTTGCCGATAACGAATTGCAGATCGTCGAGCAGCAACAGATCGGCGGCGCGCAGCCGCGCCTTGAACGCCATCATGTCGCCGCCGCGCATCGCGCCGACGAATTCGAGCATGAACTTTTCCGCCGACATCAGGATGATCGTCGCGGTCGGGTGTGCGGCGGCATAATCCTGCGCGATCGCTTGCAGGAGATGCGTCTTGCCCTGCCCGGTGCCCGAACAGAGATAGAGCGGGTTGAACTGCGGCCGCTCGACCATCGCCATCCGGCGCGCGGCGTTGGCGGCGAGGATGTTCGAGCGCGCGACGACAAAGCGGTCGAACGACAGCCGCGGGTCGAAACCGAGCAGCGCGGGGTTGGCCGCGGGAGCGGCCGGCGCGTCGAACGTGGGAAGTGGCACCGAGGCCAGCGTTGCGGCGCGCTCGGTCGCCGCCACGCCGCCGCGCACGCTGACGCTGCGTACCGCAGGCAATTGCTGCCGCCACGCGAGTTCGAGCCGGTCACCGAAGCGTTCGTTGATCCAGTTCGCCGAAAAACGGCTCGCGGTCTCCAGCGTCACCACGCCCGACAGCGCGCAATAGTCGGCGAAGCGCACGGGCTTGAGCCAATGATCGAAGGTGCGGGCGCCAAGGTCGCGGCGCAGGCCCTCGGCGACGCGCGGCCAGAGCGCTGCGGCATCACCGCTCACTGCTCCGTCCCTTGCATTCTGCCCATGCCGATTGCCGCTCTCTGTCACGCCGTGCCGCCCCCTGTAATCCCCGCGCGCCGACGTATCGGGCAGCCGCCACGCGCCAATTCGTCGCCTGCGCCGGGCACAGGCGGGCCATCCGGGACAAGCGGCCCGAAAAGATGCGAATCAT